>DATKNT010000023.1:0-29030 GCA_035541175.1 Gaiellaceae bacterium
CTCGTGGGCGAGCGCGCGCGGGCGCTCGGCGTGCTCGCGCGCGGCGGGCTCGTCTGCGCGTCCGCGCGCGCGCTCGCGGAGCCGCTGCCGCCGCCGGAGGCTCGCCCGGAGCCGATCACGCTCCGGGCCGGGATGGAACCCGGCGTCGAGGGGCTGGCCGAGGAGCTCTCGCTCGCCGGCTACGAGCGGGTCGAGCGGGTCGACGACCGCGGCCAGTTCGCGGTCCGCGGCGGCCTCGTCGACGTCTTCCCGACGACCGGCCACGAGCCGCTCCGCGTGGAGTTCTTCGGCGACGAGATCGAGTCGATCCGCGCCTTCTCGCCGTTCACGCAGCGCGCCCTGCACCCGGTCCCGGAGACGGTCGTCTACCCCGCGGCCGAACGGCGTCTCGACCTGCTCGAGGACTGGCACGGAGAGGAGGACGAGATCCGCCCGGTCCCGGACGACCTCGTCCCTCCGCTCGAGCGCGCGCCGGACCTCGTCTTCCAGCCGGAGGACGTGCGCCGCGTCTGGGAGGACGACGGCCTCGAGCCGGTCCCGCTCACCGGCGCGACGGAGCTCGACTCCTTCCCCCGAAACCAGCCGTTCGCGTTCGAGGCACAGCCGCCGGCGATCGCCGCGCGCGGCCTCGCCGAGGCGGAGAACGAGCTGGCGGCGCTCGTCCGCGCCGGGCTCCGCGTCGTCGTCGCGTTCCCGCACCGCGGCGAGGCGCTGCGCACACAGAACCTCCTGCGGAAGGTCGAGGCGCGCCTGCTCGAGCCGGGCGACCCGCTCCCGGAGGAGCCGGAGATCCTGTTCGCCGTCACGCCCGCGCGCCGCGGCTTCGTCTGGCGCGAGCTCGGGCTGGCGCTCCTCCCCGACCACCAGGTCTTCCGCCGCCGCGTCCCGCGCGAGCGCCGCATCGGCGGCCGCGCGCTCCAGTCCTTCGCCGACCTGCGCACCGGCGACTACGTCGTCCACGAGGACCACGGCGTCGGCAAGCTGCTCGGCTTCGAGACGAAGGAGGTCGCCGGCGTCACCCGCGACTACCTGCTGCTCGCGTTCCGCGGCGACGACCGCCTCTACGTCCCGCACGAGCAGCTCGGCAAGGTCTCGCGCTACATCGGCGCCGACGCGAAGGCGCCCGCGCTCTCGAAGCTCGGCGGCAAGGCGTGGCAGCTGCTGAAGTCGCGCGCGCGCGAGTCGGTGCAGGAGCTCGCCACGGAGCTGATCCAGCTGTACGCGCAGCGGCAGACGCGCGAGGGGATCGCGTACGACCTCGACCACGAGTGGCTGCAGCGGCTGGAGGCGTCGTTCCCGTACCGCGAGACGCCGGACCAGGAGAACGCGATCGAGTCGGTGAAGGAGGACCTCGAGGCGCCGCGCCCGATGGACCGGCTCGTCTGCGGCGACGTCGGCTTCGGCAAGACGGAGGTCGCCGTCCGCGCGGCGTTCGCCGTCGCCGTCAACGGGAAGCAGGTATTGATGCTCGCGCCGACGACGATCCTCGCGGAGCAGCACTGGAACACGCTGAGAGATCGCTATCGCGATTTCCCCGTCCGGGTGGAGATGGTGTCTCGCTTCGTCCCACAGCGAGACGTCAAGCGCATCCTCACAGACTTTTCCGAAGGGAAAGTCGAGATCCTCGTCGGCACGCATCGCATCCTCAGCCGCGACGTGATCCCGAAGGAGCTCGGGCTCGTCATCCTCGACGAGGAGCAGCGCTTCGGCGTCGCGCAGAAGGAGCTGCTGAAGGCCCTGCGGCTCGAGGTCGACGTGCTGACGCTGAGCGCGACGCCGATCCCGCGAACGCTGCACCTGTCGCTCGCCGGCATGCGCGACATCTCGATCATCGAGACCCCTCCGGAGGGGAGGCGTCCCATTCGCACCACGGTGGGTGAATACGACGAGGAGCTGGTCGTGCTCGCGCTCACGCGCGAGCAGGAGCGCGGCGGCCAGAGCTTCTTCCTTCACAACCGCGTGGAGACGATCGAAGAGAGGGCGGCCCAACTCGCGCAACTCGTCCCCGGGTTGCGGATCCTCGTCGCGCACGGGCAGATGCGCGAGAAGGAGCTCGAGGAGAAGATGCACGCGTTCCTGCGCGGCGACGCGGACGTGCTCGTCTCGACGACGATCATCGAGTCCGGCATCGACATCCCGCAGGCGAACACGCTCGTCGTCGAGCGCGCGGACGCGCTCGGGCTCGCGCAGCTCTACCAGATCCGCGGCCGCGTCGGCCGCTCGGACGAGACCGCGTACGCGTACCTCTTCTATCCCGACGCGCGCGAGCTGACGGGCGAGGCGCGGGCGCGGCTCGCGACGCTCGCCGACCACACCGAGCTCGGCGCGGGCTTCGCGATCGCGATGCGGGACCTCGAGATCCGCGGCGCCGGCGAGCTGCTCGGGGCGGAGCAGTCCGGCCACGTCGCCGCCGTCGGCTTCGAGCTCTACGTCGAGCTCCTGAACGAGGCGGTGGCCGAGCTCCAGGGCCAGCGGCGGGTCGCCGCCCGGCCGGTGCGGATCGACGCGCGGATCGACGCCTACGTCCCGCAGCAGTACGTCGCCTCGGAGGCGCTCCGCATCGACATCCACCGCCGGCTGGCGCTCGCGGAGACGGAGGACGAGCTGCGCGAGCTCCAGGCCGCGCTCGAGGACCGGTACGGCCCGCTGCCGGAGCCGGTCGAGCACCTGTTCGCGATCCAGGAGGCGAAGATCAAGGTCGCGCGGCTCGGTGCCGATTATCTGGTGTACCGGGGCGGCAAGGCCACCGTGGGCCGGCTCGTGCTCGGCTCAGGCGAGCTGAGGGAGCTCCGGGAGCGAATCCACACTGCTGTGTACGTCGTAGCTAATAGGGAAGTAAGTCTTCGCGGCGAAGAAGGGTTTCCGCAGGCGCTCCGACTTGTCGATGCTATCTTGGATTCCCGCCAGGCAGCGTGAGGTTTCGCTGATCCGCCCGCTGTACCGGCCCATCTCCCCTCCGACCTCACCCCTCCGACCTCACTGGGACTGACATGAGAACGCTTCGCTACCTGGCTCTGCCCCTGGTGCTCGTCGCCGCGCTGCTCGTCGCGGGCTGCGGCGGCGGCTCGAAGAGCGTCCCGTCCGACGCGGTTGCGACGGTCGGATCCGCCACGATCACGAAGGCCCAGTTCGCGGCGCTGATGGCGTCGGCGCAGGCCTCGTACAAGGCGCGCAAGACCGCGTTCCCGAAGGCGGGGACGACGGCGTACAAGTCGCTGCAGGACCAGGCGATCACCTACCTCGTGCAGGAGTCCGAGCTCGAGCAGAAGGCGAAGGACCTCGGTATCGCCGTCACGCCGAAGGACGTCGACACGCGGCTGACGCAGATCAAGAAGCAGTACTTCGGCGGCAGCGAGTCGAAGTACCGCGCGCAGCTCGTCTCGCAGGGGCTCACCGAGCCGGTGCTGAAGACCGAGCTGAAGGCGCAGATCCTCTCCGAGCGCCTCTACGCGAAGGTGACGGCGCCGATCACGGTGAGCGACGCTGCCGTCGCGGCGTACTACAACGCGCACAAGTCGACGTACCACACCGCGGCGTCCCGCGACGTGCGGCACATCCTCGTCAACAACAAGGCGCTCGCCGACCAGCTCGAGACGCAGTTGAAGGGCGGTGCGAGCTTCGCCGCGCTGGCGAAGAAATACTCGAAGGACCCGGGCTCGGCGTCGAACGGCGGCAAGCTGACGATCCAGAAGGGACAGACCGTCCCGCAGTTCGACAAGGTCGCGTTCGCGCTGAAGACGGGCGAGATCTCCGCGCCGGTGCACACGCAGTACGGCTGGCACATCATCCAGGCGCTGAGCGCGATCAAGGCCGCGTCGACGACCCCGCTGAAGAGCGTGCAGGAGTCGATCCGCACGCAGATCCTGCAGCAGAAGAAGTCGAGCGCGATGACGGCGTGGGTCAACGGCGTGAAGAAGGACTACGCCAAGAAGGTCGCCTACCAGGCGGGCTACGCGCCGGCGTCGACGAGCACGACGACGACGACGAGCACGACAGGCTGACGTGAGCGGCGAGGAGGGTGAGGGCGCCCTCACGCCGGGCCTCGCCCAGGCCCTCCTCGAGCTCCAGCAGCTGACCGAGCGGCTCCGCCGCGACTGCCCGTGGGACCGCGAGCAGACCGCGCGCACGATCGTCCCGCACACGGTCGAGGAGGCGTACGAGGTCGCGGAGGCGGCGCTCGCCGGCGACGACGCGAAGCTCGTCGACGAGCTCGGCGACCTCCTCTTCCAGGTCTTTTTCCTTGCGCTGACGCTCCAGGAAAAGGACTACGCCGACCTCGAGACGGTCACTCGCGCCGTACACGAGAAGCTCGTTCGACGGCACCCTCATGTGTTCGGCGACAACGTCGCCGATAGTGCAGGCGCCGTGCGACTGCACTGGGAGCGGATCAAGCGCGAGCACGAGGGCCGCGAGGGCGTCTTCCACGACGTGCCGGAGAACCTGCCCGCGCTGCTCCACGCGCGGAAGGTGCAGCGCCGCGCGGCGGCGGTGAACTTCGACTACCCGGATCCTGCCGGAACGCTCGACGGCGTGGCGGACGAGCTGCTCGAGCTGCGCCAGGCGATCACCGCCGCCGGGGGAGCGCCCGCGCCCGAGACGGAGCCCGACGCGCGCGTGTTCGAGGAGGTCGGCGACGTCCTCTTCGCTACTGTCAACGTCGCGCGGCGGTTCAACGTCGATCCCGAGCTTGCGCTCAGAGCGATGAGCGAGCGCTTCCGGGCGCGGGTCGAGAGGGCGGAGCAGCTCGCCGCGGCAGATGGAAAGCTATGGACAACGCTGTCGCTCGCCGAGCAGGACAGCTATTTCGACCAGGCGAAGGAGGCGTTTCGCTTTGAGCAGGATCGCTGATGTCCACGCCCGCCAGATCCTCGACTCCCGGGGCAACCCCACGGTCGAGGTCGAGGTGGTGCTCAAGTCCGGGGCGCACGGGGTCGCCGCTGTTCCGTCCGGTGCCTCCACCGGCGTCCACGAGGCGGTCGAGCTGCGCGACGGCGGCGACGCCTGGGGCGGCAAGGGCGTGACGAAGGCCGTCGCCAACGTGAACAGCGAGATCTTCGACGCGGTGCGCGGGATGAAGGCTGACCTCCAAGAGGAGCTCGACCGGAAGCTGATCGAGCTCGACGGCACGCCGAACAAGGGCCGGCTCGGCGCGAACGCGATCCTCGGGGTCTCGCTCGCGACCGCGAAGGCGGCGGCGACCGAGGCCGGGCAGCCGCTCTTCCGCCATCTCGGCGGCAAGGGCGCGCGGACGCTGCCCGTGCCGATGATGAACGTGATCAACGGCGGCGTGCACGCGGCGAACTCGATCGACCTGCAGGAGTTCATGGTCGTCCCCGTCGGCGCGGAGTCGTTCTCCGAGGCGCTGCAGATCGGCGCCGAGACCTACCACGCGCTCCAGAAGCTGCTGAAGGAGCAGGGGCTGCCGACCGCCGTCGGCGACGAGGGCGGCTTCGCTCCCGACCTGCCGTCGAGCGAGGCCGCGATCCAGGCCATCCTCGACGCGGCCGAGCGCGCGGGCCATCTCGACAAGGTGGCGATCGCGCTCGACCCGGCGTCGAGCGAGTTCTTCTCCGACGGCGTCTACCGCTTCGAGGGCCGCGAGCTCCCGGCCGAGGAGATGGCCGGCTTCTGGGAGGGGCTCGTCGACCGCTTCCCGATCGTCTCGCTCGAGGACGGTAACGCCGAGGACGACTGGGACGGCTGGGAGGAGACGACGACGAGGCTCGGCAAGCGCGTCCAGCTCGTCGGCGACGACATCTTCGTCACCAACCCGGGGCGGCTCCAGCTCGGGATCGACCGCGGCGTCGCCAACTCGATCCTCGTCAAGGTCAACCAGATCGGCACGCTCACCGAGACGATCGAGGCGGTCGCGCTCGCGCACAAGCACGGCTACACGGCCGTGATGTCGCACCGCTCGGGCGAGACGGAGGACACGACGATCGCAGACCTCGCGGTCGCGCTCGGCACCGGTCAGATCAAGACCGGCGCGCCGGCGCGCTCCGACCGCGTCGCGAAGTACAACCAGCTCCTCCGGATCGAGGAGCGCCTGCGCGGCAAGGCGGAGTACCCGGGACGATCGGCGTTCCCACGCGCGAAGAAGGCGAAGGCGAAGGCCTAGTTCTCGGTCCGGTTTCGGATCCGGAACCGCCCGCAAGCGGTCGCTAGTCTGCGAAACGTGAGTGGAGCGCAACAGCGGCGGACGAAGATCGTCGCCACCCTCGGGCCGTCGTCGGACACGGTCGAGCAGTTGCGCGCGCTCGTGGACGCGGGAGTGGACGCCGCGCGGCTCAACCTCTCCCACGGCACGCACGAGGAACATGCGGAGCGCGCCGCGCGCGTTCGCCGCGTCGCCGAGGAGATCGGCCGCCCGATCGCGGTGATCGCCGACCTCCAGGGGCCGAAGCTCCGCGTCGGCGGGCTCGCAGAGCCGGTCGTGCTCCGGACCGGGGACGAGGTGACCGTCTGCGCCGAGGGGCTGGCGACCCACGGCGAGCTGCCGGTCGCGCCGGCCGTGATCGGCGACGTGCTCCAGCCGGGGCATGACGTGCTCATCGACGACGGGCTCGTGCGCCTGCGGGTCGACGAGGTGGACGACGGCCGCGCGCGCTGCGAGGTCCTCGTCGGCGGCCGGATCACCTCGCACAAGGGCGTCAACCTCCCCGGCGTCCCGATCCCGATCCCGTCGCTGACGGAGAAGGACAGGGTCGACCTCGAGTTCGCGCTCGGGATCGACGTCGACTTCGTCGCGCTCTCGTTCGTGCGGTCCTCGGCCGACCTGCGCGACCTGCGCGCGCTGATCGAGCGGGCGGGATCGCACGCGCACGTGATCGCGAAGATCGAGAAGACGGAGGCGGTCGACGTGCTCGACGACGTGCTCGCCGCCACCGACGCCGTGATGGTCGCCCGCGGCGACCTCGGCGTCGAGATCGGTCCCGCGCTCGTGCCGCTGCTGCAGAAGCGGATCATCCTGCGCTGCCTCGAGCTGGGGAAGCCGGTGATCACCGCGACGCAGATGCTCGAGTCGATGGTGCACCAGGCCGAGCCGACGCGCGCCGAGGCGAGCGACGTCGCGAACGCCATCCTCGACGGCACCTCCGCGCTGATGCTCTCCGGCGAGACCGCGGTCGGCGACTACCCCGTCGAGGCCGTCTCGTACATGAACAAGATCGCGCTCGCGATCGAGCCGAGCATGGACTACCGCCACGAGCTGCCCGAGGCGAACGAGAACCCGACGATCGGCGGCGCGATGTCGAACGCGGCGTGCGACCTCGCCGAGGCGCTGCGCGCGATGGCGATCCTCGTTCCGACCTCGTCGGGGCGGACCGCGTCGGCCGTGGCGCGCCTGCGCCCGCGGCGGCCGATCGTCGCGCTGACCCACAACGACTCCGCCATGCGCCAGCTCGCGCTCGAGTGGGGCGTGACGCCGCTGCCGATCCCGGAGACGAACGACGTCGAGGACCTCTGGAGCCGCTCGATCGCCGCCGCCAGGGAGGCGGGCTTCGTCGCTCCCGGCGACCGCGTCGTCATCACCGCGGGCACGGCCGTGAACATTCCGGGATCGACGAACGTCATCAAAGTAGACATCGCGTAACGCGTGGGGGAACGAGGTTCCCCCACGCGCCCCCTCCTTCGGCTCGGGTCGCGGTTGGCAGTCAGCGCTCCGCCGGGAGCGCGGTCCCGGCTCCGCGCGGTCGATGCCTGTCCGCCGACGACGATCCGAGCGGTTTCGCACGTCTGCGCGACCGGTGGTGGCCTTGCGGCCATCCCCGGCCGCTTGGTCGCCTTCGGCCAACGCGCCTGTGGCTGCGTTGGCCTCCGGCCGGGATCGCGCGGAAGGCGTGAGGTTCACGGCGTCGAATGACCGCGCATGCCCCGGAAACGAGGTCGTCGTCCTGCGCGCTCGGCCCTGGTGCGCCGCTGGCTCGCCGTCGCCGCGCTCGTGCTCGTCGCGCTCCTCTACTACCGCCCGTTGAAGGCATACGTCGACGCGCAGGGGCAGCTGAGCCGGCACCGCGCGGTCGTGCGGCGGCTCGAGGCGCAGAAGGCGACGCTCGAGCAGCGGCTCGGCTCCTCGACCTCGCTCGACACGCTCGCGCGCGAGGCGCGCGCGCTCGGCTTCGTCAAGCCCGGCGAGCGGCTGTACATCGTCAAGGGAATCGAGCAGTGGCGGAAGCGCGAGCGGGCCAGCATGATGGGCCCCCGTGCACGCTGAACGGGACGGAGACAGAGCCGTCGTCGCCGCGCAGCTCGGCCGTGAGCCGCGCGCGTTCCGGCGGGTCGTCGTCCGCTGTCCGTTCGGCCGTCCGGCGGTGACCGAGCAGAGCCCGTACGACCCGGACGGCGAGCCGTTCCCGACGACGTACTACGTCACGTGCCGCCATCTGGTGGCGGCGGTCTCCCGGCTCGAGGCGGCCGGCGGCGTCGAGCGCTGGACCGCGGCCGTCGCGGCGGAGCCGGCTCTCGCCGCGAGCCTCGCCCGCGCGGACGAGGAGCAGCGGCGGATCCGGCGCGAGCTCGCCGGGGACGCCACCGGCCGCGACGGAGGCGCGTCGCTCGAGCTCGGCGTCGGCGGAGCCGCGCCGAGGCGGGCAGGCGGCGGCAGCCTCAAGTGCCTCCACGCCCACGCGGCGTTCGCGCTCGCGCGCCCGGGCTACGAGCTCGGCGAGCGGATCCTCGCGGAGCTCGGCCCGCTCTGGCCGGAACGCTGCTGCAGCGAGCCTCGGTAGTGGATCACTAGCATCCGGCGATGTCGTCCGACGCGCTCACGCTCGCCCGCCAGGAATGGGAGGCGGGGCACCGCCGCCTCGAGGCGGAGCGAGAGGACCGGCGCCGCTACCACCGCCTCGTCGAGCAGCTCGAGCTCGTCGTCGACGAGCTGCGGAAGCGGCTGGGGCAGACGTTCACGCTCGCGGAGCTCGCCGCTGCCTACCGCGACGCGGAGCGCTGGGCCCGCGAGACCGTCGAGGAGCGCGCGCCGTCGCCCGGCTGGCCCCGCGACCTGTCCCTCGTCCTCGCAGCCGCGTTCTACGTCTACCAACGCGGCGCCGTCGACTACGAGCCGTGACCGAGCCCTCCCGCGAGCGAAGACCCCGGCCCTCGCGTCGCCGACGCGCCCTCCGCCGGCTGCTCGTCGTCGCGACCGTTCTCGCCGCCTTCGCCGTCGGCGTCGCGGTCGGAGAGGCACTCCACGACAACCCAAAGCCGGGTGTGACCATCACCACGGTGCGGACGATTCGGCCGTAATCTCCGTGACGGTTCGTTGACCTTTGGTAGAAAACGGCGAAGACTTGAACAGGTTTCCCTCGATCGGGGCCGGGGACGACGGCGAGTGGCTCACACTCGGGCAGGCCGCACGGTTCCTCGGAGTCGCGCAGAGCACGATCCGGAAGTGGTCGGACAACGGGCAGGTTCCGACCTTCTACACCCCGGGCGGGCACAGGCGCTACCGCCGCGCGGACCTGAACGCGTTCCTCGACCGCTCGGGGCCCGGCGCCCGCGCGAAGGAGCCGCCGTGCGTCCTGCTCGTCGACGACGACGAGCGCGTCCGCGAGCTCGTCCGCGTCACGCTCGAGCAGGAGGGCTACCGCGTCCGCGAGGCGGGCGGCGCGGACGAGGGCATGAGCTCGATCGAGCAGGAGTGGCCCGACCTCGTCCTCCTCGACGTGCTCATGCCGCAGGTCGACGGCTGGGAGATGCTCCGGCGGATGCAGGACCGGTTCGGCACGGGCGCGATCCCGGTGCTGATGTTCAGCGGCTCCGCGGCGGGCACGTCCGACGCCGAGGCGGCGGCCCGGGGCGCGCGCGGCTTCGTCGGCAAGCCGTTCGACCTCGAGCGGCTCGTCGACCAGACGAAGCAGATCGCTCCGATCTGATCAGCTCGTGCCGGCCGGCTGGGACCGTCATCTCGAGCGCTGGGTCGTCAACCACCGGTGGCACCCCGTCGACGGCGTCTTCGTCTGGCTCTCGCGGATCGGCTCGTGGGGCGCGGTCTGGCTCGTGCTGGCGCTCGTCGTCGCGCTCGTGCAGCGGCGGCCGCGCACGTTCGTGCTCGTCGCCATCGCGGTCGCGGCGGCGGACCTGTGCTCGTCCGTGCTGAAGGCGCTGACCGGGGTCGAGCGGCCCGCCTACCGCTATCCCTCGCCCGCGCCGCTGATGCACATTCCGCACGACGGCTCCTTCCCGTCCGGCCACGCGGCGACGAGCTTCGCCTGCGCGACGGTGCTCTCGGCGGCCGTGCCGCCGTCGGTCCGGCGCTGGGCGGCGCCGCTCTTCTACCTGCTCGCCGTCGCGATCGCGTTCTCCCGCGTCTACGTCGGCGCGCACTGGGTGCTCGACGTCGTCGCCGGCGCGGTGCTCGGCGTCGCTATAGCTCTTCTGCTGCTCGCAGCAGACCGGCGCCGATCAGCGCGACCGCCGAGATCAGGCTGATGAACAGCCCGATCCCCCGGCCGGCAGTGGCGAAGTAGGTGTCGGGGACGGAGATCAGCCGGATCAGGACGAAGATCGTCGCGAGCGAGCCGAGCGCGATCAGCACGAGGCTCTCCGGCACCGTCGCGGGCAGCTCGATCCCCGCCTCGCGGAGCGCCTCGAGGATCAGCGCGGCGAGTCCGATGAAGAAGACGAGCTTGCCGAGCGTGCCCGTGTGCCAGCCGAGCACGGAGAGCGTGAGACCGTCGGCCTGCGTCCCCGAGTACCAGCCGGTGAACGCGGAGATGGCGAGGACGAGCCCCGCCACCCAGGCGAGGCGCTCGCCCCAGTACCCGGGCACGAGCGGGCGCGACGGCTGCCGCGGCCGGCCCGGCTCGGGCTCGGGCCGGTATGGGGGCAGTGGCTCGGGATCGTGCACGGGATGCAGTATCCGCGAATTCGCCACGTCAGATGCCGAAGACGTGCTGGATCGCGTGCCAGGCGCCCACGACGAAGGCGATCGCGATCACGACGAGCACCGCCATGACGATGTAGAAACGGAAGCGCGCGAGCCGGTTCTCCTGCCGGTGGCGGATCCGCGCGTTCCGCCGCGCGCGCGAGTAGCGGTACCGGAGCTCGAACGTCGACGAGTCGAGCGGCGGCGGGTCGTCGGCCGGCGGCTGTGCCGGCTTCCTGCGCACGGGCTGGGCCACGGGCCGATTCTAGGGAAATGCGTGCAAACCGGGATACTTCGGCGCGTGATCGAGCTTCTCCGCGGCGGGCGGGACGTCGTGCGCGTCGGGCACCGCGGGGCCGCGGCGCTCGCGCCCGAGAACACGCCGGCGGCGATCGAGGCGGCCGCGGCGCACGGGGTGGACGTGGTGGAGCTGGACGTCCTCCGCGGCCCGGACGGCCGCCTCGTGCTCGCTCACGGGCCCGAGGTGCCCACGGGCGCGACGCCGCTGGAGGACGCGCTCGCCCTCGCCGCCCGGCTCGGGCTGGCGGTCCAGCTCGACGTCAAGCTCCGGGGGATCGAGGCCGCGGCGGCCGGGGCGGTCCGGCGCGCGGGCCTGCTCGACCGGAGCTTCGTCAGCTCCTCCTCCCGCCCGATCCTCGCCGCCTTCGCGCGGGCCGAGCCGGCGCTGGCACGCTCGGTGACGTACCCGGAGGACCGGCTCGGCATCTACGACACGCGGCTGCTCCGGCCCGCCGTCCGCGTGTCGCTGGCGCTGATGCGGGCGGCGCTGCCGCGCCGGCTTCCCGGCTGGCTCCGCGCCACGGGCGCCCGCGCCGTCACCCTGAACGCGTCCGTCGCCGGCCGGGCGGCGATCGCGGCCTGCCACGAGCACGGCGTGGCCGTCTACGTCTGGACGGTGAACGACCGCGCGCTCGCTGTCTCGCTGGTCGAGGCCGGCGCCGACGGTATCATCACCGACGATCCGCGAATCCTCGCCCCCTTTCGCTGACTCGTGAGACGCGCCGGCCTCGTTCTCTCCTCGCTGATCGTCCTGGCGCTCGCCGGCGCCGGCGCGGCGTCCGTGCTCGCGGACACGCCGCCGCCGGCGGGGACGGGAACCGACACGTCGACGGCCGCGACGACGACGACGACCGCGGCGCCGGCGACGATCCCGGGCGGCATCGTCCTCGGCGGCGTCGCCGTCGGCGGGATGACGACGGACGCGGCGGCCGAGGCGCTCCAGGAGGCGTACGGCCGTCCGGTCGTGCTCCGGCTCGGCCGGACGACCATCCGCGTCGCCCCGGGCGCGCTCGGGATGCGACTCCCGGTCGACTCGGCGACGCAGCGGGCGATGACCGTCTCGGAGAACTCGATCCTCCGGCTGCGCGCGGGAGTCGACAAGGATCTCGTGCGCGCGTACGTCGCGCGCCTGGCCAAGCGCTACGACCGGCCCGTCCGCGACGCGGGCGTCGTCCTCCACGGGATCAAGCCGTCCATGACGACGGCCCGGCCCGGCGTCGCGCTCCACCAGCGCTGGATCGCGAACGCGATCGAGACGGAGATCGCGGAGGGCACGCGCGAGCCGATCGTGATGAAGGTGAAGACGGTGCAGCCGACGGTGACGAACGCGTCGATCGGCCCGGTGATCGTCATCCAGCGCGGCTCGAACGTCCTCACGCTCTACCACCAGACGCGGTTCGTCCGCCGCTTCCGCGTCGCCACCGGCCAGGCGATCTACCCGACGCCGCTCGGCGAGTTCCACATCGTCGTCATGTGGAAGAACCCGTGGTGGTACCCGCCGAACGACCCGTGGGCGGCCGGCGAGAAGCCGACCCCGCCCGGCCCGGGCAATCCGCTCGGCACGCGCTGGATGGGGCTGAGCGCGCCCGGCGTCGGCATCCACGGCACGCCCGAGTCGGGCTCGATCGGCTACTCCGAGTCGCACGGCTGCATCCGCATGCTGATCCCGGAGGCGGAATGGCTGTTCGATCACGTCAAGATCGGCACCCCCGTCTTCATCGTCGCCTCGTAATGGGGAGGACGCTGAAGCTGTCCGGCCAGGCGATCGCGCTCGCCCTGGTGGCGGGGCTGCTCGGCCTGCTCGTCTGGAAGCTGACGCACCAGTCTCATCCGCCGACGATCGGCGGGCCGGCGCCGGCGTTCTCGCTGAAGCGGATCGACGGCGGCGGCACGGTCGACCTCGCGTCGCTGCGCGGGAAGCCGGTCGTGCTCAACTTCTGGGCTTCGTGGTGCGTGCCGTGCAAGTCCGAGGCGGCCGCGCTCGAGGCCGCGTACCGGCGCTACCGCTCGCAGGGAGTCGTCTTCCTCGGCATCGACTACCACGACGTCACGGGCGACGCGCGCACGTTCCTCAGCCGGCACGGCGTGACGTACACGACGCTGCAGGACGGCTCGGGGATGGTCGGCGACCGCTACGGGCTCACCGGCGTGCCCGAGACGTACTTCGTCGACCGCCGCGGCCGCCTCGTCGGCTTCCACATCGAAGGCCCGATCACCGACTCGAAGCTCGCCGCCGAGTTCGAGCAGGGCGTCGAAGCGGCGCTGAGCTCGTGATCGTCCGGCTCGCGGCCGCACTCGTCGCGGCGCTCGCGCTCGCGGCGCCCGCGGCGGCGGCGTGCACGCACCCGCGCACGTCGCTCTCGTACCTCGAGGGCCAGATCATGTGCCCGACCTGCCACACGACGCTCGACCAGTCGGACTCGCCGGCGGCGCTGCGGATCGAGGCGGAGATCTCGAAGCGGATCGCGCAGTGCTGGACCGCGCAGCAGATCGAGGCGGAGCTCGTCCAGAACTTCGGTGCCGGGATCCTCGCCGCGCCGCCGCGGAAGGGCTTCGACCTGCTCGCCTGGTGGCTGCCGATCGCCGGCGTCGTCCTCGGAGCGGCGCTGCTCGGGCTCGGCGTCTGGCGCTGGAGCCGCGGCCGCGACGGCCCCGCGCCGCCGCCGGAGGAGAGCGGGCTCGACGCGGAGAGCGAGCGGCGGCTCGACGAGGCGCTCGCGCGCTTCGAGTAGTGGGGCTCAGGCTCGCCGTCTCGTTCGTCGCCGGCTTCGCGTCGGTGATCACGCCGTGCGTGCTGCCGCTCGTCCCCGGCTACCTGTCGGCGGTCTCGAGCGTCGAGGCCGGCCGGCTCGGCGAGCCGGGTGCGGGGCGGAGGGTCGCGCTCGCGAGCGTCCCGTTCATCCTCGGCTTCACCGTCGTCTTCGTCGTGCTCGGCGCGGGCTCCGCGGCGGCCGTCGGCGTGCTCTCGGCGAACGCGCAGGCGGAGGTCGCCGGGTTCGTGCTCGTCGTCGTCGGGCTCGCCTTCATCGGGCTGCTGCCGGTCCCGTATCAGCTGGTCGCGCCGGAGCTGCTGTCGAGCGCGCGCCGGCGCGGCTCGGCGGCGCTGCTCGGCGGCGCGTTCGCGGTGTGCGCCGCGCCGTGCATCGGGCCGGTGCTCGCCGCCGTGCTCGTGCTCGCGAGCGACACCGGCACGGTGCTGCGCGGCGCCGTGCTCCTCGCCGCGTACGCGCTCGGGCTCGGCGCCGCGTTCCTCGCCGCCGGCGTCGCGTTCGCGCGCGCGATGGGCGCGTTCCGCTGGCTGCGCGACCGCTACCGGCTGATCCAGATCGTCGGAGGCGCCACCCTCGTCGCACTCGGACTCCTCCTCTTCTTCCACCGCGACTGGTGGCTCCACGTGGCCCTGAACCGTGCCCTCGACGACCTCGGCCTGACAAAGCCCTAGAGTCGCGGCGGCTCGAGCTCGAGCGAGCCCGCCTCGACCGTCGCGCGGGCGCGATCGACCTGGGCGAGCACGCCGGCGACGTCGACGCCGCGGTGCGCCGGCGCGAACGGCGCCAGACGCCGCGCCGCCTTCTCCAGCTGCCGCCCCGTCGCCACCGGCCGCCCGCGGCCCGCCTGGTACCACGCGACGGCGACGTGGACGAGCCCCTGGAAGAACTGCCTCTCCTCCGGGTCGGCGGCGCGCCAGGCCAGCTCGAGCTGCTCGTGCGCCTCGAAGTAGCGCCCGGCCCGGATCAGCCCGAGCCCGTCCGCGAGATGGTCTCCGGTCAACGACCGGCAGCCTGCCAGCTTGAGCAGCACCTGCGGCGGGAGCTAACCTCCCGGCGTGGCCACGATCCTGCTCTGTGGGGTCGACCTCTACTTCCGGGGCAAGCTCGAGGGGCTGCTTCTCGAGCATCGCCTGATCACGGTCGACCATACGGAGAGCCCCGACCTCGTCATCGTCGACATCTCCCGCGTCGATCCGGAAGAGGTTGCGGACTCGTATGCCGACGTCCCGATTCTCGGCTACACGAACCACACGGACACGTCCGGACTGCGCGCGGCGCACGCCGCGGGCTTCGATCAGGTGGTGGTGAAGTCGGCGCTCGTCGAGCGTGCACGTGAGCTCGTCGACCAGCTGGCGCCGTCGATAGAGTAGGCGCCAATGACCTACATCATCGCGGAACCCTGCATCGACATCAAAGACCGCTCCTGCGTGGACGTGTGCCCCGTGGATTGCATCCACGAGGGCGCGCGCATCCTCGTGATCGACCCCGAGGAGTGCATCGACTGCGGCGCCTGCGAGCCCGAGTGCCCGGTCGAGGCGATCTTCCCGGAGGACGCGCTCCCGGAGAAGTGGAACGCGTTCGTCGAGATCAACTACGCCTTCCCGAAGGGCATGGGCGTCGTCGACGAGCTGACCGAGCGCTACGCGGTCGAGAACGACGTCCACAACGAGCCGATCGCGTAGCCCTTCCGGCCCCGGCTACGCTGGGCGGGTGAGGCCGAAGACGCTGGACCACGTCGCGTACTGGCTCGCGGACCGGGACGCGATCGCCGACTTCGCGACGGCGCACCTCGGCATGCACGTGATCGAGCGGACGGAGCGGTTCACGCTCGTCGGCTCGGACGCGCGTCACGGAAAGCTGACGCTGTTCGCCGCCGAGGGGCCGCGCGAGCGGGGCGCGCTGCTCCACGTCGCGCTGCGCGTGTCGGATCTCGATGCGGCGCTCGCGCGCCTCCCGGCCGACGCCGCTCCCGAGCGGCCGCGTCCCGGCGAGGCGTACCTCGACCTGCCGGAGGGCGTGCGGGTCGGCCTCGTCGAGGCGGAGACGGCGGTCGAGTACGACCTCGACCACGTCGCGCTGCTCGCGCCGGATCCCGCCGCGACGGCGGCGGCGTACGTCGAGCTCGGCTTCGCTGCCGCGGCGCCGGGCCCGTCCGGGCGCACGCGCGTCGAGGTCGGCGGCGCGTACCTCGAGCTGGAGCCGGGCGAGCCGGGGAGCCCGGAGCGGCCTCTCTTGAACCACATCGCCGTCCTCGTCGACTCCGCCGAGGAGCACATCGAGGAGGCGGACGAGCTCGGGATCGAGGTCGACGACGTCGTCGACGCGCCGAACACGTATGCCGTCTTCCTGCGCGGGCCGGAGCGGGTTCGCATCGAGTACGTCGAGCACAAGCCGACGTTCTCGCTCACGTAGCCGTGCTGATCGCGGGCGCGGGGATGGCGGGCCTCGTCGTCGCGGCGCGGGTGCGCGAGCTCGGCCTCGAGCCGCGCGTCGTCGAGAAGGGGAGACGTCCCGGCGGCTCCATGCTCCTCTCGAGCGGTGTCGTCTGGCGGCATCGCGAGTGGGAGGACTTCCGCGCCGAGTGCCCCGGCGGCGACCGCGCACTCCAGCGGCTCGTCTGGGAGCGGCTCGACGACGCGCTCGACTGGCTCGAGTCGCTCGGCGCGGAGCCCGTGTGGACCGAGACGGGGAATCCGCGCACGGTCGGGCGACGCTACGACCCGCGCTCGTTGACGGCGCTGTTGGCGAGGGGCGTCGAGCTCGAGACGCCGCTGCCGGCCGACGCCGGGCCGCCGCTCGTGCTCGCCTGCGGCGGCTTCGCGGCGCGGCTCGCGGCCGAGCGCGGGCTGCTGCTGCGGGCGAACCCGTGGAGCGACGGCGCCGCGCTCGACCACGCCCGCGCGCGCGGCGCGGCCGTGTCCGCGGGGATGGACGAGTTCTACGGACGCGTCATGCCGGCGCCGCCGGCGCGGATCCGCGAGGAGGACTTCGTCCCGCTCGCGCAGCTGTACGGCCGCTGGGCTCGGGTCTACGACGACGAGGGCCGCGACCTCACGCCGGCCTCGGTCGCGTGGCACGAGAGCGACCTCGCGCAGCGGATCGGCTCGCGCGTCTGGTACGTCCTCGACGACACGGGGCTCGAGCACGGGCGCGAGCGCGTCGCGGCCGCACGCGCGGCAGGCGGGACGGTGCTCGACCCGCGCGAGCTCCCGTTCGCGACGCCGCCCGGGTCACGCGTCGCCGTCCATGTCGCCGCCGCCGTCACGCACACGATCGGCGGGCTCGTGGTCGACACGGAGGCGCGCGTCCTCGGCCGGGACGGAGTGCCGCTCGACGGCCTCTGGGCGGCCGGCGTCGACGCGGGCGGCGTCGCGACGGGCGGCTACGCGAGCGGGCTCGCGCAGGCGCTCGTCCTCGGCCTCGCCGCGGCGGAGAGCACCGCCGCCGGTTAGCATCCCCGCGATGGGCGACGGGCACCTGGTCTTCGTGTGGAAGACGACGGGCTACGAGCTGCGGGAGCGTGACGGCGACGTCCCGCCGGTCGGCGCCGAGGTCCAGCAGGACGGCGAGACGATGCGCGTGGCGAAGATCGCGCCGTCGCCGCTCCCCGGCGACCGCCGCCAGTGCGCGTACCTCGTCCGCACGTAGCCGCGCACCGAAGCGCGACGTAGCCGGCCGCCGAGCGAGAGGACAGTGAGTCTGTCGCTCGCCCAGCCGACGGTCGTGTTGCTCGATGCTTCTCGCGGCTTTGAGTCACTCGCTCAGCTTGAAGGGCGGCACCGTGACGTCGTCGATGCAGGGGGTTGTGTCCAGGCCTTTCGTGGTGCCGCTGGCGACGAAGTGGGCAAGCATTGCGTCGCAGCCGCCGTCCCAGCTCAGCTCGTGCCCCAGGTGGGGGAGGACGACGATACGGCTGTCGGGAAAGTGCCGCTCGAGGTCGGGCAGGTTCGTGACCGGATCCTGCGGGTCGGCGCCGCCGACGAGCGCGAGCACCGGCACGCGGCTGGACGTGGGCAACCTCCAGAGAGCGGGCGGCTCGGCGCGCTTCGGGACGGAGCTGCACTTCTGTCGGAACTCTGCGATCAAAGCGGTCGTGTAGCCGTCGAAGTCGGTGCCCCACGGGCCCCTTGCGTCGAGCCCGGTCCAGGGCTCGTTGCACCAGATCGACGAGCCCATGAGGTCGAGGCTGACGCCGAGATCGCCCGATCCCGCGTCTTTGAGAGGCCTGTAGTCGCGCTTCGCGGCGTGGCTGACGACGAGCGGGATCGAGACGGCTGTGTTCACGTTGCGCAGCATGTCGTGCACGACGGAGGCGAGCTGGTTGCCGTTCATGCCGTGCACCGGGTGGGCGTTCCACGTCTTCACGAGCTCGCCGAACTGGTGCTCCCAGTGCGGGAACGCCTTCCGACAGGGGGCTTGCGAGGCACAGAGCTGCGCGAGTTGGTCGAGCGCGCGCTGGGCGTTGACGGCGTAGCGCCCGTAGAAGGGGACGTCGATCGCGGACGCGCCCGAGAGGATGAGCGTGTGCACCGAGGAGGGATGGAGCTTCAGGTAGACCTGCGCCGCCGTCGCCCCGTAGGACCCGCCGTAGACGTCGAGCTGCCGGTAGCCGAGGGCCGCGCGCACCGCGTCCAGGTCGTCCATCGCCATTCGCGTCCCGTACTGGGTCACGTCCGCACCGTGCGGCGGCTTGGATCCCCCGGTGCCGCGCTGGTCGACGAGCAGGAAGTCGCGAAACGTGTTCAGCTGACTCGACTGCCAGCGCCCCGCGAGCGCCTGCTCGGTGGCGGCGCCCCCCGGCCCGCCCGCGAGAAACGTGAAAGCGACCTTCGGTGTCGCCTCCGCAGACGCAGGAAGCACGACCACGCGCAGCCCGATCTTGCGTCCGTTTGGCTTCGCGCGGTTCTCCGGAACGATGAACGTGCCGCAGCGGGCGTCGATCCCCTGCACCACGCACGGCTCGGGAGGCCACGAGTACCGCGTCCCGCCCGAATAGAACGCCCGGTCGACGCCGACGCCGATGGCCGCGACCGCCACCAGGGCGGCCAAGAGCCACACCACCCACCGCTGCGGCCGGTGAACCCGATGCGGCAACCGCTGCGCGCCCGTCGACACGACATCTGAGGTCCGCCATCCGCCGGCGGCACGCATCAGGGCCGACGCGGATCCTCCTTCGGGCTTCATCCCCGGACGCTGTCCGGGCGGTCCGGGGCTCTCGCACGCCGCCGGCGCGGCCGATCCTTCAGAGCCAGTCGTCGGGGTCGGCGGCGCGTGCGGCCCTGTGCCGGTGCAGGAACCAGAGGCCCCAGACGGAGACGAGGAACATGACGACGAAGACCAGACTGGTCAGCGTGATCGTGAACCAGATGGAGACCGCCGCGACGATGACGCAGGCGCGGGATGCCCGGTCCTCCCAGGCGAAGCGGGCGACGTCGCGGACGCGGTCGCGGGGAGCGCGCCGGGTCGGCCCCCGGCTCCCGCCGTCGTCGTCGGGCCCGGGCTCGGCCGCGGGCACCGGAGGCGCATACGGAATCGGCGTCGTCGTCGGGACGGGCGCCGGCGGGCGGCGCGGCTCTGGCTTCGGGCGGTCGTCGACGTGCGGCTTCCACGTGGCCGGGTTGAAGCCGAACCGCTCGACGAGCTCCTGTCCGGAGCTCGGCTGCGATGCGGGAGGGTGGGACCAGACCTCGGTGGCGGTCCCGTCTCGCGTCTCGACGACGGAGAGCCGGAGAGCGCTGCGGCGCGAGGGATCCTCGCGCTCGAGCCATTCGACGGCGTAGTCGATCGCGTCGAGGAGGTCCGGGAGCCCGGCGGCGAGATCGCGGGCCGCCCCGCTTACGGGGTGGAGGCGTACGACGAACGCTCGCTTGTCGTGCCAGGCCGCATGGCTCGTGTCCGCTGCCATGCTCGACTCCTTGTTCCCCCGATCCTGCCGGTCCCGCGCGCGCGGCGCCATCGCTTGAACGTGTGATCTACCTGTGCGCTACTCCGACGCCGCGTCGATGTTCCTCAGCATCATCGCCTCCACCTCGCGGAGCTGCTCCGACGGGCTGAAGATCACGTACTCGGTTCCCGGCTCGTGCCCGACCGGGATGTGGCCGGGCGGCGCATAGAAGGCATCGCCCGCTTCGTAGGTCTCGTCGCGGTCCGGGTAACGGAACGTGACCCTGCCGGTGATTATGTAGCCCCAGTGCGGGCACTGACAGCGATCGTCCGGAAGACCCCTGAGCAGCGGAGTGATGTCGACGTCCTCTCGGACCAGCATGAAGCCGACGTGGTAGCCGTCGAGCTCGCCGCCCCGGTCGACGACCGCGCCGTAGTCACCGCCGCCGCTCGCAGTCTCCTTCGAGAGTCTCGGCATGTCGCTCGCCTCCTCCTCGTCGCTACTCCGACGCGGCGTACGTCGGCAGGCGCAGCTGCATCGTCGTGCCGCTCTCGCCCTGCTCGACCGAGAGCGCCGCGCCGAGGGTGCGCGCGCGCTCCTCGAGCACCTCGATCGAACGGCGGCGGCGCTCGCTCGGGGCGTCGTCGTGGATCGTCACCTCGACCGAGTCGGGCGCGACGCGCTCCGCGCGCACCTCGAACACCGTCGGCGGACCCCGGCGGATCGAGCCCTCGAACGCCTCGCGGACGATCTCGTAGAGCGCCGCCTGCGAGCGCTCGCCGAGCACCTCGGCCGCGGCGACGTCGATCTCCACCTGGACGCCGTGCTCGATCCCGCGGTCCTGCGCGAGCGCGTTCACCGCCATCGCGAGGCCCTGGTCGCGGAGCACGACCGGCTCGACGCTGAAGGAGAGGTCGCGCAGCTCGCCGACCGTCGTCCGCGTGCGCGCGAGCGCCTTCTCCAGCACCTCGATCGCCTGGCCGGAGCTGCCGCGCTCGATCAGGTCGAGCGCCGCGTCGAGCATGAGCGCGACGCCGGAGAGCGACTGCACCGGCCCGTCGTGGAGGAACAGCGCGATCCGCCGCCGCTCGTCCTGCTCGGCGCCGAGGATCTGCTCGGTGAGCTCGCGGCGCGACGGGTCGTCCGCGGCCACCGATTCACTCAGTCGATGATCGACTCGCGCAGCGCGATCGCGACCGCGTGCGTGCGCGTGTCCGCCTCGAGCTTGGCGAGGATGTGCCGCACGTGGCTCTTCACCGTCTCCTGGCTGATGAACAGCTTCGTGGCGACGTCGGCGTTCGACATGCCGTCGGCGAGGAGCTGGAGGATCTCCCGCTCCCGCCCGGTGAGCATGTCGTCCTTGTCCTTGCCGGTGAGGAAGGCGGGCATGAGCGCCGGGTCGACGTAGCCCTCGCCGCCCGCGACCTTCTCGATCGCGCGCAGCAGCGTCTGGTGCGGGGCCTCCTTGAGGATGTAGCCCTTGGCGCCGGACTCGAGCCCGCGGCTGAGCAGGCTGCGCTCGCTGTACGCCGTGAAGATGAGGACGGACGTCTCCGGCACCTTCTCCGTCATCAGCTTCGTCGCCTCGAGCCCGTCCATGCCGGGCATGCGGACGTCCATGATCACGACGTCGGGCCGGCGCCGTTCGGCGAGCGCGACCGCGCTCTCGCCGTCGCCAGCCTCGCCGATCACGCGGATGTGCGGCGCGCGGGAGAGCGACAGGCGCAGGCCTTCGCGGACGACCTCGTGGTCGTCGACGATGAGGCAGGTGATCTCGTTCGTTGCCAACGGCGGTGCGCCGATTGTATGCCGCCGGTCGGATCAGACGGCGATGCGGAGCTGCTCGGGCTCCGGCCGGGGCTCGAGCCGGACGCGGCGGCGGTCGCGGATCCCGTGCTCGCGCGCGAGCCCGCGCACCCGCTCGCGCACCGGGTTCGTCTCCGCGGCGCGGAGGTAGGCGCCCCGCGCGTAGAGCCGCTCGTACTCCGGCAGCAGCTCCGGCCAGTCGCGCTCCAGCGCCGCGAGGAAGTGCTCGCGCGTGCCCTGATTCAGGTGCAGGAGGTTCGACCAGACGGCCGTCGCGCCGGCGGCGCGGGCCGCACGGACGACGTCGGCGAGCAGCTCGGGCCGGTCGCTCAGCCCGGGGAGGACCGGCGCCATGCCGACGCTCGCGCGGATCCCGGCGCCGACAAGCCGCGAGAGCGCCCGCAGCCGCTGGCGCGGCGGCGCGGTGCCCGGCTCGGTGCGCCGCCAGATCTCCTCGTCGAGCGTCGGCACCGAGAAGGTGACGGAGACCTCGGCGATGCGGGCAGCGTCGGCGAGGACGTCGACGTCCCGGACGATCAGTGGCCCGCGGGTGATGATCGAGAACGGGTTCGCCGCCGCGGCGAGCGCCTCGAGGCAGCCGCGGGTGAGCCGGTAGCGCCCCTCGGCCGGCTGGTACGGGTCGGTCGCCGCGCCGATCGCGACCGGCTCCCGCTCCCACGACGGCCGCGCCAGCTCGCGCCGCAGCACCTCGACGACGTTCGTCTTCACGCGGATGCTCGTGCCGTAGCGGTCGCCGGACGGCCGGTCGGCGCGCGCCTCGAAGGCCCGGACGTAGCAGAACGTGCAGCGGTGGACGCAGCCCATGTACGGGTTGAGCGACCACCCGAACGGCATCCCCTTCACCCGGTTCAACGCGGACCGGCAGGGCTCTTCGCGATACTCGACGTGCATCCCCACGGCCGAGTCTAGCGAACGTACGTTCGCTAGACGGCGACGACGCGAAGAAGCGCGGCGGCGACCTCTGGGTCGAACTGGCCGCCGGCGCCCTCGGCGATCTCCGCGACGGCGACCGCGTGCGCGAGCGCCCGGCGGTACGGCCGGTCCGTCGTCATCGCGTTGAAGGCGTCGCAGGCGCAGATGATGCGCGCGGCGAGCGGGATCTCCTCGCCCGCGAGGCCGTCGGGGTAGCCGGCGCCGTCCCAGCGCTCGTGGCAGGAGCGGACGATCCGCCCGACGCGGCCGAGCAGGCCGCCGACCTGCTCGAGCATGCGCTGGCCCTCGATCGTGTGCGTTTCGATGACGGCACGCTCCTCCGTCGTCAGCGGGCCGGGCTTGTTGAGGATCTCGTCCGGAATCCGGATCTTGCCCACGTCATGGAGCAGTGCAGCGAACTCGGCGTCGCGGCGGTCGCGCGCGCTCAGGCCCAGCTCGTCGGCGACCGCGAGCGTGAGCGAGACGACGTCGCGGCTGTGACTGCCGGTGTACGCGTCGTCGGCCTCGATCACGTCACCGAGGAGAAGAGCCGTTCCCCGATAGGCCTGGCTCAGCTCGAGCGCGCCGTCGACGCGAACCGTGCGCTCGCGTGCGAACCGGTGAACGAGCAGGAGCAGCGGCAGCGGCATGAGCAGCGCGAGGCCGCTCGCGGCCCCGACGATCGCCGCGAGGAAGCCGATCGGAGCAAGAAAGAGGTCGACGGTGAAGACGGTCCTCATCTGGTCGACGATCGCCGCCGGCCGGATGGAGAGCGCCGCCCGCTCCACCGCAGAGGTGCTGACGAAGTCCGCGGCGAATTGCGCTCCGAGCAGGGCGACGAGCAACGGCCAGCGGTGCGCCGCCGGGGCCGGCTCCCCGGCGGCGAGCATCACCGCGGCCGGCCCGAACGCAAACCAGCCGCTGCCGCCGGCCGCGGCGAGGGTCGCCACCGAAGTGCGGCGACGTACGACCTCTGGGAGCTGCGAGAGCACGAGCGCCGTGAACACGGTGAGCGGGACGATCGGCGCCGGGAGGAGGAACAGCATCGGGACGAGGACGATCTCGGTCGCGACGGCGAAGCCCGTGCCGACCTCGAACTCCACGCGGCCTGCGAGGACGTACGCGAGCGTCAGCAGCACGAGTGTGCCGATGTGCAGCGTGCGGGCGGACGGCAGCGCCACGGCGAACCCGATCGCTGCGGGGACGAGAAGGGCAACGTTCAGCGAGCGAACCGTCGACACGCGGCTCGGCACCGCCGCGGCGCGTTCGCGGCGGGCCGCCACCATCGTCTCGGCGACGGGATCGAGAAGATCGTACGCCGCGTCGGTCACAGGTCGAGGGTCGCTGCGGGCCTATCCCTGCCGGAACGGATCGACGTAGAGGTTGTCGATCGCCCAGTACTGCCCAGCCGCCAGCCCCTCCGGCTTGAAGACGAAGGCGACCGCCGCGTATCCGCTCGCGGTGCCCACCGACCCGACGTTGACGCCGATCGGGATGGTGATCGACGGCTGCCAGCCGGACGACGTCGTGCGCAGCTTCGCCAGCGTCAGGGTCGTGACGTTGCCCTGAAGGTTCTCGTAGAGGACGCTGACCTTGAGATCGGTGTTCGACTTCGCCTCGTTGTCGACGAAGAGGCGGATCGTCGGGTTGCTCAGATCGACGCACATGGCGGGCGAGGTCGCCTGACCGTTGCCCGGGATCCGGAGCGAGACCGATCCGGGCGTCCAGGGATCGTGGCCGGCGGCGAGCGAGGTGTTGTCGAGCTTCCAGCCGCTCACGTCCGAGAGGTCGCCCTCGGGCGCGAGCGAGTAGCTCGCGACGTCGAGCCATGGAAGGAAGACCGGCGAGGACGGACCGTAGCCGCAGGTCGCGCTTGCCGTCAGGTTGCCCGGCTGAGCCACCTTCCCCTGCGCCGCCAGCTGGTCGACGTGGCTCTGGAGGTCCTTGACCTGCGTCGAGATGTCGTTCAGCTGGCTCGTCGACCCGTCGGCCCAGGCGCTGCGCGCGCCGATTGCCGACGCCGTCACGGCGACGGCGCAGATCGCCGTAGCCAGGAATGCCCTCGAAGTCGTCCCTTGGAACACACCGTCCTCCACCGCAGTCGCCGAGGGCTGTCCGCCGTCGCCCTCGTGTGCCCCGAATCAAGCATCGCCGACCGCGCAGCCTCATCACCTGATCGAGTGAATCGGCCCTCCCCCTCGCACGGTTCACCCGTTCGGGTGAACGCCGCCCGTAGGATCCCGACGGTGGCGACCACCACGACGTATCCATTCGGCGTGCCGCTCGAGATCGAGCCGGGCATCCTGCGCGTGACGCTGCCCCTGCCGAGCGGGCCGCGTCACGTCCACACGTACCTCGTCCGGGACGAGGACGGCTGGATGCTCGTCGACACGGGCCTCGGGCTGCCGGAGCCGCCGTGGCAGGAGCTCGCCGCGCGGCTCGACGCGCCCGTCGTCCGGATCTTCATCACGCACATGCATCCGGACCACGTCGGCGGCGCAGAGGAGGCGGCGCGCGTTCTCGACGCGCCCGTGCTGCAGGGGCGGCTCGACTACGCGGAGTGCGAGCGGGTCTGGGGGACGGGGGACTGGCCCGAGCGGATCGCCGCCTGGTTCCTCCGGAACGGCGTGCCCGCCGCCGCCGCCGAGGAGCTGATCGAGTCGGGACACGTCTTCGCCGACTTCGTCAAGTTCGCGTGGAACCCGACGCTCGTCGATCCGGGCGACGAGATCGCCGGCTGGCGCGTGCTCGCGACGCCCGGCCATGCCGACGGCCACCTCTGCCTCTTCCGCGACGGCGTCCTCGTCGCGGGCGACCACGTGCTCTCGCCGATCACGCCTGCGATCGGTCTCTATCCGGAGAGCCGCCCCGACCCGCTCGGCGACTACATCGGCTCCCTCGCCGCCGTCGCCGCGCTGGAGCCTCGGCTCGCGCTCCCGGGGCACGGCGAGATCGTCGCGGACACGGCGGGGCGGGCGGCCGAGATCGTCGCGCACCACGAGGAGCGGCTCGACCGGACCGAGGGCGCGCTCGGCGGCGACCCGCGCACCGGCTTCGACGTCTCGCTCGCGCTCTTCGGCCGCGAGCTGCCGCCGATCCAGCGGCGCTTCGCCGTCGCGGAGACCCTGTCGCACCTCGAGCGGCTCGTCGTGCTCGGCCGCGCGGGACGCGAGGACGACGGCCGGACCGTTACCTATACTCCCTCGTAGCTGGTGGACGAGATCCCTAGTACCTACGCCCCGGAGGGTGGGGCGTGACACTCCTCTTCGAGTTGATCGGCGTCGGGGTCCTGATCCTCCTCAACGCCTTCTTCGTCGCCGCGGAATACGGGCTCGTGACCGCGCGCCGGACGCGGATCGTCGAGCTGCAGCACCAGGGCAACCGGAGCGCGCGCGACGTCCTCCGGATCACGAGCGACCCGGGGCGCTTCATCGCGGGCATGCAGCTCGGCGTCACGCTCACCTCGCTGGGCATCGGCGCCCTGGGCGAGTCGGCACTCAGGCACGTGTTCGACCCGTGGATGTCGACGGTCCTCGCGATCCTCCTCGCGTACCTCATCCTCAGCTTCTTCCACGTCGTGCTCGGGGAGCTCGTGCCGAAGGGCGCGGCGCTCAGCCACGCGGAGACGACCGCGCTTCGCGTCTCCGCGCCGGTGCGCGCGTTCCTCACCCTGTTCGGCCCGGTGATCTGGGTGCTGCGGACGGCCACGGACGGCGTCCTCCGGCTGATGGGCGTCGATCCCAGGCGCACGGAGCGCGAGGCGCTCTCCGAGGCCGAGCTGCGCATGCTCCTCTCCCGCTCGACGCAGCAGGGCGAGATCGAGGCGGAGGAGCAGCAGATGATCGACAAGGTCTTCGACTTCGGCGACAAGGACGCGGCCGACGTGATGGTCGCGCGGCCGGACGTCGTCGCCCTGTCGGTCGCGCTGTCGCCGGAGGACGCGCTCGAGACGGTGCTCGACTCGCCGTACACGCGCTACCCGGTCTACCGCGGCACGCTCGACGAGATCATAGGCGTGCTCCACGTCCGCGATCTCTTCTCCGCGGTCGCGGCGCAGGAGCGCGGCCTCGGCGAGGCGAAGCTCGAGTCGCTGCTCCGGCCCGCGTACATCGTCCCCGAGACGAAGGACCTGGCGTCGCTCCTGCAGGACTTCCGCCGGCAGAGCAACCACTTCGCCGTCGTCGTCGACGAGTACGGCGCGATGGTCGGCATCTGCACGCTCGAGGACCTGCTCGAGGAGATCGTCGGCGAGATCGAGGACGAGTTCGACGTGCCGGAGGAGCAGATCGAGCAGGTCGACGAGGACACGTACCGGATCGACGGCATGTTCCCGATCGACGAGTTCAACGAGCGGTTCGGCACCGACCTCCCGGACGAGGACTTCCACACGCTCGCCGGCTTCGTCTTCGGCCAGCTCGGCCGGGCCCCCGAACCGGGCGACGACGTCTCCTACGACGGGCTGCGCTTCGACGTGCTCGAGGTCGAGGGCAACCGGATCGAGCGCGTCGCGGTGACGTTCCTTCAGCGCCCGCGCGCCCGCCGGGCGCCCGAGGACCTGCTCGACGCCGACGCCGACGAGATCGAGTAGCGCGGCTACACTGCGCGCCGCAAGGGGTCCGTCGTTCCTCGACTCGGGAGTCACATGAACCGCATCGCCATGCTCGCGGCCGCGTGCGCGGCCGCGCTCGGCGCGAGCGCTGTCGCCTCGGCCTCCACGCCGACGCTCGCCGCCTCCGTCTCCGACCCGCTGAACATCTCGCTGACGCAGCACGGGGCGAAGGTCACGCACCTGAAGGCGGGGACGTACACGATCGTCGTGAAGGACACGGCGTCCGACCACGACTTCCATCTCACCGGCCCGGGCGTGAACAAGACGACGTCGGTCGGCGGCAAGGGCACCTTCACGTGGAAGGTGACGCTGAAGCCCGGCACCTACACGTACGTGTGCGACCCGCATGCGAGCTTCATGAAGGGCTCCTTCACCGTCTCGTAGCTCGCGAAGCTTCGCTTCGCCCGCTTGGAGGCGGAGTGCTGATCAGCCCGTCGATGCTCTCGGCGGTTTGCCTGCCCCGGCGCGCACGAGTGTGCAGACAGGGTCAGGCGTCGAGAGCCAACGGCTCGATCGAGCCGTTTGCGATCGTCCAGGCGCCGAGCGCGTCCTCGCGGACCGAGTAGATGAGGTACGGCTTGCCCTCCCAGAGGCCGATGTTCTCGACGTCGGTGCGCGAGGGCCTGGGCGGGGACGACGGATGCGAGTGGAAGACGGCGAGCTCGTAGCCGTCGTCCTCGAGGAACCACAACTCGGGGTCGACCTCGAGCTCGAACCGGTACGGCGACGCGGCCGCGTTGCGTCCGCGCTCGTACCGCTCCGCCACACCGCTCTTCAGGACGATGAGCCCGCACGCTTCGTTGGGGAGCTCCTCCCTCGCGTGCTCGACGAGTGCCCGGCGCGTCGCGGCGGGCACTACCACCAGAGCGTCCGCTCCATCGACTTCGCGACGTCGCCTGCGTCCCAGAAGTCGGCGGAGAGGTACTTCCAGCCCCCATCGGCGAGCACCGTCACGACCACGCCCTCGTCGAGCTCGGCGGCGAGCTTCTGCGCGACGTGGACGGCGGCGCCGGCGGAGACGCCGGCGAAGATCCCCTCGCGGTCGAGCAGCGCCTGCACGGCGGCGACCGACTCCTCGTTCGAGACGAGCACCTTCCGGTCGAGCTTCGACACGTCGAGGATCGGCGGCACGTAGCCGTCCTCGAGCGAGCGCAGTCCCATCACCGGATCGCCGGGGAGCGGCTCGGCCGCCGCGACGACGACGTCCGGGAAGGTCTCGCGCAGACGCTCGCCGGTACCCATCAGCGTCCCGCCGGTGCCGAGGCCGGCGACGAGCACGTCGACGCGCTCGAGCGCCTCGGCGATCTCCGCGCCGGTGCCCTCGTAGTGGGCGCGCGGGTTCGCCTGGTTCGCGTACTGGAACGGCATGAACCAGCGCGGATCCTGCTCGGCCAGCTCGAGCGCGAGCCGGACCGCGCCGTTCGAGCCCTGGTCGGCCGGCGACTCGACGATCGACGCGCCGTAGAGGCGCAGCAGCCGCTTGCGCTCCTCGGTCGCGTTCCCCGGCATCACGCACGTGAGCGGATAGCCCTTCAGCTTCGCGACGAGCGCGAGCGAGATGCCGGTGTTCCCGCTCGTCGGCTCGAGCAGCGCGCGGCCCGGCTGGAGCTCGCCGGAGGCCTCGGCCGTCTCGATCATCATCTTCGCGACGCGGTCCTTGATCGAGCCGGTCGGGTTCTGGCCCTCGAGCTTCGCGTAGATCTGGACCGACGCCTTCGGCGTCAGTCTGGAGAGCTCGACGAGCGGCGTGTTCCCGATGAGGTCGAGCAGGCTCGGCGCGACGGCGGTGCTCGATCCTCCGGCCATGGCGGGGAGGAGGATCACGGTCGCGCCGACGGCGACGGGCGTGTCCATCCCGTCGAG
>DATKNT010000024.1:0-22535 GCA_035541175.1 Gaiellaceae bacterium
CCCTCCGCGTAGATCGTGTCGAAGGCGAGGCTCGACTTGCCGGACCCGGAGAGCCCGGTGATGCAGATCAGGCGGTTCCGCGGCAGCCGGACGGTGATGTCCTTGAGGTTGTGCTCGCGGGCGCCGTGGACGACCAGCTCGTCGGCAGCCATTCGGCGGCCATTCTATCGTGCGAACGTGTGTTCGGGAAGGGGTCTGCGCAGCAATTTCTCCACGAGTCCGACCACCTTCCGCGGCTCGGCGACGCAGGGGATCTCGAGGTCGCCGGCGACGATCGTCCCGTAGCCGAGCAGGCGTCCGGGGAGCGACTGCTCGACCTCGACCGAGCCGATCCGGGCGAGCCGGACCGCCGCGGCGCTGCGCCGCAGCACGCCGTGGACGACGAAGAGCTTCTCGGTCGTGAGCACGACGTGCGTGCGGTCCCAGCGCACGACGGCGCCGACCGCCGTCAGGGCGGCGACGACCATCAGCCCCACCCCTGCGGCCGACACGGGCCAGCCGCCGAGCATCCCGACCGCACCGAGCGCGCCGAGGACGAACGCGCGGAGGAGCGGCCGCGCGAGCACGACGCCGTGGCGGCGCGCGTCGAGGAAGACCTGCTCGTCCCGCGTCTCGAGCATGGTCCCCGCTCCTTCGACGCCGAAGGAGCTAGGCCTTGCGCCAGCGGCCGAAGACGAGACCGCCGAGCGTGAAGCCGAGCCCGAAGGTGCCGAGCGTGAACCCGCCGATGGCGACGGACTTGCGCCACGTCGAGAGCCGCTGCCAGCGGCCGAGCGCCTCTTGCTCCTCGGTCGTCAGCGCCTCGCCCCGCCGCTGCTTGCGCAGGGCGCCGCCGGCGCGGAGCCCGAGATAGAGGTCGTCGAAGATCTCGGCGGATTCGTCGGCCATACGCTCAATGTATAGCCTCAACCGGTCGTGATAGCACGCGTCGTCCACGTCTCGGACCTCCACGTCGGCAGCCACGAGGACCCCGCGGTCGAGCGCGGCATCGCCGAGCTGGTCGAGCGGGTGGCCCCGGAGCTCGTCGTCGCGAGCGGCGACCTGACCCATCGCGGCCGGCGCGAGCAGCACGAGCGGGCGGCGCGGTTCCTCGAGAGCCTCGGGCCGCCCGTCCTCGCGGTCCCCGGGAACCACGACATCCCCTGGGCGCTCCCGGCGCGGGTGACGCACCCGTGGCGCGAGTTCGAGCGGCAGTGGGAGACGACCGAGCCGCTGTACGCCTCGCCGGCGATCGTCGCCGTCGGCCTCAACTCGGTGCGCCCGTGGCGCTACCAGTCCGGGGGCATCCGCGACACGCAGCTCGCCCGCGCGCTGGAGCAGCTCGGCGCCGCGCCGCCGGGCGCGGTCCGGGTGGTCGCGATGCACCACCACATGATCGGGGCGCCGTGGCGGAGCAGGAAGCGCCCCGTGGCGCGCCGCAACCACGTGCTCGCGAGGCTCGTCGACGGCGGCGCCGAGCTCGTCCTCGGCGGGCACATCCACCAGGCCGCCGTGAGCGAGCGGCACGAGTTCGAGGTGCTGGAGCAGGAGGGCCGGCCCGGCGTCGTCGTCTCGATCGCGCCCGGACTCGGACAGCCCCGGCCGAACCGCCGCGGCGAGGCGCGGGGCTTCCACGTCTACTCCGTCGACGAGAGCACGATCGAGGTCGAGACGTACGTCTGGGAGCCGGGCGGCTTCCGGGCGACCGCGACGCGGCGGTTCAGCCGCGGCCCGCGGCTCGTGCCGGGACCCTGACCCGCAGCGCGCCGGGCCGGATCGCGAAGCGGAGCGGCGGCTCCAGGTCGGCCGCCTCGCCGTCGATCCCGGCGTGCACGACCGAGGGCGCCTCCACCTCGACCGACTCCGCGGTCCACGACCGCCCGCCGGCGGGACGGCCTCCGCTCGGGGGATCGAGGACGATCACCCCGAGCACGCCGCCGTCGAGCGCGGGACGCCCGCCGGCCCGAGGCGGCGCGGCCGGCGCATACGGATTGTTCGAGACGAGAACCACGTCGGGGCCGCGATGCTCGCGCCCGCGGCGGTCCAGAAGGCGGAGCTCCGGGATCTCGACGCCGCCCCGGAGCACCTCGTCCGCGGTGTCGAGCAGCGTGCGCAGACGGGCGTCGCGGTACCCCGCCTGCCGGACCGCCTCGCCGTAGATCCCGAGCGAGACGTTGTTGAGGAACAGCCGCCCGCTCACGTCCCCGACGTCGACGCGGCGCTCGACGCCGTCGCCGAACGCGTCGAGCGCGCCGGCGGGGTCGTGCGGGTCGAGGCCGAGGTCGCGCGCGAAGTGGTTCCGCGTCCCGGCGGGCACGCAGACGAACGGCAGCCCGTGCTCCACGGCCGCCGACGCGACGACCGCCAGCGACCCGTCGCCGCCGGCGACTCCGAGGGCGTCCGCGCCCGCCTCGACCGCCTCGCGCACCGCCGCGGCCGGGCTCTGCCCGGGATCGAGGAGGACGACCTCGATGCCGAGCTCGCGCGCGCGCTCGCCCACAGCCGCGCGCTCGGCCTTGCCGTCGCCCGAGCGGGGATTGACGAACAGCACCGGCTGTCGCAGTCGAGCGGCGGGCTCCCGGCCGTGACGCGACCGCGGCCGCACGGCCTACCGCCGCAACCGCCCGAGCAGGCGCATGCGCGCGGCCGAGTACTCGTCGTCCGCCAGCACGCCGGCATCGTGCAGCTCCTCCAGCAGGCCGAGGAAGTGCGCCGGGTTCTCGGTCGGCTCTTCCGGCCGGGCGTCCCGCGCGGCGGCGGTCGCGAGCGCGAGCCCGGACGCCTCGGGATTCGGCGGCGCACCGAACGGCGAGCGGATCTGGTCCGGATCGATCCCGGCCCGACGCAGCCGCTGCCGGTATTCCTGGACGCCGAGCCCCCGCTCCGGGAAGCGGTACGCCTCGGGCCCGAACAGGGGCCGCTTCTGGACGAAGCGGCGATAGAGGACGACGAGCACGATCGCGGCGACGAAGCCGGCGATCCCCACCCACGCCGGGTCCGGCCCGACCGCGAGGACGACGATCCCCCAGCCGACGAGCGAGCCCGCGAGCCCGATCAGCAGCGTCAGCCACGCGGGCATCGGATCCGGCCCCGGGACGGCGAAGCGCGCGAGACCGCCCGTGATGAACGCCGACAGGAGCAGCGCCACGACGCTCGCGAACATGCCCGGAGCTTACGCGTGCACGTGCTCGCGCGCCCGCGCCGGAGCCGCCGTCTCGAGCTCGCCGAGCAGCCGCCACGAGACGGCGGTGATCTCGTCGACCGCGCGCTCGAACGCGGCCTCGTTCGCGCGAGACGGCTTCCGGTAGCCGCTGATCTTGCGGACGAACTGGAGCGCCGCGGCGCGGGCCTCCTCGCGGCTCGCCGCCGGCTCGACGTTGTACAGCGTGTGGATGCTGCGGCACATCGCTATGCCTTCACCTCCTCCAGCGCCTGCAACTCGCGCCGCAGGTCCCTGATCTCGTCGCGGAGCTTCGCCGCGTACTCGAAGCGGAGCTCCTCGGCGGCGATCAGCATCTCCTCCTCGAGCGTGACCACGAGCTTCTCCAGCTCCTCGCGGCTCATGCCCTCGACCTTCGACGCACCGCGCCGCCGCCGCGCCGGCACGTGCGGCGCCTCGAGCGAGAGGAACTCGGCGATGTCGGAGACGCCCTTCGACACCGACTCGGGGACGATCCCGTGCTCCTCGTTGTACGCGAGCTGGACCGCGCGGCGGCGGTTCGTCTCGTCGATCGACTCCTTGATCGCCTCCGTCTGCTTGTCCGCGTACATGAGCACCTTGCCGTTGACGTTGCGCGCGGCGCGGCCGATCGTCTGGATCAGCGACGTGCGGCCGCGGAGGAAGCCCTCCTTGTCCGCGTCGAGGATGGCGACGAGCGAGACCTCGGGCAGGTCGAGCCCCTCGCGCAGGAGGTTCACGCCGACGAGGACGTCGTACTCGCCGAGGCGCAGCTCGCGGACGATCTGGATCCGCTCGAGCGTGTCGATCTCGGAGTGGAGGTAGCGCGCCTTGACCCCGGACTCGAGCAGGTAGTCCGTCAGGTCCTCCGCCATCTTCTTCGTCAGCGTCGTCACGAGCGTGCGCTCACCGACGGCCTCTCGCCTGCGGATCTCGCCGAGCAGGTCGTCGATCTGGTTGCGCGTCGGCCGCAGCTCCACCTCCGGGTCGACGACACCGGTCGGGCGGATCAGCTGCTCCGCCGTGCGCGTCGAGTGGCGCAGCTCGAACGGCCCCGGCGTCGCCGAGACGAACACGAGCTGCGGCACCTTTGCGAGGAACTCGTCGAACCGGAGCGGACGGTTGTCGAGCGCCGACGGCAGCCGGAAGCCGAAGTCGACGAGCGTCTGCTTGCGCGAGCGGTCGCCCTCGTACATCCCGCCGATCTGCGGCACCGTCTGGTGCGACTCGTCGACGAAGACGACGAAGTCGGACGGGAAGTAGTCGAGCAGCGTGTGCGGCGCCGAGCCCGGCGGCCGGCCGTCGAGGATGCGCGAGTAGTTCTCGATCCCGTTGCAGAAGCCGAGCTCCTGCATCATCTCGAGGTCGTACTCGGTGCGCTGGCGGATCCGGTGCGCCTCGAGCATCTTCCCCTCGGACTCGAATGCGCGGACCTGCTGCTCGAGCTCGTGGCGGATCTCGCCGACTGCGCGCTCGATCGTCGGCTTCGAGGTGACGTACTGCGTCGCCGGGAAGATCGTGATCGAGTCGTGGCGCGCGAGCACCTCGCCGGTGAGCGGGTCGAAATGCGTGATCTGCTCCACCTCGTCGCCGAAGAACGAGATGCGGTGCGCCGTCTCCGAGTACGCCGGCTGCACCTCGACGACGTCGCCCTTGACGCGGAAGCGGCCGCGCCCGAGCAGCGTGTCGTTGCGCACGTACTGGATGTCGATCAGCTTGCGGAGCATCAGGTCGCGGTCCTGCTCCTCGCCGACGTTCACGAAGACGACGCGCTCCTTGTACTCCTCCGGCGAGCCGAGCCCGTAGATGCACGAGACCGACGCGACGATGATCACGTCGCGCCGCGAGAGCAGGTTCGACGTCGCCGAGTGGCGCAGCCGGTCGATGTCGTCGTTCCGCGACGAGTCCTTCTCGATGTAGAGGTCGGCCTGCGGGACGTACGCCTCGGGCTGGTAGTAGTCGTAGTAGGAGACGAAGTACTCGACCGCGTTCGACGGGAACAGCTCGCGGAACTCGTTGCAGAGCTGCGCGGCGAGCGTCTTGTTGTGCGCGATCACGAGCGCCGGCCTGCCGACCTTCTCGATCGTCCACGCCATCGTCGCCGTCTTGCCGGTGCCGGTGGCGCCGACGAGGGTCTGGTAGCGCTCGCCCGCGAGCAGCCCGTCGGCGAGCTCGGCGATCGCCTTCGGCTGGTCGCCGGTCGGCCGATAGATATCGGTCGTCGCGAGCTCGGGCACGCGGACAGCGTATCGGCCGCGGTGATCGCGACCACTAGCCGGTCCGGGCGAGCCGCTCCTCGGCGACGTGGATGATCCCGTTGAGGTCCGTGCAGACGACACACGCGTACGTGCGGAGCGTCCCGTCCCGGCTCGAGCTGACGAGTCTCGGCCCCGACGGTGCGAACGCAACGTCGGTCAGCTTGCCCGTGTGTCCGCGGAGATAGAAGAGCTGCCGCGCGGAGGGCACCGACCAGATGATGACGCTCACCGGGCCGGTCGCGGCGACCCAGCGCCCGGTCGAGTCGAAGTCGATCGCCCGCACCGGCCCGAAGGCCGTCCGCTGCAGGGGGTAGTGCACGCCGGACGCGACGGTCCAGATGCGGCCGTCGGAGTCCGCGCCCGATGTCGCGACGAGGCTGCCGGCGTCGCTGAAGGTGACGTCGAGGACCTCCCTCGAGTGCCCGCGCAGCACCCGGTACAGCCGGCCGCTGCGGGCGTACCAGAGCCGGCCGTTCGTGTCCGTCCCGGCGGTCGCGACGAGCCGGCCGTCGGGCGAGAACACGGCCTTCGTGTCGGCGCCCGCCGATGAGAGCTCGTGCAGCTGCCTGCCCGTCGCGGTGGACCAGATTGCCGCGCCGCCGGCCCCGGCCGTCACCAGCTCGTCCCCCTTCGGCGAGAACGAGATGTCCGCGATCGTCCGTCCCGTCTGCGCCGACCACGCGAGACCGGCCGCGCGCGGGTGCCACACCCGGAGGACGCCGCGGCGGTCGGCGCTCGCCACGGTCGTGCCGTCGGGTGACACCGCCACCACGGTCACCGGCGCGGCGCCGCTCTGCGGGGTGAGCGGCGTGCCCGTCCGGCCGTCCCAGACCTCCGTCGTCCCGCGCGCGCCTCCGGCGGCGACGACCGACGCGTCGCTCGAGACGCCCAGCGACGTGAACTTCTGACCCAAGGCGCTGTGGAGAGAGTGCGTCGGCTGACGCGACACCGGGTCGTACATCTTCACGACGCCGCTCGACCACATGCCGACGATCGAGCCGGCCGCCCAGCGGACGGCGCGCGCCTCGCCGGGAGCGCGGCCGAGGAGGTCGAGCACCTCGTCCGGGAGGGCGTACCAGACCCGAACCGTCTTGTCCTCACCGCCGGTGAGGAGCTGCACCCCGTCGGCCGAGAAGGCGAGCGCGTTGATCTTGTCGCCGTTCCCCGCCAGCACCGCGGCCTGCGATCCGGCGCCCGGGCCGTCCACGCGCCAGAGGTGCACCGTACGGTCGGGGCTCCCGCTCGCGACGACGTGGCCGTCCGGGCTCCACGCGAGGCTCGTCACCGGGTTCAGATGGCCGAAGAGGAAGTACGTCCGCTCGTGGCTCTTGACGGTCCAGATGCGGACGCCGCTGTCCTCGCCGCCGGTCGCCAGCCGCTTGCTGTCCGGGCTGAACGCGACGACGTTCGCGCCGCTCTTTGCATCCCGCAGCGCCTCGATCGGGGCGCCGGTTCTCGCGTTCCAGACCTCCGTGAGCCCGGTCGCGCCGACGGTGGCGACCTGCAGGCCGTTCGGGGAGAACGCGATGTCGTTGATCCCGATCCCCGGCAGCGAACGAATCCGAGTGCCGTCCGCGCGGAAGAGCCACGCGCGGACATGGCCGTCCTGCTCCTGGACCGCGGCCGCGATCCTGTCGCCCGAGGTGGTGGCGCTGAGGAGCCGGGTATGCGCGATCGCGCGGCGCAGATCCCGGCGCAGCGGCACGAGCACGAGCCCGCCCTGGGGTCCGCGCGCGGCGACGACCGGCGTCGCCGGCTTCACCTCGCCGCCCGTCGCGACGTCCCAGATCTGTGCGAACCCCTGCCGCGACGCCGCGACGAGCCGTCGGCCCTGGTCGACGAAGCCGACTTCTCCGAGCGCGCGACGCGCGACGAGCTGCCGGACGACCCGCCGGTTGCGGGCGTCGACGAGGAGCACGCGGTTCGGCTTCACCGTCGCCGCGATCAGCTTTCCGTCCGGTGCAGCCGCCACGGCCGTAACCGCGTCCTCGGTGTGGCGGACGAGCCTGAGGCGGTCGGCGACGAGCGTCTGCCGAAGCACGGACTCCGTCGCCGGTCCCGGCACGAGCCACGCCGCCGCCAGCGCGAGCCTGACGCCCCGGTTGGGGTTGACCGTCAGTTGGATGAGCGCGTTCGCGTCGAGCGCCCGCGCACGCGCCTGCCTCGCCCGCGTCTGGGCGGTGCCGCGCTCCGAGAGTGCCCAGACCGCGAGGCCGGCGACGACCGCGAGGGCCGCGAACGCGAGCGCCGTGAGGGTGAGGAGGCGCCTGTGCCGACGCCGGGCGATCGCTCGCTCGCGGTCGACCCGGCGCTGCTCGCGCCACGTGCGGATCGGCTCTCCGAGGACGTCGTGGAAGATCTCGTAGCGGTCCGATCCGTCCAGGCTGTGGACGATGCGGTCGTGCGACAGGGTCGCGAGCACGCGGCGCAGCGAGTCCTCCGGAACGCCCGCGTACTGCGCAAGGTCGGAGGCGCGGTGGGCGATCTTCGTACCGGACGGCGTGACGAGGTGCTCGAACACGCTCGCCGCGACGTCCTGCTCGTCGTCCGTGAGCTCGTCGAGCGCGCCGAGGAGGTGATCGCGGACGATCGTCCTCGCGCCGCCGAGCCTGCGCAGGGTCTCGACCCGCAGAACCTCCGATCCCGTCTCCCGCTCGCCGTCCCAGATTCGCTCGAGCACGAGCTGGAGATACGGCGCCTCGATCCGGTCGCGGTCCTGCGTGCGGCCCTCGACGGCGACCTCGTCCAGCACCGCCTCGACGAGCTCGGGCTCGATCGTGATCGACTCCCCCGTCAGCTCGTGCCAGCGCGAGAGTGGCCCCGTGATCGCAGCGCGCGCGGCGGCGCGATCGAGGTGCTCGAGCCGTACCTGGTTGGCGAACACGTTCGGAACGCGAGCCTTGAAGGCGTCGAGCTGGGCGAGACTGTCCTCGCGGAGGGAGACGAGCACGTGCGCCCGCGAATCCCGCAGGAGCTCGGGCAGCGACTCGAGCAGCGTGCCGGGCTCGTCATTGCCGTGGTAGAGGAAGTACTCCTCGAACTGGTCGAGGATCAGGTACGCCTCCTCGGCATCGCGGACGTCGTCGAAGATGCCGTCGAGCGACCCGGCCCACGAGTCCTGGATCGAGACGACCGCCTTCGGACCGAGTGACCGCAGCTCGCGGGCGACTCCCGCCCCGAGCAGCGACGTCTTGCCGACACCGCTCGACCCGTAGAGGACTGTCAGCCGCGACGCCTGGAGGTTCGCCACGATCACCTCGCGCTCGCGCTCGCGCCCGAAGAAGAACAGTGCGTCCTGCTCCGAGTCCTCGAACGGCGCGAGGCCCTTGTACGGCGAGCGCAGCTCGGGAGGCGCGGCGACGCTCATTCCCGCTCCCGGCGCCGGCGAAGCCGGTGCCTCCGCTCTCTGGTGAGCTCCGTCGAGCCTACGCTCATGCCACGGCCTCCGCCGGCGCGAGCCCGAGGTAGCGGCCGAGCGCGCCGATGTACTCGTCGAGCGGCACCTCGAGCAGGTCGACGTCGCGCGCGCGCCAGAACTGCCGCTCCAGCGGCTTCGTCACCGCCTGCACCGCCCACGACCGGTACGAGACGGCCTCGTTCCCCCAGATCCGGCCGAGCACGAGCCGCAGGTTCCAGTCGCACATCGCATAGCCGAGGAAGAGGAAGTGGCTGCGCCGGAGCTTCGCCGCGAGCGCGACGGGGACGGCGCTGCCGATGTCCCCGTGGGCGAGGTAGTCGATGTAGTCGTCCTCGGTGACGACGAAGCTCTCGAGCGCCCGTGTCGGCGTCGGGTCGACGCCGCCGTGGAGCTTGAGGATCACGGTGCGCCGCTCGAGCGACAGCTCCGTCGCGTACGTGTTCGGCAGGTCGATGACGCACGACGTCCCGTCGGGCTGCACGTGGCAGAAGCGGCCGAGGTTCCGGCCGGAGGCGATGTACGAGACGACGTCGAACTCCTCGTCGGCGTCGAGCAGCGCCTGCTCGAGCGCGAGGTCGTAGCTCGTCGTCACGAGGAGCATGTGCGGCGCGCCGCGCTCGCGCAGGAGCGGCGGCAGCGCGGCGAAGAACCGGTGCACGGGCGTCGGCGCGACGCCGGCCGAGAGCATCAGGTGCAGCTCGTCGTAGAGCGGCCCCGAGCCCTTCGTCAGCGCGACGTACTGCGCGACGCGCGTCAGGTCGGGCGCCTCGTCGGGCGGGTACTCGAACCGGCTCGCAAGCTGCGCGGCGAGATCGCTGACGTTCGTGCCGAGCACGGCGACGAGCCGGCCGCCGAGGACCGCACCGGCCACCTCCTCGATCTGCTCCTGCGGCGAGGCCGACACTGCCGCCGGGCTGAGACCCGCCTCCTGGCGGAGGATCGCCGCGTGCAGCTGCTGCAGCTGCGGCCCCGGATCGAGGCCGAGCTCCTCGACGAGCGCGCGCCGCGCGTCCTGATAGGCGGCGAGCGCATCCGCCTGCCGGCCCGAGCGATAGAGCGCGAGCATCAGCTGGCCGCGCAGCCGCTCCCGCAGCGGATTCCGCGCAACGAGCGACTCGAGCTGGGGCACGAGCTCCGCGTCCTTGCCGCATTCGAGCTCGGCGCCGATCAGATCCTCCGTCGCCGCGAGCCGGAGCTCCTCGAGCCGGAACACCTCGGTCTGCGCGAAGGGCTCGAAGGCGAGCTCCGCGAGCGGCTCACCGCGCCAGAGGGCAAGCGCGTCGCGGAGCGTCTGCGCGCGCTCCTCCGGCTCCTGTCCGGGCGCCTCACGCACGAGCCGCTCGAACCGGAACAGGTCGACGCGGTCCTTGTCGACGTCGAGCTTGTACCCCGGCGGGCGCGTCAGCAGCAACTCGGCGCCGAGCAGCTTCCGGAGGGCGGAGACGAGGTTCTGGAGCGAGGTGGACGCGGTCCGCGGCGCCGAGTCGCCCCACAAGGAAGCGATCAGGAAGTCGGTCGAGACGACCTCGCCGGCGCGGAGCAGCAGCACCGCGAGCGCCGCCCGCTGCTTCGTCCCGCCGAGCGACAGCAGGGCGCCGTCGTCGCCTGCGACCTCGAGCGGGCCGAGGATTCGGAAGTCGGGCATCTGCGGCTGGGTGCTCTCTACGAGGGGACGCGCCATCGGTCCCACGATTCACCGTAGTGCGCTGCGGACGGCTGCGACATCGGGAAATCCCCCACCCTCTGCGGCTCGACCCGGGGACCTGCCCAGGCGTTATGTCATTTGTAACGAGTTCGCCGCCAGATTGAAAGCAGCCGTCGGAGGGATTGCCCGGAGGAGGGCTCGTCCGGCAGGATTCGCAGTCCTCGCGCCTAATCGCGCTCTCGCGACCCATTGCGATCCCGCCTCGTCCTCTCGACCCTGCTCGCCACGGTGCTCCTCCCGTCGGCGGCGGCCGCGTACCCGTGGCCGGTGAAGCCGTTCGACCGGCAGCACCCGATCCGGGGCTTCTTCGGCGACCCGCGCACGGTCTTCGTCTCCGGCGTCGACGACAACGGGATCGACGGGCCGGGCGACTTCTCCTTCCACCAGGGCGTCGACATCGTCGCGCCCGACGGCACGCCGGTCTACGCGATCGCCGACGGCCGCGTCCACTACCTCGGCGCGGCGACGCTGAACCTCGTCACGCACACCGGCGTCGTGTTCCAGTACTTCCACATCGTCGCGGTCGTCGGCGAGGGCCAGCGCGCGACCGCGCGGCAGACGGTGCTCGGGTACGTGCAGGCGCCGTACGGGCATGTGCACATCTCGGAGATCCGGCACGGGCACGTCGTCAACCCGCTCGAGCGCGGCCACCTGACGCCGTACGCGGACCACACCGTCCCGACGGTGGCGAGGATCCTCGTCGAGAACGAGGACGGAGTCGTCCAGCCCTCGACCGACGTCTGCGGACGGGTGCAGCTCGTCGCCGACGCGTTCGACACCCCGCCGCTGCCGGTGCCCGGGACGTTCGCCGGGCTGCCGGTCTCGCCCGCGCTCGTGACGTGGACGATCACCCGCAACTCGAAGGTGATCGTGAAGCCGCGCGTCGCGGCGGATTTCCGCCACCGGCTCCCGCCGAACTCCGCGTTCTGGAGCGTCTACGCGCGTGGCACGTACCAGAACGACACGCGCTTCGGGAAGGAGCAGTACCCGGCGACGCCCGGCCGCTACCTCTTCCTGCTCTCACCGAGGTTCGACACGCGAACGCTGCGCAACGGCTCCTATCTCCTGACCGTGCGCGCGAGCGACGCGCGCGGAAACACCGGCTCGCGCTCGACGCTCATCTCTGTTCTCAACACCGGCGACGGCTGCACGGGCTCGCTCGCGTCCGCCGCCGTCCCGCCCGCGCTGCCGGTGGAGCTGTCGCGGCCGCCGCGTCAGCCCGACCCGAGCTCGGCGCCGTAGGCCTTCCGGTAGATCGTCTTCAGCCGCTCGACGCGGTCGACGTACGCGCGCGTCTCGGGGAACTGCACGCCCTCGTGCCTCGCGAGCCAGCGGTCGACGTTCTCCTGGCCCGCGTTGTACGCCGCGAGCGCAGTGCGCTCGTCGTGGTAGCGGTCGAGGAGGTGCCGCAGGTACCACGCGCCGTAGCGGACGTTGATCTCGGGGTTCAGCAGGTCGGAGACGACGAACTTCGAGCCGCCGGTGCGGAGGGCGATCCCCTTCGCGGTGGCCGGCTGCAGCTGCATCAGGCCGATCGCGCCGGTGCTCGAGCGGGCGTCCGCGTTGAACTTGCTCTCCTGCTCGATCACGGCGGCGAGCAACGCGGGATTCAACCGGTAGTTCGCCGCGTGCCCGCGCACGATCGCCGTGTAGCGGAGCGGATACCAGAGGCGCGCCCACCAGGGCGGCTCGGTGCGCTGGAGATAGAGGAAGGCGCCCGCCGCGGCGACGACCACGGCGATCCCCAGGAGCAACCGCCTCAGCAGGACTCGAGCTCCTCGACCACGCCCTGGACGAACCGGTCGAGCTCCTCGAGCGACCCGTCGTTCACGTACGCGAAGTCGGCCCGCCGCAGCTTCTCCTCGTCGGGGAGCAGCCGCGACTCCCGGTCGTCGGCGGATCCGCGCCGTTCCGCCCGCACGTGCGCCGGGGCGGTGACGACGACGACCTTGTCGAAGCGGTCCTCGCCCCGGGCCTCGTACAGCAGCGGGATCTCGGCGACGGCGAGCGCCGGCGGGTCCGGGCTCGCCCGCAATTCGTCGAGCCATGCCTCGTAGAGGCGGCGCACCCGTGGATGCAGCTGCTCCTCGAGCCAGGCGAGCTCGGCCCGGTCGGCGAAGACGATGCCGGCCACGGCCGCACGGTCGACCTCGCCGTCGTCCGCGAAGACGGCGTCGCCCCAGCGGGCGCGCAGCTCCGCCTTCAGCTCCTCGTCCTCGCGGTAGAGCCGGTGGACGATCTCGTCGCTCGAGGAGACGAGCGCGCCGCGCCGCGCGAACGCCGCCAGCGCCTCGCTCTTCCCTGCGGCGATGCCTCCCGTGACCGCGACCGCGAGCGGCCGCGTCACTAGGACGCGGCGGGCTCGTCTGCAGCCGCGGGCGCCGGGTCCTCTGCCACTGCGACCGGCTCCGGCTCCGCCTCGGGCTCCGGCTCCGCCTCGGGCTCCGGCGCGGTCCGGGGCTCGTCCGTGAAGACGTCCTCCGAGAGGTCGAGCGCCGGCGGCTCGGCCTCGGCGCCGGGCTTCGGCTGGACCGGCATGCCCTCCTCGACGCGCTTCAGCGACAGCGACAGGCGGCGCCGCTCCGCGTCGACCTCGAGGATGCGCACGCGGACGTCGTCGCCCTGCGAGACGATCTCGCGCGGGTTCTCGACGTGGTGCTGCGCGAGCTCCGAGATGTGCACGAGGCCCTCGACGCCCGGGAGGATCTCGACGAACGCCCCGAACGTGACGACCTTCGTCACCTTGCCCTGGACGACGTCGCCCTCCTGGTAGCTGTCGAGCACCTGCTGCCAGGGGTCGGTCTGCGTCTGCTTCAGCCCGAGCGAGATCCGCTGGCGCTCGCGGTCGATGTCGAGCACCTTGACCTCGACCTTCTGGCCGATCTCGAGCACCTCGGACGGATGGTTGACGTGGCTCCACGACAGCTCCGAGATGTGGATCAGGCCGTCCATCCCGTCGAGGTCGACGAACGCGCCGAAGTCGACGATGTTCGAGATCGTCCCCTCGACGACGTCGCCCGGGTTGAGCTTGTCGAGGATCGCCTGCCGCATCTCCTTGCGCTCGTCCTCGAGGACGGCGCGGCGGGACAGGACGACGTTGTTCCGCGAGCGGTTGAGCTCGATCACCTTGCACTTGAGCTCCTGGCCGAGGTACTCGTCGAGGTCCTGGACGCGGCGGATGTCGACGAGCGACGCCGGCAGGAACCCGCGGACGCCGAGGTCGAGGATGAGGCCGCCCTTGACGACCTCGATGACGCGGCCGGTGACCGGGTCGCCCTGCTCGTGCGCGGCCTCGATCGCCTTCCAGGCGATCTCGAAGCGGGCGCGCTTCTTCGAGAGGATCAGGCGGCCGTCGGCGTCCTCCTTCGTCATGACGAGCGCCGCGATCTCGTCGCCGACCGAGACCTCGTCGGCCGGGTTCACCGACCGGCGGATCGACAGCTCGCTGACGGGGATGACGCCCTCGGACTTGTAGCCGATGTCGACGAGCACCTCGTCCTTGTCCACGCGGACGACGGTGCCGTGGACGACCTCCCCCTCGTTGATCGTGGGGAAGGTCGACTCGTAGTCCGGGACGAGCTCGCCGTCCGGACCAAGCGTCCAGACGCCTTCCTCGATGCCCTGCTCGCTGATCTTGGGATCGTTGATTGTCTCGTTGGCCATGAGAGCGGAAGCGGGTCAGTATAGCCCCACAGCACTAGACGCCCCGATTGCCACATTTGTTGGCGCGCCGCCGATTTTTCGCGCGCCTTACGTCCGCTCCGGCATAGTTCGTGTTCCGGTGCACGAGGCAGGCGGTCTCTTGCATTCCGTCCGGCAGGTGTGGGCGCTGGCGACGTACGGCCCGTCGGCCGTGCGCGTCGGCGTGCGTGCCCGCAAGGAGGCGATCCTCGGCCGCGACGAGCGGCTCGTCTTCGTCGTCGGCTCGCCGCGCTCCGGCACGAGCTTCACCGCCGGGACGCTCGGCGAGCAGCCGGGACTCGTCGACCTCGGTGAGGTGACGCCCCTGAAGGCGGCGCTGCCGAGGCTGTACGGCCTGCCCGTGGGCGAGCAGGCGGCGGCGCTGCGCCGGATCCTCGAGCGCTTCCGGCGGCTGGCGCTCGTCCAGCACCTCCGCGGCGTGGAGCAGACCCCGGAAACGAGCTTCGTCGTCTGCGCGGCGCTCGAGGCGTATCCCGGGTCGACCGCGCTCCACGTCGTCCGGGACGGCCGCGACGTCGTCTGCTCGCTCCTGGAGCGAGGCTGGCTCAGCGCCGGGCGGAACGGCTACGACGACGCGCGGGCCCGCTACGGCGCCCACGCGCGGTTCTGGGTCGAGTCCGACCGGCGGGACGAGTTCGAGGCGGCGAGCGACGCCCGGCGGGCCGCATGGGCCTGGCGCCGCTACGTCACGGCGGCGAGACGGGCGCCGGCGGAGCGGCTCGTCGAGATCCGCTACGAGGACCTCGTTGCGGCTCCCGCGGAGGCAGCGCAGCGCCTCGGCGCGTGCCTCCATCTCGACCCGGGCCTGCTCGCCGAGGCGTTCCGGGCGGCCCACGCGAACTCCGTCGGCCGCTGGCGTCGCGACCTGAGCCCGGCGCAGCTCGCCGACGCCGAGGCCGAGGCCGGCGACCTCCTCGCCGAGCTGGGCTACCGGTAAGGCCGGCGCGCGCCCGCGCCGATACCCTGGCTGCGTGGACGAGCGCTACCCGATCGGCGAGACCGGCTCCGTCTCCGTCTCCGTGCTCCGGCACGAGGCCCGCGACGCCGGCTACCCGCAGTGGTCGGCCGCGATCGGGCTCCGCGGCCGGGAGGCGACGGTGCACGTGCCCGGCCACTATCCCGGCGTGCTCGCGCGGCGGCTGCGCCAGGCGGACGAGCGGTTCCGCCCCGGTGCGAAGCTTCCCGCCGGCCGCGACGAGTACCTCGAGCTGACCGCGCTCGTCCGCGACGGCGAGGAGACGCTCGCGCTCTCCTCCAGCGCGCGCTCGCCGGTCCGCGTCAGCCTCGAGGTCCCGCGCGAGGAGCTCCCCGACCTCGCCGCCCTGCTCGACCGCGCGCAGGATCTGATCGAGGAGCTCCGCCAGGGCCTGGGCCTCGTCCCGGACGCACTGCCGGACTCGCTGTAGTCGGCGCAAGCGCCGGAATCCGCTCGCGCGGATACCGGCACGCGCGAAGACCCTGAAGCCGGCCGCTTCGCGGCCGGACGAATCCGCGTACCCGTCTAGCTCTTCGCCGTACCCCAGTCGTCGCCGGCGCCGACGTCGACGGCGAGCGGCGGGTCGAGCGGGTAGGCGCCGCACATCTCGGCGCGCACGAGCTCCTTCACGGCCGACACCTCCGCGTCGGGCGCCTCGACGAGCAGCTCGTCGTGCACCTGGAGCACGAGCCGCGCGCTCCGGCCCTCCTCGCGCAGCCGCCGGTGGATCGCGACCATCGCCACCTTGATGATGTCCGCGTTCGAGCCCTGCATGACGAAGTTGACGGCGATGCGCTCGCCGAGCCCGCGCGTCTGCCGGTTGCGCGCGCGGATCTCCGGCACGGGCCGCCGCCGGCCGAGGAGGCTCGTGACGTAGCCGTCGCGCTCGCACTGCTCGATCGTCCGCTGGATGAAGTCCTGCACCAGCGGGAAGCGGGCGAGGTACGTGTCGATGTACTCCTGCGCCTGCTCGCGCGGGATCTCGAGGTTCTCCGACAGCCCGTACGCGGAGATGCCGTAGACGATCCCGAAGTTGATCATCTTCGCGATGCTGCGCTGGCCCGACGTCAGCTTCGCGGGATCGACGCCGAGCACCTCGGCGGCGGTCGCGCGATGGATGTCCTCGCCGCGCTCGAACGCCTCGCGCAGCTTCGGCTCGCCGGAGACGTGCGCGAGGATCCGCAGCTCGATCTGCGAGTAGTCGGCGGAGATGAGCCGGTGCCCGGGCTCGGCGACGAACGCCGAGCGGATCTCCCGGCCGAGCTCGGTGCGGATCGGGATCGCCTGGAGGTTCGGGTTCGAGGTCGAGAGGCGCCCGGTGGCGGCGACGGCCTGGTTGAAGTGCGTGTGCAGGCGGCCGTCGTCTCCGAGCAGCGCCGGCAGCGGGCCGAGGTACGTGTTGAGCAGCTTCGTCAGCTCGCGCCACTCCTCGACGACGGCGACGATCTCGTGCTCGTCGCGGATCGAGCGGAGCACCTTTGTGTCGGTCGAGTACCCCGTCTTGCCCTTGCGGCCCGGTGTCAGGCCGAGCGTCTCGAACAGGATCCGCCCGAGCTGCTGCGGCGAGCCGAGCGTGAACTCCTCGCCCGCGAGCTCGTACGCGCTCGACTCGAGCTCCTCGACCCGGTCGGAGAGCCGCGCGGTGATCTCGCCCATCCGGTAGGTGTCGATCTTGATCCCGGTCTCCTCCATCGAGCGGAGCACGCCGACGAGCGGCATCTCGACGTCGCGGTACAGCCGCTCCTCCCCGCGCTCGCGCACGCGCTCGAGCAGCGGGTCGCGGAGCCGCAGCGTCACCGCCGCGTGACGGACGAGCCGGTCCGTCTCCTCCTCGGCGTCGGGCTCGGGTTTCGCGTCGACCGCGTACTCGGCAGCGAGGTCGTCGAGCAGATACTCGCTCCGCCCCGGCTCGATCAGGTACGCGAGCAGCATCGTGTCGTCGCGAGCGTCGACCCGCAGGGTCTTTGCGTCGTGCGCCGTCATCTGCGCTCCGTGCAGCTGACCGGGGTCCCCCGTCGAGAGCACCACCTCGTCGAGAGTGGCGATCGCGATCCGATCGTCGTCGGCGGCGATGCCGACGGGAGTGTCGGCGAGATCGGGGGGCTCTCCCTCGCGCCACCGAACCGTCGCTCCTCCCTCCCCCAGACCGCGGTCTGCCGCAGGCAGAGCGCGGTCCAGCTCGTCGACGCGGCCGAGGAGGGCGCGGAACTCGAACTGCCTGAACATCTCGCGCAGCTGCGAGCGGTCCGGCGGTGCGAGCACGAGCTCCGCCGGGTCGCACTCGAGCTCGAGGTCGCGGCGCATCGTCGCGAGCTCCTTCGACGCGCGCGCCTGCTCCGCGAACTCGGTGAGGTTCTTCCGCCGCGCAGGCGACTGCTCCTCGACGTGGTCGAGCACCCCCTCGAGCGAGCCGTACTGCGCGACGAGCTGCGCCGCGGTCTTGTCGCCGATCCCGGGGACGCCGGGGATGTTGTCGGAGGTGTCGCCCTTCAGCCCGATGAAGTCCGGGATCTGGTCGGGCCGGATCCCGTACCGCGCCTCGACGCGCTCCGGTGTGTAGACCTGCACGTCGCTGACGCCGCGCGGGGTCATCATCAGGCAGACGTTGTCGGTGACGAGCTGGAACGCGTCCCGGTCGGTGGAGACGACGCACGTCTTGATCGCCTCCGCGTCGGCCCGCGTCGCAAGCGTCGCGATCACGTCGTCCGCCTCCCAGCCCTCGAACTCGAGGTTCCGGTAGCCGAACGCCTCGACGATCGGGCGGAAGTACGGGAACTGCTCGCGGAGGAGGTCGGCCATCGGCGCGCGCCCCTCCTTGTAGACGACCTCGACCGCCTCGGCCGCCGCAGCCCGGTGCACCGGCCTCGTGTCCCAGGCGACGGCGACGCCCTTCGGCCGGTAGTCCGACAGGAGCTTGAAGAGCATGTTCGTGAAGCCGAGCAGCGCGCCCGTCGGGAAGCCCTCCGAGGTCGCGAGCTCCTCCGGCAGCGCGAAATAGGCCCGGTAGGCGAGGTTGTTGCCGTCGACGAGGAACAGCTCCGCCTCGCGCGCGGGCGCGTCGTCGAGGTCGAGCTCGAGGCCGGTCAGCGTCTTCGGGGACATCCCCGCGAGTGTACGCGGACTCCTTCAGGGTCTTCAGGCGGCTATTTGAGCGTCTTCAGGTACGCGATCAGCGCGGCGACGTCGGCGTTCGGGATGATCCCGCCCCAGTGCGGCATGCTCACGATCGGCGCCTTGCCGATGACGCTGCCGCTGCGGATGACGGCGGCGATGGCCGCGTCGGTCGGGAAGTCGTGACGGAAGCCGCCGCCGGAGAGGGGCGGGATCGACTTGTCCGCGGAGAGCGGGTTCGGGACGCCGCCGAGCCCGTTCGGGCCGTGGCAGTTGATGCAGCCGTAGCGGACGTAGAGCGCAGCGCCGGCAACCGCCTGCCCCTGGCCCTGCGGGATCGGGACGGGATCGTTCTGCGACACCGCCGGCAGCCCGGCGCGGATGTAGGCCACGAGGTTCGCGACCTGGGTCCTCGAGATGACCTCGCCCCACACCGGCATGTACGGCTTCGTCGGGTTCGCCGACTCGCCGAGGCCGTGGTCGATGATCTGGGTGAGCTGCGCGACGGTGAGCGTCTTGCCGACGGTGGTCAGCGCCGGGACGTACGGCGAGACACCGCCCTGTCCCTGCGGGCCGTGGCACTGCGAGCAGGCGAACTGGACGAACGTGTGCGCGCCGGCGGCGACGGTCGGGCTGACGGCTGCTCCGGCCGACGGCGCCGACGTCGTCGAGCCGGCGACGGTGACCGTCGTCGTGTGCGAGCGCCAGTTGCCGAGGCCGAACCCGACGGCCGTGCCCGCCGCGACCACCGCGACGGCGGCGATCGCCACCGCGGGCCAGACCCAGGTCTCGCTGTGCTTCTCCGCCCGCCCGGTGTCCTGCTCGTTCATGGCGCTCCTCCGTCCACCACCGATTTCGCGCAGACTTTCGGGGCCGTGAGCATCGCACATCCGTAGGAACCCGTAGCCTCGGCTGGTTGAATCCGCGCGTGCGGCGGATCCCGCTTCTGTCAGGCACGCGGCTCGTCGTCGCGGCCGCGCCCGACGACGCGCTCGTGCTGCGCCCGCCCGCGCCGCCCGCAGGCGTCGCCGACGTCGGGGCGGCCGTGCGGGACGCGCTGCGGTTCCCGCTCGAGGGGGAGCCGCTCGAGGCGCTCGCACGCCGCGGCTCGCGCGCGACGATCGTCGTCGAGCCGCCCGCGCTGCCGATCCCGAGCGTGCCGGCGGACCCGCGGCAGCTCGCGATCTCCGCCGTCACGGACGAGCTGGAGCGGCTCGGGATCCCGACCGGCTACCAGACGATCCTCGTCGCGGGCGGCCTCGCGCGGCGAACGTCGCAGCGGGAGCTCGGCGCGCTCGTGACGCCGGAGCTGGCACGGCGGTTCCACGGACGCGTCGTCGTCCACGACGTCGAGGATCCGGAGCTCGTCGAGCTGCCGGACTCGGCACAGCCGCCGATGCGCGTGAACCCCGCACTCGTCGACACGGATCTCGTCGTCGTCGTCACCGCCGCGGAGACGGTCCTGAACGGCGGGCCGGCGGCGTTGCTCGCCGCGTCGGACACCGCGCCGCTGCGCGCCGCCTCGGCCGACTCGCTGCTGGAGACGAGGGCGTCACAGGGGTGGCGCCTCGCGCTCGCGCTCGAGCGCGCGCTCACGCGCCGCGTGCCGACGATCGGGGCGTCGCTCGTCCTCAACCATCCGCACGTGACCGGCTGGCTGCGCGGGTATCCCTACGACCCGGACGCGGTCGGCCGCGTCGCCCGGTCGCCGTTCCGGCACGTCTTCTCGGCGCTGCCCGGCCCGGTGCGCCGCAGCGTCCTCCGCTCGCTCTCGACCGAGATGAGCGCCGCCGGCGCGTTCGCGGGGCCACCGTCGGTCGCGCACGCCGAGGCGCTGCTGCGGACGCTCGAGCGCCGCCGCACCGAGCTCGCCGAGCCGCTCGACGCGCTCGTGATCGGCATCCCCGCGACGACGCCGTACCTCCCGCGCGAGCGGCCGAACCCGCTCCTCGCCGCCTACCTCGGGCTCGGGCTGGCGCTCCGCCTCTGGCGCGACGCATTCCCGCTCGCCGAGGACGGCACGGCGATCCTCGTCAGCCGGTTCGCGCGCCACTTCTCGCACCCGACCCAGCAGCCGTACCGGTCGTTCTTCCACGCCACCCGGATCGGCCGCGACCCGGAGCTGCTCGCCGAGGCCGAGGCCGCCGCCGCCGCCGACGCGCGCGCGCTGCGCGACTACCGCGGCGGGCGCAGCGTCCATCCGCTGCTCCCGTTCCGCGACTGGGACGCCTGCCAACCGGCGCTCGGCCGCCTCGGAGCGGTGCTCGTCGCGGGCGCGCGCGACGCGACCGCCGTCCGCCAGCTCGGCTTCGTCCCGGTGCACGGCGTCGGCGCCGCGCTCGACATGGCGCGCGGCCGCACCGCCGACGACCTCCGCGTCGGCTTCCTCCTCAGCCCGCCGTACTTCCCCATTCGTACCGGGTGAATCCAGGGTTCCCCCGGTGGCCCCCTCCTTCGGCGCTGGTGGCGTGTGGTCGTGGGCGCTCAGCCGGGAGCGCGGTCCCGGCTGCGCGCGGCAGCGCGCGATCTACCCAGAGCGATCTTGGCGCTTTCGCTTCCCCGCGCCGTCCGTGGTGGCCTGCGGCCATCCCGGACGGCGAGGTTCGGCCTCCGGCTAGAGCAAACCCCGCTCTACCCTCCGGCCTTGGTCGCCTGAAGCTCCGAGCGGCAAAGGCCGGAGGCTAACGCGGCCGCAGGCGCGTTAGCCGCAGGCGAACTTCGGGGCTCGGGAGGGCCGCAGGCCACCACGAGCCGCGCGGCACCGCGACGCCACCAAGATCGCTCTGGGTGGATCGCGCTCTTGCCGCGCGGAGGCCGGACCGCGCTCCGGCCGCAGCGCTCGCCGCCACTCGCCACTCAACACCGAAGGAGGGGCCCGTAGGGGAACCCTGGGTTCCCCTACGTTTCACCGAGGTACGTCTTGCGGACCTGCTCGTTCTGTGCGAGCGCCTTCGCGTTGTCCGCGAGCGCGACGGTTCCCGTCTCGAGCACGTAGCCGCGGCTCGCGACCTCGAGCGCCATCAGCGCGTTCTGCTCGACGAGCAGGATCGAGGTGCCCTGCTTGTTCACCTCGACGATCGTCTCGAAGATCCGCTCGACGAAGATCGGGGCGAGCCCCATCGACGGCTCGTCGAGCATGAGCAGCGTCGGCCGCGCCATCAGCGCCCGCCCGATCGCGCACATCTGCTGCTCGCCGCCGGACATCGTCCCCGCCTTCTGGTTCCGCCGCTCGGCGAGGCGCGGAAAGAGCGTGAAGACCCGGTCCATGTCCCCCTTGAACTCGCCGCGGTCGGTCCGCTGGAAGGCGCCCATCTCGAGGTTCTCCGTCACCGTCATCCGCGGGAACAGCTTCCGCCCCTCGGGCGACTGCGCGATGCCCAGCTTGACGATGTCGTGCGCCGGCGTGTGCGTGATGTCCTGCCCCTTGAAGACGATCTTCCCCTTGCGCGGGTGGTTCAGCCCGTTGATCGAGCGCAGCGTCGTCGACTTGCCGGCGCCGTTCGAGCCGATGAGCGTGACGATCTCGCCCTCGTTCACCGTGAGCGAGATCCCCTTCAGCGCCTGGATCGAGCCGTAGTACGTCTCGACGTCCGTCAGCTCGAGGATCGTGCCGCCGGTCTTCGGCTCGGGGGCGGCGGCGGTCACTGAGCGATCGCCGCCTTGCCGAGGTACGCCTCGACGACGCGCTGGTTCTTCTGGATCTCCTTCGGCTCGCCCTCCGCGATCTTCTCGCCGTAGTCGAGCACCGTCACGCGGTCGGAGACGCCCATGACGACCCGCATGTCGTGCTCGATCAGCAGCACCGTCAACCCGCGCTCGGAGCGCAGCCGGTCGACGAACGCGGTGAACTCGCCGGTCTCCTGCGGGTTCATCCCTGCCGTCGGCTCGTCGAGGAGCAGCAGCTTCGGCTCCGTCGCGAGCGCCCGTGCGACCTCGAGCCGGCGCTGGTCGCCGTACGAGAGGTTGCGCCCGATCTCCTCGTCCTTCCGGCGCAGGCCGCTGAACTCGAGCAGCGCGCGCGCCCGGTCGCGCGCCTCCGCCTCCACGCGCCTGTTGCCCGGCGTGCGCAGGATCGCCTGGATCGCGTTCCCGTGGAGGCGCGTGTGCATGCCGACGAGCACGTTCTCCAGCGCGGTCATGTTCTGGAACAGCCGGATGTTCTGGAACGTGCGCCCGATCCCGCGCTGCGTGAACGCGTGCGGCGGCTT
>DATKNT010000025.1:0-26436 GCA_035541175.1 Gaiellaceae bacterium
GCTGCGGACGTACGACGAGCGCTCGCTCGTCTACCACCGCCAGGGCCGGATCGGGACGTACGCGATGTTCTGGAACCACGAGGCGATGCAGGCCGGGTCGGCGCACGCGCTCGCGGCCGGCGACTGGATCTTCCCGAGCTACCGCGAGTCGGCGATCGGGCTGCTCCGCGGGATCCCCGCGTCGACGATCCTCCAGTGGTGGCGCGGCCACCCGGACGGCTGGTGGAACCCCGCCGAGTACAACGTCGCGTCGATCTGCGTGCCGATCGGGACGCACGTGCCGCACGCGGCCGGGTTCGCGTGGGGGACGAAGCTGAAGGGCGAGACGACGGTGGCGATCGTCTACTTCGGCGACGGCGCGACGAGCGAGGGCTCGTTCCACGAGGGCACGAACCTCGCCGCGGTGATGCAGGCGCCGCTCGTCCTCTTCTGCAACAACAACCAGTGGGCGATCTCGACGCCGCTGTCGGCGCAGACGCACGCGGAGGCGCTCGTCGACAAGGCGGCCGGCTACGGGATTCCCGGCGTGCGCGTCGACGGCGGCGACGTGCTCGCCGTGTTCGAGGCGACGCGCGAGGCGGTCGAGCGCGCGCGAGCCGGCGGCGGCCCGACGTTCGTCGAGGCGGTCAGCTACCGCGCCGCGCCGCACGGGACGGCGGACGACCCTCGCGCGTACATCGACCTCGAGCGCGTGGAGCAGGAGAAGCGGAACGAGTGCCTCGGCCGGTACGAGCGGTACCTGCGCAAGCTCGGCATCCTCGGCGACGACCTCGACGCGGCGATCAAGGCGGAGGCGCTCGAGGTGATGCGCGCCGGCATCGCGGAGGCGGAGGCGGCGCCCGATCCCGACGTCGGGCTCGTGTTCGAGCACGCGTACGCGAATCCGCCCGCGTCGTTCGCGGCCGAGCTCGCCGAGCTGCGCCGCATCCTCGGAGGCGACGAATGAGCGTAGGCTCGACGGAGCTCATCAAGGAGCGGAGGCGCCGGCTTCGCCGGCGCCGGGAGCGGGCATGACGGAGCTGTTCATGGTCGAGGCGGTGAACGACGCGCTCCACGTCGAGCTCGGGCGCGACGCCTCGGTGATGGTGTTCGGCGAGGACGTCGGTCGCGCCGGCGGCGTCTTCCGCGCGACCGCCGGGCTCCGCGACCGGTTCGGGCCGGACCGCTGCGTCGACACGCCGCTCGCCGAGGCGGGGATCCTCGGCGGCGCGGTCGGCCTCTGCCTGGCCGGCTGGCGGCCGGTCTGCGAGATGCAGTACGACGCGTTCTCGTATCCGTGCCTCGACCAGCTGATCACGCACGTCGGCCGCTACCACTGGCGCACCGGCGGGACGATGGAGTTCCCGCTCGTCGTGCGCATGCCGTACGGCGGCGGCGTGCGCGCGCCGGAGCTGCACGACGATTCGCCGGAGACGTACTACGTCCACACGCCCGGCGTGAAGGTCGCGGTGCCGTCGACGCCGGCGGACGCGAAGGGACTGCTCGCCGCCGCGATCCGGGACCCGGATCCGGTCGTCGTCCTCGAGCCGAAGCTCATCTACCGCAACGAGCGCGCCGAGGTGCCGGAGGGCGAGTACGTCGTGCCGCTCGGCAAGGCGCGGGTCGCGCGCGAGGGCTCGGACGTGACGCTCGTCGCCTACGGCGCGATGGTGCCGCTGTGCGAGCGCGTCGCCGACGAGCTGGAGGGCGAGGCCTCGGTCGAGGTGCTCGACGTGCGGACGCTGAAGCCGCTCGACGAGGAGGCGCTGCTCGCGTCCGCCGCGAAGACCGGCCGCGTCGTCATCGTCCAGGAGGCGCCGCGCACCGCGGGCTTCGGCGCCGAGCTCGCGGCGATCCTCGCGGAGAAGGCGATCCTCGACCTGCACGGCCCGGTGCTCCGCGTCACGGGCTTCGACGTCCCCTACCCGTACTGGAAGATCGAGGACGCGTACATGCCCTCGGTCGAGCGCGTGCTCGACGCGGTCAGAAAGCTCATCGCTTTCTGATCGGAGAGGAACTCCGGACGGCCGAGAGCGCGGTCTCGGCAGTCCTCCGTGCTGTTCGAATACAGGCGCGTCGGCGGCTCGGGCCACGTCCGGTGCCAGGCGCCGGACGCGGCTTGCGGAGGCATGTCGGAAGCGGCTGTCCTGCTCGGGATCGTCTAGGCTCGGCGCGCGATGGCGTACGAGTTCAGGCTGCCGGATCTCGGCGAGGGGCTGACGGAGGGCGAGGTCTCGCGCTGGCTCGTCGAGGTGGGGCAGGAGATCGGCGAGGACGACCCGCTCGTCGAGATCGCCACCGACAAGACGACGGTCGAGATCCCGTCCCCGGCGGCCGGCGTCGTCTCGAGCATCCTCGTCGCCGAGGGCGAGGTCGTCCCGGTCGGGACCGTGCTCGTCGTCATCGGCGGCGACGCACACGGACGCGAAAGCCCTGCAAGACGGCCGGAGACCGCTCCGGCGGAGAAGGTTCGCGCGACGCCGCTCGTCCGGAAGCTCGCGGCCGAGCTCGGCGTCGACCTCGCGGCGGTGACCGGCACCGGTCCGCAGGGGCGGATCACCGACGGGGACGTGCGCGCGGCGGCGGCGCCTGCGGCGCCCGCGGCCGAGGGTCGCCGCGAGCCGCTGCGCGGGGTCAAGCGGCAGATGTTCGAGCACCTGACGCGCGCGCACCGCGAGATCCCGGCGGTCACCTGGGTCGAGGAGTGCGACTTCAGCCACGTCGACCTGCAGCTGCTCGTGCCGCTCGTGCTCAAGGCGGTCGCCGAGTCGCTGCGCGAGTTCCCCGAGCTGAACGCGCGCGTCGAGGGCGGCGAGCTCCTGCTGCTCGACCGGTACGACGTCGGGGTGGCCGTGCAGACGGAGCAGGGGCTCGTCGTCCCCGTCGTGCGCGACTGCGGCGGCCGCCCGCTCGACGAGCTCGACGCGGAGGTGCGCCGGCTCGCCGAGGCGGCCCACGCCGGCACGCTCGCGCCGGAGGAGCTGCGCGGCGGCACGTTCACCGTCACGAGCGCGGGCCGCGCGGGCGGGCTGCTCGTCACGCCGCTCGTCAACCATCCGGAGGTCGCGATCCTCGGCGTGCACCGGATCGACGACCGTCCCGTCGTGCGCGACGGCGAGGTCGTCGTCCGGAGGATGGGGAACGTCTCGGTGACGTTCGACCACCGGGTCGTCGACGGCAAGCGCGCCGCCGAGTTCGGGCTCGCCGTGATCGCCCAGCTCCAGAAGAGCTGACGCGGGTTCTACACTGGGACGCGATGGGTGGGTGGTACTGGATCGGCGTGTGCGTCGGTCTCGGCACCGCGGCCGGAGTGCTGGTCGCCGGCGTGCTGAGCGGGTTGCTCGGCGCCGCGCGTGCGGCGCTGCTCGCCGCGGCCACGCTCGCGGCCGTCGCCGGGGCGGCGATCGGGTTCGGGATCGACAGCGCCGAGCTCGGCGGGATCGCGGACGTGATCGGCGGCGGCGTCGGCGCCGTCGCCGGCATGCTCGGCGCGACGCAGGTCGTCGCCGGCGCGCTCCGGCGCGGAGGGACGCGCGGCGGCGTCGCGGCGCTCGTCGCCGGCGGGGCGATCGCCCTCGGCGCGCTCGCGCTCGTGCCCGTCGTCGGCTACCTCGAGGCGCTCGCGCTCCCGGCGGTCGGCGCGCGCCTGCGGCGGCGCGCGCCCGACAAGCACGCGGGCCTGCGGACGCTCGCCCGCGACTAGCGGGGTCCGGGCCATGCCGAAGAAGCTCGTCCTCATCGTCGTCGACGGGATGACGCCGGCCGCGTTCGAGCGCGCGGTCGAGAGCGGCCGCGCCCCGGCGCTCGCATACCTCGCCGAGCACGGCGCCTACCGGCGCGCGACCTCCGTGTTCCCCTCGCTGACGCCGGTCTGCCTCTCGTCGATCGTCACGGGCGCGGGTCCCGACGTCCACCGCATCCCGCACCTCGTCTGGTGGCACCGCGGCGAGCGGCGAATCGTCGAGTACGGCTCTTCGTTCGCCGCGCTGCGCGCGGCCGGGATGGCGCAGTCGCTCGCCGACACGATCTTCAACATGAACGAGCGGCACCTCGGCCGCGACGCCGTCACCGCGTTCGAGGCGCTCGAGGACGCCGGACTCACAACCGCCGCGGTCAACATCACCTGCTACCGCGGGCGCACGCGCCACTCGCCGACGCTGCCGGGGATGACGAAGCCCGCGTTCGGGCCGAAGCGGTTCTTCTTCTACAGCCTGTTCGAGTCGGATCCGACCGGCGCGCCGCTCGCGGTCCGCAACCGCGCGGCCGGCTCGCTCGACGCGTACGCCGCCGCGGTGGGACGCTGGCTCGTCACGCGCGACGGCTTCGACTTCTTCGCCTACTACCTGTCGGACTTCGACTTCGCGTCGCACGCGCACGGGCCGGCGGGCGCGGAGGACGTCGCGCTCGAGCGCACCGACGCGGCGATCGCGGCGCTGCTCCAGGCGGCGGGAGGAGCGGACGCCTTCCTCGAGCGCTACGCCGTCGTGCTGCACTCCGATCACGGGCAGACGCACGTCGAGCGCGCCGCGAAGCTGCATGCGCCGTTCCGCGGGCTCGACGACCAGCTCGTCGTCACCGCGTCGAACCGCGCCGGCCAGGTCTACCTGCTCCCCGGCGCCCGCGTCGACGCGGCCGAGCTCGCGCGGCGGCTCGACGGGGCCGAGTTCGTCGAGACGACGCTGCGGCGGGAGGGCGACGAGGCGGTCGCGCGGCGCGAGGGCGAGGAGCTGCGCTTCCGTCCGTCCGCCGGCGGGTGGGAGACGAGCGGCGACGCGTCGCTCCTCGACCATCCGGACGCGCTGCGCAGGGTCTGGTCGGCGCTCGCCAACCCGAACGCGGGCGAGCTGCTCGTCTCCGCCGCCGACGGCTGGGAGCTCGCCGACCTCGGCGGGCGCCACCACGCGGGCGGCGGCAGCCACGGGTCGCTGACGGCCGGCGACTCCGTCGTCCCCCTCCTGACGGTCGGGATCGACGCGGCTCCGGCGCGGATCACCGAGGTCGTCCCTGCCGTGCTCGAGCACTTCGGGGTCGAGCCGCCGGCGTACGCGCGGGCGCTGGCGCATGCGGCCTGACCTGGAGACGGCACGCCTGCGGATGGTCGCCGGGCAGCTGCGCGCGCGCGGGATCGACGACGAGCGCGTGCTCGACGCGATGGCGGCCGTTCCGCGCGAGCTGTTCGTGCCGGCCGTGCTCGAACGCCGCGCCTACGACGACGCGGCGCTGCCGATCGGCGCGGGGCAGACGATCTCGCAGCCGTACATGGTCGCCCGCATCTGCAGCGAGCTCGAGCTGCGTGGGCCCGAGCGCGTCCTCGACGTCGGCACCGGCTCCGGCTACCAGGCGGCCGTGCTCGCCGAGCTCGCCGAGGAGGTGCACTCGATCGAGCGGATCCCGGAGCTGGCGGAGCGGGCGCGCGACGCGCTCGAGGCGGCCGGCTACGGCGACCGCGTCGACGTCCACGTCGGCGACGGGACGCGCGGGCTGCCGGCGCACGCGCCGTTCGACGGGATCGCCGTCGCCGCCGCGGCGCCCGGGCCGCCTCCGTCGCTCTACGAGCAGCTCGCGCCGATGGGCCGGCTCGTCGTCCCGGTCGGCGACTCGTGGGGACAGCTGCTCGAGGTGATCGTGCGGACGCCGGCCGGCCCGGCCGTCGCGCGCAGCGTCCCCTGCCGCTTCGTCCCGCTCGTCGGCGCCGAGGGGTTCGCCGCCGACATCCCCGGAGCCGTCCTCACCCGCGCCCGCGTGCGGGTGCGCGGCCGGGTGCAGGGCGTCGGCTTCCGGCTCTCGACGCGGGAGCGCGCCCGCTCGCTCGGCCTCGGCGGCTGGGTCGGGAATCTCCCGGACGGCTCGGTGGAGGCGGTCTTCGAGGGGCCGCGCGACCGGGTGCAGTCGATGCTGGACTGGTGCCGCCGCGGGCCGCCGGGCGCCCGGGTCGACGACGTGGCGATCGAGTGGGAGCAGCCCGAGGGCGAGCGCGAGTTCGACGAGTGGTGAGCTTGCGAAGCGTCCGGGCGGTCCGGTAAGGATGGGTCGATGGGGTCTCTCTCCGCGGTCGCGGCACTCCAGCTCCCCGTCCGGCTTCGCGCTTCCTCCTCCGAGCAGGCGGGCGAGAGGCTCGGCCGGCCGGTGGACGTCCTGCTCGACACCCACGCGTGGCGGGCGCTCGGTTTCGTCGTCCTCTGCGCCGACGAGTCGGTTCGGTTCCTCCCGTTCGCGGCGTCGCAGCCGGGCGACGACGAGATCGCGGTCGCGTCGGCGTTGCTCCTGCTCGAGGACGTCGGCTTCTACCGCTCGCGGACGTCGTCGCTCCGGGCGCTGCTCGGCGGCCGCGTCGAGCGCTCCGGCCGGACCGCCGGAATCCTCCGGGACCTCGTCCTCGGGCCGTCCGGCGAGGTGACGGAGCTCGAGCTGGGCCGCAGGGGCTCGCTCCTGCGCGTCCCCGCTGCCGGCTCGGCCGTCGGACCGCACCGGGCCGACGCGGCGTAGCCGGTACCCTCGGGATCGGATGGAGCGTCCCGCCGCACCGCTCCCGGCGCCGCGCCGCCGCTTCTCGGCCGCGCTCAGCTCCCGCCGGAACTGGGTGCAGCTCGCGAAGTTCTGCACCGTCGGCGCCGTCGGCTACGTCGTCAACCTCGCCGTCTACGACGCGCTCATCCACGCCGGCGTCCACTACCTCGCCGCGGCGACGTGCTCGTTCCTCGTGGCGGTGACGAACAACTACACGTGGAACAGGCTCTGGACCTTCCGCGACCGGCGCGCAGGCGTCGCCGCCCAGGGGATGCGCTTCTTCGCCGTCTCGGTCGCGTCCCTCGGCGCCAACCTCGTCTTGCTCGACGTCCTCGTCGCGCTCGGGGCCGGCAAGCTCGCCGGACAGGCGATCGCGATCGTGCTCGTGACGCCGCTGAACTTCCTCGGCAACAAGCTCTGGTCGTTCCGCCGACCGGGCTAGTGTGCAGCGGTGGCGCGCCGCTTCTTCGCCGTTCTCGTCCTCGCTCTCGCCCTCGCTCCCGCGGCGGCCGCCGCGACCGGGACGACCCCGACCGCGCCCGTCTACGACGGGAAGGGGCGCCTCGTCCAGACGCCCTTCGTGCCGCCGACGACCGCGCCGCGCCTGTCGAAGGAGCGCGTGCTCGCGCTGTTCGAGGCCGACCACAAGGTCGCCGCCTGGCTCTCGCGCTACCCGAAGACGGACCGCTCCGACGAGGAGACGTTCAGCGCGAAGGACGGCAGCTGGACGGTGAAGATCTGGTGGGGCGCCGCCGGCGAGATCGCCGAGGGGCGCGTCGACGACGCGAGCGGCGGCGTGCTCGAGGCGTGGACGGGCCCGCAGGTCGCGTGGAAGATGGCACGCGGCTATACCGGCGCCTTCGGCGGCACGCGGATCAACGACCCGTGGATCTGGGGGACCTTCTGCCTCGTCTTCCTCGTCGGCCTCGCCGACTGGCGGCGCCCGCTCTCGATCCGGAACCTCGACCTGATCATGCTGCTGTCGCCGACGGCGTCGCTGTGGTTCTTCAACCACGGCGACATCTTCACGGCGGTGCCGCTGTTCTATCCCGCGCTCGCGTGGGTCGTCGCGCGCGGGGTGTTCATCGGCGTCACCGACCGCGGCTCGCAGACGCGGCCGATCTGGCCGGCGTGGCTGCTGCTCGCGGCGGCGGTCTTCCTCGCCGGCTTCCGCGTGGGCCTCAACGTCGAGTCGTCGAACGTCATCGACGTCGGCTATTCCGGCGTGATCGGCGCGGAGCGGATCGTCCACGGGCAGGCGCCGTGGGGCCACTTCCCCGTCGAGGACAGCCTGAAGGCGTGCGGGCCGGCCGACTCCTCGGGCGAGATCCGCGAGCGGATCCAGGCGAACGGGCGCTGCGAGTCGGCGAACCCGGAAGGCGACACGTACGGGCCGGTCGCCTACGAGGCGTACATCCCGGGCGAGCTGATCCGCCCGTGGAGGGGGCTGTGGGACACGCTCCCGGCGGCGCACATCACGTCCGTCGCGTTCGACCTGCTCTGCATGCTCGGCCTGTTCCTCGTCGGGCGGCGGTACGGCGGCTTCCGCCTCGCCGCGACGCTCCCGTTCGCCTGGGCCGCGTATCCGTTCACGCAGTACGTGTCGATGTCGAACACGAACGACGCGATCATGCCGTGTTTCCTGATCTTCGGGTTCTGGCTCGCGTCGTCCGGGTTCCGGCGCGGCGTGTTCGGAGCGCTCGGCGGCTGGACGAAGTTCGCCGGGCTGATCGTCGCGCCGCTGTGGCTGACGTATCCCGGCCGGCGCGTCAGCCGGGGGTTCCTCGTCGGGTTCGGGATCGCGACCCTCGCCGCCTTCTCGGTCGTGCTGCTCGAGCCGAGCCCGCTGCACGAGCTGCGCGTGTTCTGGGACCGGTCGATCAGGTGGCAGGCGGGCCGCGAGTCGCCGTTCTCGCTCTGGGACTGGCGGCAGTACCACGCGCGCGGGCTCCCGGACCTGCACCTCGTCCAGCGGTTCCTCGAGGTGATCCTCGTCGCCGGCGCGATCGCCGCGGCGTGGTGGCCGCGGTTCAAGACGCCGCTCCAGCTCGCGGCGCTCACGGCCGCGCTCCTCGCCGGGTTCGAGATCGTGCTCACGTACTGGCTCTACACGTTCATCCCCTGGTTCTATGCTTTCGCCGCGATCGCGCTGCTGATGCCCGCCGTCGTCCGCATCGATGTCGAGTCGCCCTTCCAGCCGGATGAGCCCGAGCCCGTCGGCGTCGCCTGACGGTCGCCGCCTGCTCGGCCCGCTGCTCGCGGGGAGTGCGCTCTTCGTCGCGTCGTGGTCGGCGATCTCGTTCGTCCCCGCCTACAGCCAGTGGCTGTTCGGCGACGCGCGCTTCTACGAGAACTGGGGCACCTGGATCGCGGCGCACCAGCTCCCGTACCGCGACTTCCGCATCGAGTACCCGCCGGGGTCGCTGCCCGTGTTCGTCGCGCCCGTGTACCTGCGGAAGATCTTCGGCTATCACGGCACGTACTTCTTCTGGCTGCGCGTCGAGCTGCTCGTGTTCGGGTTGCTCGCGCTCGTCGCGATGGCGGTCGCGCTGCACCACCTCCGCGCGTCGAAGCGGCGCGCGTACGGCGCGCTCGCAGTCGCCGGCGTCGTGCCCGTCGTGCTCGGGCCGATCGCGCTCTTCCACTACGACTACTGGGCCGCGATGTTCGCGGCGGCGGCCGTGGCGGCGCTCGTTGCGCGGCGCGGCGTGCTCGCGTGCATGTTCGCGGCCGCCGGCGCGGCGGCGAAGATCTTCCCTGCGCTGCTCATCCCGTTCGCGCTGTTCGAGCTGTGGCGGAGCGGACGGTGGCGCGGCGTCGGGATCGGAGCCGGCGCGGCCCTGCTCGTGCTCGCGGCGGCGGCCGGCCCGTTCCTCGTGCTCGCGCCGCACGGTCTGTGGTGGGCCGTGCACGTCGAGCTCGTCCGGCCGCTGGAGGTGGAGAGCTTCGCGGCGAGCCTGTTCGGGATGGCGCACGTGCTCGGCGGCGCGCACCTCCACGTCGTCGCGAGCAGCGGCGGCTCGCACGGGCTGACGGGGTCGGCGCCGAAGATCGTGTCCGACCTCTTCGGCCTCGCGATGATCGCCGTCGTCGTCGCGGTCTACGTGCGCTACGTGCGCGGCAGCCGGACGGCCGAGGAGCTCGTGGCGGCCTGCGCCGCCGTCGTCACGGCCTACGTCGTGTTCTCGAAGGTGTTCTCGCCGCAGTACCTCGTCTGGCTCGGCGTGCTCGTCCCGCTCGTCGCCGGCCGGCGCGGGCTCGTGGCGTCGACGCTGCTCGCCGTCATTCTCGGCGTGACGCAGATGTGGGAGCCCTACCGCTACGCCGAGTACTTCCACATGTCGTCGACCTGGCTGATCTCGCTCGCGTTCGTGCGCAACCTGCTCGTGCTGGCGCTGCTGGGCGTGCTCGCGCTGCCGCGTCCGCTAGAGCGGCACGCGGAGAAGCTCGATCCCGCTCGCGCGCCCGCCGTCTGAGCAGTCGACGACGACGCCTTCGATCCGCACGCCGCCCTCGGCCGGCTCGAAGCGCACGGGCATGCGCGTCCGCATGCGGGCGATCGCGAGATCGGCGCGAACGCCGATCACCGAGTCGTGCGGGCCGGTCATGCCGGCGTCGGTGACGGCGGCGGTTCCGCCGGGAAGGACGCGCGCGTCGTTTGTCTGCACGTGGGTGTGCGTGCCGATCACCGCGGTGACGCGGCCGTCGAGCCATGCCGCCATCGCCACCTTCTCGCTCGTCGCCTCGGCATGGAAGTCGACGACGACGACCGGCGCGGCCGCGCGCGCCTCGTCGACGAGCGCGTCCACGACCTCCCAGGGGCTCACGGGCGCGTCGAGGAAGAGCGAGCCGAGCAGGTTCAGGACGGCGACCTTCACGCGGTTGCGCGCCTCGACGACGGCAAGGCCGCGTCCCGGCGTCAACGCGCCGGCGTTCGCCGGGCGGATCACGCGCTCGCTGGCGGCGAGATACGCGCCGATCCCCTCCCGGCGATACGTGTGGTTCCCGAGCGTGACGACGTCCGCGCCCGCCGCGAGCAGCCGGTCGGCGAGCTTGCCCGTGATGCCGGCGCCGTCGGCCGCGTTCTCGCCGTTGACGATGCAGACGTCGGCGGCGAGCTCCTCGCGCAGGACGGGCAGGCGCTCCTCGACCGCGCGCCGTCCCGGCACGCCGAAGACGTCGGCGAGGAACAGGATTCTCAGTTCAGGACCAGCGTCGCCGCGGGCCGGAGCTCGACCGTGACGTGGTTGCCGGCGTCGTTTGTGTAGCGGGCGAGCGCCTGCTTCTCGATGCCCGCGAGGTTGACGACGCTGCCGAGCCGGGTCGCGCCGCCGATGACGCTCAGGCCGACGGAGAGCGACGGGTCCGCGCGGAGCTGCGTCAACGAGACGACGAGCGACGGCGCGCTCTGCGGCTGGATGTCGATCCGCTGGCCGTAGTGCCGGCCGCCGACGACGTACGGCGAGATGCCGACGACGGTGCCGTCGACCGGCGAGTAGACACCGGTGCCGGGCGTGGCGCCGACGTCGAGCGCCGAGGTCGTGCCACCCCCGAGCTGGTACCAGGTCGGGTGGCCGCCGCCGCCCCCGAAGATCGTGTGGAACACCCGCTCGACGAGCCCCTCGTTCCCCTGGTGGCCGACCGGGGAGAGGGTCATCGCGCCGTCGTCGGCGGCGTGGTAGCCGATCGCCGTGACGGCGTTCTGCGCGACCGGCATCTGCAGGCGGACGACCCCGTGGATCGCGATCACCTGCGGGAACGGCCTCGTCTGGGCGTCCGCCGTGGCGATGCCGGTCGCTGCGAGCGGCGTCATCCGACGCGTGCTGCCGCCTCCGAAGGCGGTCAGGAGCAGCGCGACAACGAGCACGATCGCCAGGACCACGAGCAGCGCAAAGTTCCGTGCGCGCCGCGCCGCACGCACCTCCCGGCGTTCGACCCGCCGCCTCCGAGTGGGGCGAGAGGACGGCATGTCTCGCCGCACCGTATCGAACGAGCCTGTGCCTTTCAACCGGGGAGGCGACGGACTTCGTGACACACGTGACACGCGTTCCGTCTCGGGTTCCTCCCAGAGTTCGTGACGGTCGAGCGCGAGGCTCCCGCCTTCGTAGAAGTTCCAGTCCCACGCGTCGTCACGAACCCGACGAGCGCGAATCCGTTCGGAGACGCCGCTACCATCGCTCGCATGGCGGGCGCGCCCACGCCGACGAGAATCGTGATCCCCCGGTGGGTGCAGCTCGTCGGGTTGCCGCTCTGCCTGCTGCTCCTCTGGGTGGTGGCGGGAACGCTGCGTCACCTGGTGTTCCTCTTCCTGGTGGCGGCGCTCATCGCCCTCCTCCTCAACCCGGTCGTCCGCGGATTGGGGAAGGCCTGGATCCCGCGCGGGCTCGCGATCGCGATCGTCTACCTGGCGTTTGCGGCGATCGTCGCACTCGTCGTCCTCGCTCTCGCCACCGTGGTCGTCCAGCAGACCCGTACGGCCTCACACCGGGTCGATCGCTACTTTACGGTCGACTCCGGACGCCCCCCGCAGACCGGGGCGGAGCACGACCTCGCGCGGTTCCAGCACTGGCTCGACGCGCACGGACTGCGGCGGATCCAGGTCGAGAAGCAGGGGACGAAGTTCCTCAACTCGATCGGGACGAAGGACGTCGAGAAGTACACGACGCGCGCGCTCAACTGGGCCGAGGGCGCCGGCGTGGCCGCCGTCAGCCTCGTGTTCAGCGTCTTCCTCGTGATCGTCGTCTCGATCTACATGCTCCTCGACATGGACCGGCTGACGAGGAGCGTCGACCGTCGCTTCCCGCCGACCGCGGCGAGCGGGTCGCTCGTGGTGCGGATGGAGCAGGCGGTTGCGAGCTACGTGCGCGGCCAGTTGCTGCTCTCGCTGATCATCGGCGTCAGCGTCGGGGTCGGCCTCTGGATCCTCGGCGCGGTCGGGCTGTTCCCGAACGGCGCGAAGTACGCGGCCGCATTCGGCGTCTGGGCCGGGTTCACGGAGCTGATCCCGTACATCGGGCCCTGGCTCGGCGCGGTGCCGCCGGTGCTGTACGCCCTCGTCCAGCACCCGCTGTCGGCGCTGTGGGTGGCGCTGCTCTTCCTCGGGATCCAGCAGCTCGAGGGTCACGTCGTCGTCCCGAAGGTGATGGGCCACTCGCTCCGGCTCCATCCGCTGCTCGTCATCTTCGGGCTGCTCGCCGGCGGCGAGATCTACGGCTTCCTCGGGATCCTCGTCGCGCTGCCGCTGCTGGCCGCGTTGCGCGCCGCGTGGGAGTTCTTCTCCCAGCGCGTCGATCTCGCGCCCTGGCCCGAGGAGGAGGCGCTTCCTTCGGGGACGGGCGTCGACGTCGACTCCTCGCCCGAGCAGCCTGCGGCCAGCGCCGCCCCGTGACGGTGGCGGGGCCGCTCGTCCGTGCGCTCGGTGTGGCGCGCACCTACGGCGAGATCGAGGCGCTCGCCCCGACGGATCTCGAGCTGAGCGGCGGCGAGGCCGTCGCGCTCGTCGGCCCGAACGGCGCCGGGAAGTCGACGTTGCTCGCGATCGTCGCCGGCGCGCTCGAGCCGACGCGAGGCACGGTCGAGTCGCACGTGCGGATCGGCTGGGTGCCGCAGCGGCCGGCGCACTACGCACGGCTGTCGGTGCGCGAGAATCTCGAGCTGTTCGCGCGCCTCGAGGGGATGAGCGACCCGGCCGGTACGGCGACGCGGCTGATCGAGCGCTTCGCGTTGCCGCCGGAGGCGCGGCCGAGCGGCGAGCTCTCCGTCGGCAACCGGCAGCGCCTGAACGTCACGCTGTCGCTGCTCGGCGACCCGCGCGTGCTGCTGCTCGACGAGCCGACCGCGTCGCTCGACCCCGGACAGCGCCGCCGCGTCTGGGACGTCGTCGACGCCCTGCGCGACGACGGAGGCGCCGTCTGCTTCGCCACCCAGAACATCGACGAGGTCGGGGAGCGCGCCGATCGCGTGGTCGTTCTCCAGAACGGCCGCGTCGTCTTCGCCGGACCGCCGTCCGGATTCGCCGCGGTCGAGCAGGACGTGTTCGGATGAGGGCCGCGACGATCGTCCTGCGGAAGGACCTGCGCGTGCTCCTCCGCTCGCCGCTGCTGCTCGGGGCGCTGCTCGCGTACCCGGTCGTGATCGCGCTGCTCGTCGGGCTCATCGCGGGCTATGCGAGCTCGAAGCCGCGCGTCGCGTTCGTCGACGAGGATCACCTGCCGCCGGTCGTGTCGGTCGCCGGGCACCGGTTCCACCTGCAGGCCGTGATCAACGACGTCGCGAAGCAGGTGACGCTCGTGCGGATAGGCCCGAAGGAGGCGGCGCGCGAGCTCGCGGACGGGCGGGTGGTCGCGACGGTGACCGTCCCGCCGGGTTTCCTCGGGAACCTCGAGACGATGGCGACGAGCCCGAGCCTCGTCCTGCGCACGGGCAGCGGCGGGCTCTCGCCGCGTGTGACGCAGCAGATGCAGTCGCTCGTCTACCAGCTGAACCAGAAGCTCCAGGCCGGCTACATCGCCGCGAACCTCCGGTTCGTGAGCCTGATCCTCCACGGCGGCCCGGGGACGTTTCTCGGCCGGCACTTCGACCTGCTCGGGCTCGACGGGACGCAGGCGGAGCTGGCGAAGCTGCCGCCGAGCAGGCGCGTCGCCGTGATCGAGCACTTCGTCCAGGTCGCGCGCGTCGGCCTCGCCCAGACGGGCGCCGCGCTGCGCGCGACCGCGAATCCGATCACGCTCACGCAGCCCGCGTCGCACGGCCGCACGTGGGTGCTCTCGGCGCAGGTGCAGGCATACGGGATCGCGCTGACCGTGACCTTCCTCGCGCTGCTGCTCGCAGCCGGTGCGGCCGCGGCCGAGAAGGACGAAGGCACGATCGGACGGCTGCGCCGCGGCCTCGTCTCGTTCGGCCAGCTGGTGTGGGCGAAGTCGGCGCTCGCGGCCGTCGTCGGGCTCGCCCTTGGCGCGACGATCGCGATCGTCTTCGGGCTCGTCGTCGAGATCGGCGGCGTCACCGGCGGCGAGCCGTGGGCCCGGCTGCCGCTCCTGTTCGTCGGCGTGACGCTCGTCGGCGGCGTCGTCGGCGCCGCCGGGGTGCTGCTCGGCGCGCTCGCGCGGGAGGCGAGGACCGCGTCGCTGCTCGCCGTGCTCGTCGTGCTCCCCGTTGTCTTCCTCGGACTCGTCCCGCGCGGCGCGCTCGCGCTCGCGTACTGGGCCAGCCTGTTCCTCCCGTTCGTCCACGCGGTGCGCTGGTTCGGCGCCGCCCTCTACGACACGAGCCCGTGGCGGACGATCGGGATCGAGACGCTCTGGCTCGTCGGTATCGGACTCGTCTTCGGACTGCTCGCCCGGGGCGCGCTCCGACGACTCGCGGCGTAGCCTCGAGGTGGCGACGCCACGCCACGCCATGTGGCGTCGCCACACGCAATCGCACTATCCAAGCCACGTTGGCGTCGCCACATCAGGTGGCGACGCCACGCCACGCCACCTCGCTCGAGACGTACTCTTCTCCCGTGAGCTCGTACCCCGACGTCAGGCTTCGCCGCTTCCGCCGAACCGCTCCGCTGCGGGGGCTCGTCCGCGAGACGCGGCTCGATCTCGAGTCGTTCGTGATGCCGCTGTTCGTGGCACCGGAGGCGCTCCGGCACGAGGAGCTTCCGGGCATGTCCCGCCACACGGTCGACGGCGTCGTCCGCGAGGTCGAGGAGCTCGTCCGCCTCGGCGTCCAGGCGGTGATCCTGTTCGGGATCCCGGCGGACAAGGACGAGCAGGCGACCGGGGCGTGGGCGGAGGACGGGATCGTCCAGGAGGCGCTCCGCGCGCTGCGGCCGCGCTTCCCGGAGCTCGTGCTGATGACGGACGTCTGCCTGTGCGAGTACACGTCGCACGGCCACTGCGGCGTGATCGTCGACGGCGAGGTCGCGAACGATGCCTCGCTCGAGCTGCTCGCGCGCGCCGCCGTGTCGCACGCCGAGGCGGGTGCCGACGTCGTGGCGCCGAGCGACATGATGGACGGCCGCGTCCATGCGATCCGCGAGGCGCTCGACGAGGACGGCTTCGAGACGACGCCGATCCTCGCCTACTCCGCGAAGTACGCGTCGGCCTTCTTCGGCCCGTTCCGTGAGGCGGCCGACTCGGCGCCCGCGTTCGGGGACCGGCGCGGCTACCAGATGGATCCCGCCAACGTCCGCGAGGCGCTCCGCGAGTGCGAGCTCGACGTCGATGAAGGCGCCGACGCGATCATGATCAAGCCGGCCCTCCCGTACCTCGACGTGATCCGCGCCGCGCGCGAGGCCTTCGACGTGCCGGTCGGCGCGTACAACGTCTCCGGCGAGTACGCGATGATCAGGGCGGCCGCGCAGCGCGGCTGGCTCGAGGAGCGCACCGCGGTGCTCGAGTCGCTGACCGCGATCAAGCGCGCGGGCGCGGACCTGATCCTGAGCTACTGGACGAAGGACCTCGCGTCTTGGCTCTGAGCACGCGCTCGGAGCTCTACCGGCGCGCGCTCGAGCTGATCCCCGGCGGCGTCAACTCGCCCGTGCGCGCCATGCGGGCGGTCGGGCTCGACGAGCCCTTCTTCGTCGCCCGCGGCGAAGGCGCGTACCTCGAGGACGTCGACGGCAACCGCTACCTCGACTGGGTGATGTCATGGGGGCCGCTGCTCTTCGGCCACGCCGATCCGGAGACGGTCGAGACGGTGCGCGACGCCGCGTTGCGCGGCACGAGCTTCGGCGCGCCGACCGCGGCCGAGGTCGAGCTCGCCGCGGAGATCGTCGATGCGGTGCCGTCGATCGAGAAGGTGCGCCTCGTCTCGTCCGGCACGGAGGCGTCGATGAGCGCGATCCGCCTCGCGCGCGGGTTCACGAAGCGCGACCGGATCGTCAAGTTCGCCGGCTGCTACCACGGCCACGTCGACTCGCTGCTCGCGAGCGCCGGCTCGGGACTCGCGACGCTGGGGCTGCAAGCGCCGACGACGAAGCCGTCGGCGCGCGGCCTGGAGACCGGAGCGCCGTTGGCGCTCCAGGCGATCCCGTCCACGCCCGGCGTCCCGACCGCGGTGACCGCGGACACGATCGTCGTCCCGTACAACGACACCGACGCCGTCGCCGACGCGGTCATGCGCTACGGCGAGGGGCTCGCGGCGATCGTCGTCGAGCCGGTCGCCGGGAACATGGGCGTCGTCCCGCCGGTGGACGGCTACCTCGACGTGCTGCGGCAGCTCTGCGACGCGTCGGGCGCGCTGCTCGTCTTCGACGAGGTGATCTCCGGCTTCCGCGTCGCCCGCGGCGGCGCGCAGGAACGGTACGGCGTCACGCCGGACCTGACCATCCTGGGGAAGATCGCCGGCGGCGGGATGCCCCTCGCCGCGTTCGGCGGTCGTGCCGACGTGATGGACCAGCTGGCACCGGTCGGCCCCGTCTACCAGGCCGGCACGCTCTCCGGGAACCCGCTGGCCACGGCCGCGGGGCTGTCGGTGCTCCGCCGCCTGCGCGACCCGTCGGTCTACGAGGAGCTCGAGCGCCGCGGCGCGCGCCTCGAGGCGGGCCTCGCCGGGCTCGGCCGGGTGCGCCGCGTCGGCGCGATGCTGACGCTGTTCATGACCGACGGCCCGATTCGCACCTTCGAGGACGTGCAGCGCTGCGACACCGAGCGGTACGGCGCGCTGTTCCGGTACCTGCTCGCGCGCGGCATCTACATCGCACCGTCGCAGTTCGAGGCGATGTTCCTCTCGCTCGCGCACGGCGACGACGAGATCGACCGCACGCTGGACGCGGTCCGCGCCTTCTTCCAAGTCGCGGACTAGGGAATGTGGGAGACGATCGCAGACGAGGCGGCGGCCGAGAGTCGCCTGTGGGCGGAGACGCTGCGCCCTAGCGGCGAGCGTGAGCTCGTCGCTGTGTTCTCGCCCCTCGCCGAGGAGCGCTTCGCGCTCGGGCTCGAGACGATCTACGAGGGCTACCTCGTCCACTACGGCGAGCCGCGCCTGTTCGCTCCCCCGGACCCGGACACGGCCCTCCTGCTCGGCGACTACCTCTACGCGCACGGGCTCGTGCGCATCGCGTCGTTCGGCGACGTCGGGGCGGTCGCCGACCTCTCGGAGCTGATCTCGCTCTCCAGCCAGCTGCGCGCGGAGCAGGCCGGCGGCGAAGGACCGCTGTGGGCGGCGACCGCGGCGCTCCTCGGCACGGGAGCACTCGACGAGCAGCGCGCGGCGTTGCGCCTCCACGGCGACGCGTCCGCGCTCGAGGCGGCGGCCCGCGCGGCCGCCGGCGACGAGGCCGTCTCCCGCGCCCTCGCCGCGCACGACCTCCGGCTGCGGTAGAGTCGCGCATCGTGGCTGCGCTGCTCCTTCCGCTGCACCTTCTCGCCGCCGAGTCGGCCGCCGAGGAGGGCAAGAAGACGATCCTGATGATGCTCGCCGTCGGACTCGTCTTCGTCTGCGTGATCGCCATCGGCGAGCTCTGGGAGTACATCCGTCACAAGCAGTAGCCGTCCGTCGCGCGCGTAGACTCGCCGCGTGGCCGTGAAGGACCTCCGCGAGTGGATCGCCCTGCTCGAGCGCGAGGGGGAGCTCGCGCGCGTCGCCGCCGAGGTCGATCCCGATCTCGAGATCACCGAGATCGTCGAGCGCACGATCCGGGGCGGCGGGCCGGCGCTCCTGTTCGAGCACCCGAAGGGCGCGTGCCACCCGCTGCTCATCAACCAGTTCGGGACGGAGCGGCGGATGTGCCTCGCCTTCGGCGTCGAGCGGCTCGACGACGTCGCGGCCAAGCTGAGCGAGGTCCTCGAGATGCAGCCGCCGTCGGGCCTCGTCGAGAAGGTGCGCGGGCTGCAGAAGCTGAAGTCGATCGCCGACTCGCGCCCCGAGACGGTCAAGCGCGGCCCCGCGCAGGAGATCGTCCTCCGCGGCGACGAGGTCGACCTCGGCGTGCTCCCGGTCCAGCGCTGCTGGCCCGGCGACCCGGCGCCGTTCATCACGCTGCCGGCGGTGATCACGCTCGACCCGTCGACCGGCGCGCGCAACGTCGGCATGTACCGGATGCAGGTGATCGACGGCCGCACGACGTTCATGCACTGGCAGATCCACAAGGACGGCCGCGCCGACTGGCTCGCGAGCGGCGGCGGCCGGCTCGAGGTCGCGGTCGCGCTCGGGCTCGACCCCGTCTCCGCGTACTCGGCGAGCGCGCCGCTCCCGAAGCACATCGACGAGTTCATGCTCTCCGGCTTCCTTCGCGGCGAGCCGGTCGAGCTCGTCAAGGGCGTCACGGTCGACCTCGAGGTGCCCGCACACGCGGAGATCGTCCTCGAGGGCTACGTCGCGGCGGACGAGCTCGGCGAGGAGGGGCCGTTCGGCGACCACACCGGCTACTACACGCCGGCCGAGCCGTTCCCGGTCTTCCACGTGACGGCGATGACGATGAGGCGGGACGCGATCTACCCGTCGATCGTCGTCGGCAAGCCGCCGCAGGAGGACGCGTGGCTCGGCAAGGCGACCGAGCGGATCTTCCTGCCGGCGATCCGCACGAGCGTCCCGGAGATCGTCGACTACGACCTGCCGGTCGCCGGCGCGTTCCACAACTGCTGCATCGTCTCGATCCGCAAGGCGTTCCCGGGGCACGCGGCCAAGGTGATGCACGCGATCTGGGGGCTCGGGATGCTGAGCCTGACGAAGTGCGTGATCGTCGTCGACGCGCACGTCGACGTCCACGACTACGAGCAGGTGACGTTCTACGCCGGGGCGAACGTCGACCCGAAGCGGGACGTCGTGCTCTCGGAAGGGCCGCTCGACCACCTCGACCACGCCCCGGAGCGGCAGTTCCTCGGCGGCAAGCTCGGGATCGACGCCACCGCGAAGTGGCCCGAGGAAGGGGCCCGGCCCTGGCCCGAGGAGATCGAGATGAGCCCCGAGATTCGGGAGCTCGTCGACCGCCGCTGGGCCGACTACGGCATCCCGCTGGTTCCCCGCGACGGCGACCGGCGGATTCGATAAGACTTCCCCGCCCGTTGCGCCGATCGCAACGACATTGACGCATGGTGGAGGAGCCGGGTTGAATCCAGCGTGGATGCGCAAGAGAGCCGAGTAATGGAACCGTCCGAGCACGGTCCCGACCGCGACGACGCGCAGCACCACGAGCCGTCGCCGACGCTCTACCCGCTGGGATTCGCAGTGGGGATCGCGGTCATCCTCGTCGGCCTCGTCATCGACCCGCTCGTGATCGGGTCGATCGGCTTCGTCATCGCGCTCGTCTTCGCCTTCCTCTGGATCCGCGACGCGACGCGCCTCCATCGCGAGGAGCGCGTCGCCGTCGAGGCCGAGCGGCGCGAGGCCGCAGCGAAGGGCGTGCCGGTGAAAGGGGAGCGCTTCCCGCGCAGCCGCTTCCTCGAGAGCATGACCGTCGGGCTCGGCGCGGTGATCGGCGGGATCGTGACCGTGCCGGTCGCCGGCTTCGCGCTCCTGCCGTCGTTCCTCGGCCAGGGGCGCCACAAGGTCGACCTCGGCCCGCTGAGCGAGTTCCCGGAGGGGCAGTGGATCGTCGCCACCTTCATGACCGACCCGGCCGCGGGCGAGGTGTCACGCCGCACCGCTTTCATCCGCAACAACGGCCAGCTCGGCAACGTGCCGAGCTTCACGATCATCTCGAACCGCTGCGCGCACCTCGGCTGCCCGGTGCAGCCGAACGGGCCGATCGGCAAGACGTCGTTCGAGCCGACCGCGAACGGCAGGGTGCGGCTGATCCAGGCGACGCCGGCCGGCTTCGGCTGCCCGTGCCACGGCGGCCAGTACGACACCGAGGGCAACCGCACCGCCGGCCCGCCGGTGCGCGCGCTCGACCGCTACTCGTTCGAGATCGACAACGGACGGCTCGTCCTCCTCAGCGCCTTCTCGGTCTCGCACGTCGACGGCACCGGCGCCCAGGCGAAGATCCACAAGTACAAGCTCGCCGGCCCGGGCCAGCACGTCGACGGGGGCGAGCAGTGGTTCTATCCCATCCAGCCCCCGCACCACTGATGGCCGCCACCCGCAAGCAGCCGACGAAGGCGCAGATCCGCCGCCGCAATCTCGAGGTGGCGCTCGAGTACCCGCTCGACTGGCTCGACGAGCGGTCGGGCCTCGTCGGCGGGGTCAAGTACTTCCTCTTCCGGAAGGTCCCCGCGGACACGAACTGGATGCAGACGCTCGGCTCGGCGACGCTGACCGCGTTCATCGTCCAGGCCGTGACCGGCGTGATCCTCGCGATGTACTACCGGCCGACGCCGCAGTCCGCGTATCCGTCGATCGTCAACATCACCGACCACCTGACGCTCGGCTGGCTCGTCCGCGGCATGCACAAGTGGGGCGCGAGCGTCTTCATCATCCTCATGTTCCTGCACATGGGGCGCGTGTTCCTGTTCGGCGCGTACAAGTACCCGCGCGAGCTGAACTGGATCGTCGGCGTGCTCCTGCTGGCGACGGGAATGGCGGAGGGATTCACCGGCTACCTGCTGCCGTGGGACCAGACCGCGTACTGGGCGAGCGTCGTCGGGATCAACCTGAACGGCACGGCGCCGTTCCTCGGGCCGTGGCTCGCGCAGTTCCTCCGGTCGGGGCAGGAGATCAGCGGGGACACGCTCAGCCGCTTCTACTCGCTGCACATGCTGGTCCTGCCCGGCGCGATCGCCGGGCTGATCGCGCTGCACCTGTACCTCGTCATCCGCCTCGGCGTCACGTCGCCGCCGTGGTCGCCGGAGGCCGCGGGTCGCGAGCGCCCGGAGGAGCCGTCCGACCTCCGGCAGGGCCTGACGCAGCCGGCCGCTCACGGCACCGGAGGCCAGAGCTGATGGCCGCCGAGAAGCCGAGCGCCCACGACCTGAACCGCGCGGACTTCGCCCGCTACAAGAAGGACGTCAAGGAGCGGGGCAAGCCGTTCTTCCCGTTCGCGATGTTCGAGGACACGGTGATGAGCCTCGTCGTCGTGCTCGTGATCGTCGCGCTCGCGTGCATCTGGAAGTGGTCGGCGTGGGGCCCGCATCACGACGGCACGCACCAGGGGCTGCTCGGGCCGGAGTACACGGCGCCGGCGGATCCGGGGACGATCAACTTCGTCCCGCGGCCCGACTGGTACTTCTACTTCCTCTTCTACCTGCTCCGGATCTTCAAGTGGCCGGAGTCGGTGTTCCTCGGCACCGTCGGCATCCCGACGATCCTGCTCGTGCTGCTGATCGGGCTCCCGTTCTACGACTCGAGCCGCGAGCGGCGGATCTCGCACCGCCCGGTGGCGGCGGTGGCGGCCGTGCTCGTGGTCGTCTCGATGGCGGTGCTGACGTGGAAGGGCGCGACGGCGAAGGAGGCGCTCGCGTCCGAGGTGGTCGCCGACGTGCCGACGTGGATCAAGGAGGCGAAGCTCCCGCCCAAGGCCTGGCCGGGCGCGAAGCTGTTCGCCACCTCCGGCTGCACGTCGTGCCATACGTATCTCGGCTCCGGCTCGTCGAACCTCGGCGCGCCCGATCTCAGCGACATCGGCACGAAGCACCTCGGGATCGCCTTCCAGATCCGGCATCTGGAATGCCCGTCCTGCGTCAATCCCGGCTCGCCGATGCCGAAGTTCGCCTCGCTCGGCAAGAAGCGGCTCCTCCAGCTGGCCATCTTCCTCGAGGCCTCCAAGGGCAAGCAATAGGCTGCGGCGGCGGTCACCGGGCCGTCACAATCCCAGGGGTCGAACGATGCGCGTCTTCCTCGGGATAACCGGCGCCTCCGGCGCACCGTACGCCGCCCGCCTGCTCGAGGCGCTCGCGGCGCGCGACTGCGAGATCGGCGTGTGCGCGTCGAGCGCAGGGATCGAGGTGCTCGCGACCGAGCTGTACCGCGACGCGAGCCTCTCGCGGGACGAGACGCTGGGGCGGCTGCTCGCGACGGCCGGCAACGCCGTGACCGTGTATGCCCCGGACGACTGGCGCTCACCGTACGCGTCTGGCTCCGCGAAGGTCGACGCGTACGTGATCTGCCCGTGCTCGATGGGGACGCTCGGCACCGTCGCCTCCGGCGGGATGCAGAACCTCGTCCACCGTGCCGCGTCGGTCGCGCTGAAGGAGGGCCGGCGGCTCGTGCTGATGCCGCGGGAGACGCCGCTGTCCGCGATCCACCTCCGGAACATGCTGACGCTGCGCGAGGCGGGCGCGACGATCCTGTTCCTCGCGCCGGGCTTCTACCACGGGGCGGACTCGGTCGACGACCTCGTCGACTTCGTCGTCGCGCGGGCGCTCGACCAGCTCGGGCTCGACAACGAGCTCGCGAAGCGGTGGGGACAATGATCACGACCGGCGTCGACACGGGCACGCTTCCGTCGGACGGCGTCCGCACGATGTTCGACCGGATCGCGCCGGTCTACGACCTGATGAACCGGGTGATGACAGCCGGGCTCGACCGCCGCTGGCGGGCCGTCACCGTCGCGCAGGTCGTCCGGCCCGGCGACCGCGTGCTCGACGCGTGCTGCGGGACGGGCGACCTCGCGATCGCGGCGCGGCGTGCCGGCGCGGGCGCCGTGGTCGGGCTCGACTTCTCGGAGCGGATGCTCGAGCGGGCGCGACGCAAGGACCGGGCGATCGAGTGGGTGCGCGGCGACGTGCTCGCGCTCCCGTTCGACGACGGGTCGTTCGACGCGGCGACCGTCGGCTTCGGCGTCCGCAACGTCGAGGACCTCGAGGCCGGGCTGCGCGAGCTGCGGCGCGTGCTCCGCCCCGGCGGGCGGCTCGGCCTGCTCGAGATCACGACCCCGCGCGGGATGCTCGCGCCGTTCTACCGGCTCTGGTTCGACCGGGCGATCCCGCTGCTCGGGAAGGCGCTGCCGGGCGGCGCGGCCTACACGTACCTGCCGGCGAGCGTCCGGCGGTTCCCCCGGCCGGAGGATCTCGCCGCGCTGCTCCGCCGCAGCGGCTTCGACGGCGTCCGATTCCGGGTCTTTGCAGGGGGTATCGTGGCGCTGCACGTCGGGGAGGCCGACGAGAGGTGAGTGCGACGACGACGCTGGCCGCGATTCGCGAGGCACCGGGTCTCGAGGAGTATCTCGACGCGATCGAGGAGCGTCTGGCGCGGACCGTGGCCAGCCATCCGGGGGTGGTCGCGGTCGTCGGCAACGAGGCGCTCGCCGCGGGCGGCAAGCGGCTCCGGCCGCTGCTCGTCTTCCTCGCTGCGCCGCCCGGCGCCGAGCCGTCGCTCGCGGCGGGCGTCGCGGTCGAGCTCGTGCACATGGCGACGCTCGTCCACGACGACCTCATCGACCGTGCGCACTTCCGACGGGGCAAGGCGGCGGCGTGGTCGGTGCACGGCCCGGAGGCGGCGCGCGCGACCGGCGACTACCTGTTCGCCCGCGCGTTCGCGGAGCTCGCCGCGACCGGCGATCCTGCCGCGGTCGAGATCCTCGCCGACGCGACCCTCTGCCTCGCGCGCGGCGAAGCGCTCCAGCGCACGCAGACGCATGACCCGTCGACGAGCGTCGCCGCGTATCTCGAGCGCTGCGCGCTGAAGACCGGGAAGCTGTTCGAGGCCGCGTGCCGGCTCGGCGGCGGCTCCGGCGACTACGGCCTCGCGCTCGGCATCGCGTTCCAGATCGCCGACGACGTGCTCGACTGCTCCGGCGCGACGCTCGAGACCGGGAAGATCGCCGGCACCGATCTCCGCGACGGGACGCCGACGCTGCCGCTGCTGCTCGCGGCGCAGGAGGACGACGTCGTGCGCGATGCGCTCGCCGGAGGCCCTCTCGACGGGGCGCTCACGCGCGTTGCCGCGACAGGCGCGCTCGAGCGCTCCCGCGACGTCGCGCTCGACTACGCTAGGCGCGCCAGGGCGTGCCTCAACGGCGAGCTCCATCGCCACGAGCTCGAAGTGCTGACGCACGCCGTCGTCGACAGAGAGAGGTAACGCACGTGGCAGTTCTCGACAGGCTCGACACGCTCGCCCCCATCCGCGAGAAGGTGGAGGCCGGCGAGCGCCTCGACTTCGAGGACGGCCTGACGCTGATGGAGACGGACGACCTGCTCGCCCTCGGCGAGCTCGCCGACCTCGCGCGGCGGCGGCGCGGCGGCGGCGACGAGGTCTACTTCGTCCAGAACCTCTATCTCAACCAGACGAACGTGTGCCGCGTGAAGTGCAAGTTCTGCGCGTTCGCGAAGACGCAGAAGCAGGAGGGTGCGTACACGCTGACCGCGGACGAGCTCGTCGCCGACGCGGTCGCGCAGTACGAGCACTCGCGCTTCACCGAGATCCACTGCGTCAACGGCGAGAACCCGCACGTCGACCTCGAGTTCTACGCCGATGTCCTGCGCAAGCTGAAGGCGGCGCTCCCCGACGTCCATCTCAAGTTCTACACGGCCTCCGAGATCCACCACATGTCGAAGCTCGAGGGCTGCTCGCACGAGGAGGTGCTGCGCGTGCTGCAGGAAGCGGGCCTCGGCTCGCTGCCAGGCGGCGGCGCGGAGATCTTCGCCGACCGCGTGCGCGGGCTGATCGCGCCCGGCAAGGAGCATCCCGACGAGTGGTTCCACGTGCACGACACGGCGCACGGGCTGGGGATCCCGACGCACTGCACGCTGCTGTACGGCCACGTCGAGACGTACGAGGAGCGCGTCGACCACTTGCTGCGGCTGCGCGAGCAGCAGGACCGGACGGGCGGCTTCCTCGCGTTCATCCCGCTCGCGTTCCATCCCGAGAACACGGTCTTCGAGCGGCGCGGCTTCAAGTTCACGACCGGCGCCGACGACCTGAAGATGATCGCGGTCGGGCGGCTGCTGCTCGACAACATCCCGAACGTGAAGGCGTACTGGATCATGATGGGGATGCCGATGGCGCAGCTCGCGCTCCACTTCGGTGCGAACGACGTCCAGGGCACCGTCGTGCGCGAGCAGATCTTCCAGGCCGCCGGCGCGACGAGCGGGACCGAGCAGAAGGTGCCCGAGCTCGTCCGCTTCGTCCGCGACGCCGGCCGCGTCCCGGTGCAGCGCGACACGCTCTACAACGAGCTGCGGCGGTGGGACGACTGATGCTCCGGCTCGGCCGCATCTCGTACGCGAACATGGCGCCGGTCTTCTACCGGGTCGACACCGACGTCGAGGAGGTGCTCGGCGTCCCGACGGAGCTGAACCGGATGCTCGTGGAGGGCGAGCTCGACACGGCGCCGATCTCGTCGATCGAGTACGCGCGTAACGCCGACAGGCTGCGGCTGCTCCCGCGGCTCTGCGTCGCGTCGGAGGGCGCGGTCGAGTCGATCCAGCTCGTCACGCGCAAGCCGCTCGAGCAGGTGCGCGTCGTCGCCGTGACGCCGGAGTCGGCGACGTCGGTGGTGCTGACCAAGGTGCTGCTGCCCGAGGCGGATCAGGTCCCGCTCGGGGAGGACGCCGACGCGAAGCTGCTCATCGGCGACGCGGCGCTGAAGTCCGCGTTCGAGGACCCGACGCCGCACCACGACCTGGGCCGGCTCTGGCTGGAGCGGACCGGGCTGCCGATGGTGTTCGCCGTCTGGGCGTGCCCGGAGCCGCTCGCGGACGGGCTCGCGGAGCTCGAGGACGCGCTCGTCGCCTCCGTGCGCCGCGCGCGCGCGGAGCCGGAGCAGCTCGCCTTCGAGGCGGCGGAGCGCTACGGCTATCCGCCCGGGTTCCTCGCGCGCTACTTCGAGAAGCTGCGCTACCGGTTCGGGCCGCGGGAGCGCGCCGGGCTGTACACGTTCCTCGAGCTCGCGCGCGACGCCGAGCTGCTCGAGTCCGTGCCCGAGCTGCGCTTCGTCTCGACGAAGGGCGCCGCGGTCGCATGAGCGTCACGACGCGCTCGCCCGTCGCGGAGATCCTCGAGCGCACGCTCGACGGCGAGCGGCTGTCGGACGAGGACGCGGCCACGCTGCTCCGCTCGCACGACCTCGTCGCCGTCGGCCGCGCCGCGAACGAGATCCGCAACCGGCTGCACGATCCCGATCGCGTCACCTTCATCGTCGAC
>DATKNT010000026.1:0-19180 GCA_035541175.1 Gaiellaceae bacterium
AGCCGGCGGACAGGCCCCTTCGCGGCCATTCCCACGACCCCGTAGCACTCGAGCGCGGTCTCGCCGACGATGTGCGCGATCGCGTCGCTCGAGATCGTGATGCTGCCGAGCGGGGACGAGAGCGTGTGCCCTGCCTCCACAACCGTATTGGACCACTGAAACGCCGGCGCGGTTGCACCGCAGCGGCGATGGGCTAGACGGCCTTCTGGACCTTGCCGGCCTTGAGGCAGCGCGTGCAGACGTAGGCCCGCGTCGCCTTGCCGTTCAGCAGGACGCGGACGCGCTGGAGGTTCGGGTCGAAGCGCCGATTCGTCGCCACCATCGAGTGGCTCCGGTGGTGGCCGAAGCCCGGCTTCTTCCCGCAGATTGCGCAGACCTTGGACACGGCGGCCAAGTGTAGCGGCAGCGTCACGACTTCCGCGATCGCCACGACTTTTCTCGTGGCGACGCCACGCCACGCCATGTGGCTACGCCACGCCACGCCATGTGGCTACGCGGCGGCGAGCGAAAAGCTCGTGATCCGTCCGCGAGCTCTACTGCGCCGACCTGGCGGCGGCGCGCAGCTGGCCGAACAGATCCGCCATCTCGAGCGCCGTTCGCACAGCCTCGCCGCCCTTGTCGGCCCTGGCCATCGCCTGCTCGAGCGTGTCCACCGTGAGCACGCCGAAGGCGACGGGGACGCCGGTCTCGAGGGCTGCAAGCTGGATCCCCGACGCGGCCTCGCCCGCGACGTAGTCGAAGTGGGCCGTCTCCCCGCGGATGACGCAGCCGAGGGCGACGATCGCCGAGTAGCGACGCGTCTTCGCGAGTGCCATCGCGCCGAGCGGCAGCTCGAACGCGCCGGGGACGGCCATCACGGTCACGAGCTCGCGGGGAACTTGCGCGCGGTCGAGCTCGGCGAGCGCCGACTCGAGGAGCCGGTTGGTGACGTCGCCGTTGAAGCGGGCCGCGACGATGCCGACGCCTCGCCGTCCGCCGACGGGCGATCCCTCGAGCACGGCGATGTCGTCCGGGATCTCGAGGTCGCCGGGGGCATGGCCGGCCAGCCGGAGCAGCGGCTCCGCCGCGGCCGGGGCCGCGTGCTCGGCCGCGTCGTCCTCGTCCGCGTCCTCGTTCTCCTCGTCCTCGTCGTCCTCCTCGGGCTCGTCGTCCTCGTCGTCCTCGTCGGGCTCCTCGGGCTCGTCGAGGTCGGGCTCCTCGAAGTCCTCCGTGTCGTCGGACGGCTGCGCAGAGGGCTGCGGCTGGGGCCGCGCCGCGGCGACGACGTTCTCGACGACCGACTCGTCGACCTCTCCTTCCCCGGGTGCGGCGTGCGGCTGCTCCCCGGGCCAGAACTCGCTCGCGCTCACTCGTCCTCCGGCTCGAACTTGAGCCCCTGGTGGTGGAGCCTGTGCCCGAGCTTATCCCGCTTGGTGGTCAGATAGCGGCGGTTCTCGTCGTTCGGGGAAACCTCGATCGGCACCTGCTCCGTCACCTTCAGGCCGTACGCCTCGAGGCCGGAGACCTTCTTCGGGTTGTTCGTCAGCAGCCGGATCGTCGTCAGGCCGAGGTCGGCGAGGATCTGGTTGCCGATCCCCCACTCCCGCTCGTCGGCGGCGAACCCGAGCGCGAGGTTGGCGTCGACCGTGTCGAGCCCCTCCTCTTGGAGCTCGTACGCCTTGAGCTTGTTCAGGAGGCCGATCCCGCGGCCCTCCTGGGCCATGTACAGCAGCACCCCGCAGGGCTCCGCGGCGATCAGCTCGAGCGCCGCGTCCAGCTGCTCCCCGCAGTCGCAGCGGAGCGAGTGGAAGACGTCGCCGGTGAGGCACTCCGAGTGGACGCGGACGAGGACGTTCTCCGCCCCCTCCACGTCGCCCTTCACGAGCGCGACGTGGGACTTCCCGGTCAGCGTTTCGCGGAAGAGGACCGCGGTGAACTCACCGTACGCCGTCGGCATCCGTACGCTCACCTGGCGCTCGACGAGCTTCTCGTGGCGCCGGCGGTACTCGATCAGGTCGGCGACGGTGACGAGCTTGAGGTTGTGCCGGCGGCAGAACTCGATCAGGTCGGGGACGCGCGCCATCGTCCCGTCGTCCTTCATCACCTCGCAGACGACGCCGGCCGGGTTCAGCCCCGCGAGCCGCGCGAGGTCGACGGACGCCTCGGTCTGGCCGGCGCGCTGGAGCACGCCGCCGGGCTTCGCGCGCAACGGGAAGACGTGTCCGGGCTGGACGAGATCGTGCGGGCCTTTCGACGGGTCGATCGCGACCTGGATCGTCCGGGCGCGGTCGTGCGCGGAGATGCCCGTGGAGATGCCCTCGCGCGCCTCGATCGAGACGGTGAACGCGGTACCGTACGGCGTCTCGTTCCGCTCGGTCATCATCCGCAGGTCGAGCTCGTCGCAGCGCTCGCCGGTGAGGCAGAGGCAGATGAGGCCGCGTCCCTCCTTCGCCATGAAGTTGATCGCCTCGGGCGTCGCGAACTGCGCCGCGATCGTCAGGTCGCCCTCGTTCTCGCGGTCGGCCGCGTCGACGACGACGACCATCCTGCCCTCGCGGATCGCCTCGATCGCCTCCTCGACAGTGGCGAACGGGCTCGTGCCCGGGACGGAGGAGGCGGCGGTCACGGGTTCATCGTAGAGGCGAGGAGCCGCTCGACGTACTTGGCGAGGACGTCGGCCTCGACGTTGACCGCGTCGCCGGGCGCCAGTGCGCCGAGTGTCGTCGCGGCCAGCGTGTGCGGGACGAGCGCGACGGCGAACCCGGCGTCGTCGAGCGCCGCGACGGTGAGCGAGGTGCCGTCGACGGCGACGGAGCCCTTCTCGACGCAGTAGCGGAGCACCTCCGGCGGCGCATCCACCCAGGCCCGGACGCCGTCGCCCTCCGGCTCGACCGAGCGGACGCTGCCGACGCCGTCGACGTGGCCCTGCACGATGTGGCCCCCGAGCGGCTCGCCCGCACGGAGTGCCGGCTCGACGTTCACCCCGGCGCCCGGGCGGAGCCGGCCGAGGGCGGTTCGGCCGAGCGTCTCGGGGACGGCGTCGAAGGACAGCTCCGGCCCGTCGACCTCGACCACGGTCAGGCAGACGCCGCCGATCGCGACCGAGTCGCCGACCGCGACCGCCGCCGCGGTCGCCGGCGCCTCGATCCGCAGCCGCATCCCGGCCGGGCCGCCGTCGGTCGCGGCGACCCTCCCCCGCTCGCGCACGATGCCGGTGAACACGGGAAACAGGCTACCCGGCGCCGCTGTGGGTTTCCCGCAGCCGGTTCCGCGCCTCCCGGTACAGACAGAAGGGCCGCACTGGGTCAGGCTGGAAGCGTCACGCGGAGTTGCACCTCGCGAAAGACGGCGACCGGGCAATCCCCGGCCGCGCGAGTCCGCAGCAGCGACTCCCTGCGGACCGCGGGAGGGCGGCGCGAGCCGCCCTCCTCCATTCGCGGACGGCTACGGATCGTGGACGTACGCCTCGAGTAGCACGTCCGCGCCGACCCGGGTCGCCCGGAGGCCGGAGAGCGGCACGGGCGCGGCCAGGTCGCCGACGAAGCGCGGCCCGGCGCCGCCGATCGTCGGGGCGACGAAGACGAGCAGCTTGTCGACGAGATCCGCGGCGAGGAACGCCGTCGCGAGCGTCGGGCCTCCCTCGAGCAGGAGCGACTGGACGCCGTCGGCGGCGAGCGCCCGCAGCTCCTCCTCGAGCGGCCCGCTGCGCAGCTGCAGCTCGGAGCCGTCCGGGAGCGGGCCTCGCCCGAACGCGAGCCGTCGCGGCTGCCGCGCCGCGCCGACGCCGCGCGCGTCGAGCCGCGGCGCGTCCGCGCGCACCGTGCCCATGCCGACGGCGACCGCGTCGGCGGCGGCGCGCAGCTCGTGTACGAGCCGGCGGGACTCCTCGCCGGTGACCCAGCGCGAGCCGGGAACGGCGACCCGGCCGTCGAGGGTGATCGCGACCTTGTAGGTGACGAACGGCCGCCCGAGCGACTTCCACGTGCGCCAGGCCTCGTTCTGCCGCCTCGCCTCGACGCTGTCCAGCAGCTCGACCTCGACGCCGGCCTCACGCAGCCGGGCGACGCCGCGCCCGTCGACCACGGGATTCGGATCGAGCGCGCCGACGACGACGCGTGCCACGCCGGCGTCGACGACGGCGTCCGCGCACGGCGGCGTCCGGCCGTGGTGCGAGCACGGCTCGAGCGTGACGTAGAGCGTCGCCCCGCACGCGCGCTCGCCCGCCTGCTCGAGCGCGATCGCCTCCGCGTGCTTCACGCCCGCGTACTCGTACCAGCCCTCGCCGACCGCCTCGCCCTCGCGGACGAGCACGGCGCCGACGAGCGGATGATCCTCGACCTTCCCGCGTCCGCGCTCGGCGAGCTCGAGCGCGCGCTCGAACCAGTTCACGCGAGAGCTTGTACCAGCCGCCGGTACGCGCGTGGGAGATCCTCCCTCCGGAAGATGGCCGTGCCGGCGACGATCAGCGTCGCGCCGGCGTCGTAGACCGCGCGCACGTTGTCGTTGTCGATCCCGCCGTCGACCTGCACGTGCACCTGCTCCGGCAGCGCGGCGCGAAGCCGCTCGATCCGGTCCAGCGCCTCCGGCATGAACTCCTGGCCGCCGAAGCCCGGGTGGATGCTCATGCAGAGGACGATGTCCGCGTCGGCGGCGACCGCGGCCACGTCCTCGGGCTCGCTCTCGGGGTCGAACGAGACGCCGACCTGGAGGCCGTACTCCCGCGCGAGGGCGATCGTCGCGGGTACGTCGTCGACGACCTCGTAGTGGAAGGTGACGCTGTCGCCGCCCGCTTCGGCGATCTGCGGGAAATGGCGGACCGGGTTGTCGACCATCAGGTGGCAGTCGATCACGCCGTCCATCGAGTGGACGAGCGGCGCGATCGAGCGCAGGACCGGAGGGCCCATCGTGATCGGCTCGACGAAGTGGCCGTCGCCGACGTCGAAGTGGAAGATCCGCGCGCCGGTCCGCAGGAGCGTCTCCAGCTGCTCGGCCAGGTGGCCGAAGTCCGCCGCCAAGATGGAGGGCTCGACCTCGACCGTCCGGATCCAGTCCCGCCAGGGCATCGCCGCCCCCGGATCGTACGACGCGCACCGGTCGGCGGAGGTCCTAGTCGCGGGCGAGCCGCGCGACGAAGAAGCCGGTCGTCCCGTGGACGTGCGGCAGCGTCAGCAGGAACTCCCGCCGCCGCGGGTGCGCGAACGCCGGCCACTCCTCGCCGAGGGGCAGGATGCGGAGCCCGCTCGCCTCGACGACCGCCTCGTTCTCGTCGGCGTTCATCGCGCACACGGAGTAGACGATCGTGCCTCCCGGGCGGACGCGCTCCGCGGCGGAGCGGAGCAGCGCGAGCTGGAGCTCCGGAAGCGGCTGGGCGCGCCAGCGGAGGTCCGGCCGCTGCGCGAGGACGCCGAGGCCGGAGCAGGGAGCGTCGACGAGCGCGCGGTCGAAGCCGTCGAGCTCGGGCGGCAGCGCGGTGCCGTCCGCCTCGACGACGGTGACGGTGTCCGCGCCGAGACGTGCGACGTTCTCGCGGAGCTCGCCGGCCCGGTGCGGGTCGAGCTCGACCGCCGTCACGTCGCCGCGGAGCTGGGTCGTCTTCCCGCCGGGCGCCGCGCACAGGTCGAGCACGCGCTCGCCGTCCTGCGAGCCGACGACGAGGCCGACGAGCTGGGAGCCTCGGCTCTGCGGCCAGATCCGTCCCTCGGTGACGGCGAGGTCGTCGACGCGCTCGACGCGGTAGGCGCCGGGGATGTCGGTCGGCTCGGCGCCCGGCGGCGGGTCGCCCCGGACGAGCCGGACGACCGTCTCGAGCGGCTCGTTCATCGCCCGCATCAGCGCGAGCGCGTCGCCGGCGTCGAGGTCGCGCACCCACACGTCGTAGATCCAGTCGGGATACGACTCCTTCAGCGGCCCGTCGGGCAGCCCCCCGATCAGCGGCCGGATGCCGGCGGCGAGACGGCGCATCACCGCGTTCGTGAACGGTACGGCCCGCTCGAGGCGCGCGCGGCGGACGAGCTCGACCGACTCGTTCGCCGCTGCGTGCGGCGCCGTCTCGGTGTAGCCGAGCTGGTAGGCGCCGAGGCGGAGCGCCGCGCGGACCTGCGGGTCGAGCCTGCGCACAGGCCGCTTGCCGAGCGTCTCGATCGCGTAGTCGAGGGTGCGGACGCGCTGGACGGAGCCGTAGGCGAGCCGGTGCGCGAACGCGCGCTCCCGCTCGTCGAGCCCGGCCGCGGCGCTCCGGAACACGCGGTCCGCGTACGCGCCGTGCTCGAACACGCGCAGCAGCACCTCGTACGCGGCGCGACGAGCCGGCGAGACGCTCATGACCGGCGGCCGCGCAGGTACTCGTCGACCGTCATCCGGCGACGGCCCTCGGGCTGCACCTCCAGCGGCTCGAACGAGCCGTCCGCACCGACCCGGGCCTTCCAGACGATCAGCGGCGCGCCGTCGATGACGGCGCGCGCGCCGATGTGCGGCGACAGCGCGCGCACGCGGTCGACGAGCTCCTGCGCGGGCCGGGACAGGTCGAGCTCGCGGTCCTCGGGGCGGATCTTCTCCGCGTAGGTGACGCCCTCCTCCGGCTGCGGCGTGAACACCGTCTCGTCCTCCGCCAGCACCTCGTCGAGCAGCTCGGCCGCGACCTCCGCGGAGCGCGCGTAGATCGTTCCCGCGTCGTCGTCGGGCCCGATGTCGAACGCGCGCTGCGCCGCGATCGGCCCGGCGTCGAGCTCCGCCACCGTCCGGTGGATCGTCACGCCGGTGCGCGTGTCGCCCGCCATCAGCGAGCGCTCGACCGGCGCGGCGCCGCGCCAGCGCGGGAGCAGCGACGGGTGGACGTTGAGCCAGAGCGCCCGCTCGAGCAGCGAGTCGGGGACGAGCAGCCCGTACGCGCAGACGACCACGGTGTCGGCGCCGAGCTCGACCGTCTCGTCGAGCCGCGCCGGCTGCGCGACCGGGATGCCGAGCCGCTCCGCCGCCTCCTTCGCCGGCGGCGCCGCGAGCTTGCGGCCGCGCCCTCGCGGCGTGTCCGGCCGGGTGAGGAGGAGCGTGACGTCGTGCCGCGCCGCGAGCCGCTCGAGCACGTCGGCGCCGAAGGGGGCGGTCGCCGCGACGGCGATCCGGCGGGCCATTGCTAACCGAGAACGATGCGGGGCCGCAGCAGCGCGAGCGCCTCCCGCCGCGCCTCGGGCGTCGTCCGGTCGAGGATGAGGACACCGTCGAGGTGGTCGTTCTCGTGCTGCGCGGCGCGCGCGTAGATGTCCTCGAGCCGGTACTCGACCTCGGCACCGTTCTCGTCGCGGCCGGCGAGCGTGATCGCCGCGGACCGCTCGACCGGGACGAGCACGCCCTGGATCGAGAGGCAGCCCTCGTCGTCCACCTCGCTCTCGTCGCTCCGCTCGGTGATCTCCGGGTTGACGACGGCGACGATGTCCTCCTCGTCCACCTGGAAGACGAACAGCCGCTGGAGGACTCCGACCTGGGTGGCCGCGAGGCCGATCCCGCTCGCGTCGCGCATCAGCAGCTTCATCCGCTCGACGAGCCTGCGGAGCTCGTCGTCGAACTCCTCGACGGGGCGCGCTGGCATCTTCAGCGCGGCGTCGGGGTACTGGCGGATCTGCGCGAGCGCGAGGCGTCGCCGGGCGGCGCGCTCGGGGTCGAGCTCGTCGTGCTCGTGCTTCACCTGGCCTTCGACGTCAGACATGCAGACGGCAGAGTACCGTTGTCCGGGATGGATCCGAGGGAGCTGAAGGACATCATGAGCCAGGGCGCGATCCGTCCGGAGACGCCGCGCGACCGCGAGGAGCGGCGCGTGCTCGAGGATGATCTCGCCGGCAGCCCGGTGACCGGGAAGCCGCTCCGGCGGCGCCTCCGCAACTTCCGCCCCGACCCGGACTCCGCCGTCCGGGCGCTCGGCGGCCCGACGATCTGGATGCGACGGCTGCGCGCGATCGAGGTCGAGCTCGAGGTGCACGAGCGGGAGCTCGGGGAGGCGTGGCGCGCGCTCGCGCGCGAGACGGACGGCGCGGCGGAGTTCGCGCGGCGCTGGCGCGAGACGGCGCACGGGTGGAACTTCGCCGAGGTGAACGAGCTGATCGCACGGCACAACCGGAACTTCCCCGCCGAGGCGCGGCTGGCGATGGACCCGCGGACCCGGGACTTCGTCAGGATCAACGGCCGTCCGTACCGGCGCGAGGCGCTCGACGCCGCTTGGATCCTCGCGCGCTGGCCGCCGGATCTCGACGGCGCCCGCCGCTCGTAGCTACAGCTGCTGGGGATCGACGTCGACCACGGCGCTGAGCCCGGCGCGGCGCATCGCGGGCGCGGCCGCCGCGAGGAGCGCGGCGGCACGCGTGGCGAGCGCGCGCGGCCGCTGCGTCTTGCCGACGAGCTGCGCCCGGTGACGGTTCCGCAGGCGGAGGAGCGGCGCCGGGCCGAGCAGCTCCTCGCCGCCCAGGCCGGCCTTCAGCTCCTCGAGCGCGCGCATCGCGTCTCCCTGCTCGGGGCCGGAGACGACGATGCGGACGAGGTGGCAGAACGGCGGGTACCCGAGCGCGCGCCGCCGCTCCAACTCTCCGGCGAGGAAGCCGGCGACGTCGTGGCGTGCCGCGTGGACGACGGCGCGCGCGTCCGGCTGGAACGTCTGGACGAGCACGCGGCCCGGCGCGTCGCGGCCGCTGCGGCCGGCGAGCTGCGTCACGAGCTGGAACGTCCGCTCCTCGGCGCGGAAGTCCGGCAGGCCGAGCCCCGTGTCCGCGTCGACGACCGCCGCGAGCTCGACGCCGGGGAAGTGGTGGCCCTTCGCCACCATCTGCGTCCCGACGAGCACCGCGCGGTCGGCCGCGGCGAACCGCTCGAGCGCGGCGCGCAGCTGCTCCGGCTTCTCGACCGCGTCGGCGTCGAGGCGGATCCGCTCGAGCTCCGGGACGTGCTTCTCCAGCTCCCGCTCGAGCCGCTGTGTCCCGGCGCCGATGCGCGCGAGCTCCGCGGAGCCGCACGCGGGACAGGAGTCGCCCATCGCCTCGACCGCGCCGCAGTGGTGGCAGCGGAGCGTCTGGTCCTGATGGAGCGTCAGCGCGACGTCGCAGCTGCGGCACCGCCGCGTCGCGCCGCAGGCGCGGCAGTGCACGGCCGGCGCCGTTCCGCGCCGGTTGAGGAGCAGGATCGCCTTGCCGCCGCGCTCCGCGAGTCCGCCGAGCTCGGCGAGCAGCGGCGCCGAGAGCGGGTAGCCGGCCTCGCGGCGGAGGTCGACGACGCGGACCGAGGGCATCGGGGCGGCGATGCGGCCGCCGAGCTCGAGCCGCTCGAGGCGCTCCCACGACTCCGGCCGCGGCGTCGCCGAGCCGAAGACGGCGAGCGCGCCCTCGAGCGCCGCACGCTTCGCCGCGACCGTGCGCGCGTCGTAGCGGGGGTCGGACTCCTGCTTGTACGACGCGTCGTGCTCCTCGTCGACGCAGATCACGCCGAGCGAGGGCACCGGCGCGAACACGGCGGAGCGCGCGCCGACGACGACAGGCGCCTCCCCCGACGCGATCCGCTCGCGCTCGTCGCGCCGCTCGGCCTCCGTCAGCGCGGAATGGAGCACGGCGACGCGGTCGCCGAAGCGCGCCCGGAAGCGGTTGAGCGCCTGCGGCGTCAGCGCGATCTCCGGGACGAGCACGATCGCGCCGCGGCCGTGCGCGAGCGCGGCCTCGCACGCGCGTACGTACACCTCCGTCTTGCCGCTGCCGGTCGCGCCCTCGAGCAGGACGTTGCCGCCGCCGCCGTCGAGCAGCGCGACGATGCGCGCGAGCGCGCGCTCCTGCGACTCGGAGAGCCGCGCCGGCGTCTCCTCCTCGCCGGCGAGCGCTCCCGCCGCGGACGCGTGCCGACGCTCGCCGCGCCGACGCGGGGCGTGCGGCGCGACGAGCGCGAGCGCGCGCGCCGGCGTCGAGCCGTAGTAGTCGGCGAGCCACAGCGCGAGGTCGACGAGCGCCGCCGGCAGCCGCTCGGCGACGCGCTCGACCGGCGCGGCCTTGACGCCCTCGGGCGGAGCGACGCCGATCGCCGTCACGACTCCGCGGCGGCGCGCGTTCCCGAACTTCACCTCGACGACGTCACCCTTCTCCGCCTCGTCCGGCACCTCGTACGTGAACGGGCGCGCGACCGCGCGGGCGGTGACGAGCGGGTAGACGGAGGCGAGCCGGGTCACACGGCGAGCGTAGCCGCGGGTATGGTCGGCGCATGTCGGAGATCGATTGGGACCCGGACACCTACCTCGACGTGATGCACGAGGGGATCCCCGGCTACGAGGAGCTCCAGGATGCGGTCGCCGCGACCACCGACGAGCTCGACGCGCACGAGATCCTCGAGCTCGGAACCGGCACCGGCGAGACCGCGGTGCGCGTGCTCGCGCGCCATCCCGATGCCCGCTGGACGGGGATCGACGCGAGCGAGGCGATGCTCGCCCGCGCGCGGGAGCGGGTGCCCGGCGCGGAGCTGCTCGTGCGCCGGCTCGAGGAGCCGCTGCCGCCGGGGCCGTTCGACCTCGTCGTCTCGGCGCTCGCGGTGCACCACCTCGACGGCGACGGGAAGCGCGACCTGTTCGCACGCGTGGCGGACGCTCTCCGACCGGGGGGCCGCTTCGTGCTCGGCGACGTCGTCGTGCCCCGCCAGGGCGAGAAGGGCCAGATTTTCATCGACTGGGAGATCGACCTCCCGGACACGGTCGCCGACCAGCTCGCGTGGCTCCGCGAGGCCGGCTTCGACGCGACCGCGACGGACATCCGCGCGGACCTGGCCGTGTTCCACGCGATCCTCGCGCGCTAGCGGCGGGTCGGCCGTCGGCGAGCCCGGACGCGCGCCGCGGCTCACCGGAACGGAGCCGCAGCCGTCACTCATCCGCCGGAAACCCGCGACGGACACGTGCCGGTTTCCGCGCTAGCGTCGAAGCCGAGGGCGGAGGGGGACCAGCGACCCCACCCAGGGTGGGGGTGTGGGCTCAGACGCCGGCGGCGGTGACGACGAAGTCCGTCGCGAAGCCGAGGGCGACGCCGGTGAGCACGAGCCAGGTGACGAGCTTCGGGTGGCCGTAGCTGCGGTTCACCGCGAACAGCTCCTGGACGACGTAGAGGATCGAGCCCGCCGCCACGGCGAAGAACGCCACCGACACGGCGTCGCTCGACCACGCCTGGCCGAGCGCGGTGCCGAGGAACGTCGGCGCCCCGCCGATCACGCCGAGCAGCACGAGGTAGCGCCAGGTCGGCCGTGTCCCCTCGCCGCTCATCGGGCCGCAGATGCCGAAGCCCTCGGTCGCGTTGTGCAGGCCGAACCCGATGATCAGCGTCACCGCGAGGCTGATCTCGCCCGCGGTCGCCGCCTGCCCGATCGCCAGTCCCTCGCCGAAGTTGTGCACGCCGATCCCGATCGCGATCAGCAGCGCCAGCTGCTCGCCCGGCGACAGCCCGTCGAGCCACCCGCGCTCCTCGAACTCGTCGATTGCCGCGGCGCCGGGGCCGACGAGCGTCGACGCGCGCCGGTTGTTGCCGCGGCGCTTCATCCAGTCGGAGTAGTAGACGAGGCTCATCAGGCCGAGCGCGAACCCGCCGAGCCCGAGCGCCGCGAGCCACGCGAACCGGCCCCAGTCGTGCGCGGTCAGCGCCGACTCGATCGGGTCGACGGCACCGGTCAGCACGTCCCAGAGCAGGAAGACGAGGATCCCCGTCGCGAGCGCGCTCAGCGCCGCCCGCGTCGCCGGCGAGAGTCCCCGCAGCCGCCCGATCGGCAGGCCGAGGAAGATCGTCGCGCCCGCGATCGCGCCGAGCAACAGGATCTGAGCTGTGGACATGGTTGAGGTGCGACTCCGGTTGTAAGGCTGCCCTTACACGCCTCGCGGGGCAATATACCGGCATGGCGCAGGGCCACTCCGTCGACGAGTACCTCGAGACCATCTACTTCCTCGCCTTCCCGATCGGCGAGTACACGCCGCACGGCGCCGGGACGCCGCCGCTCGCGTCGCGCGTCGCCGAGATGCTGCACGTCTCGCGCGCGTCCGCGGGCGAGATGCTGAAGCGGCTCGAGGCGGAGGGCCTGATCGAGCGCGGAGCGCGCAAGGAGGCGCTGCTGACGAAGAAGGGGCGCGCCCGCGCCGAGCGCGTCGTCCGCAAGCACCGGATCATCGAGCGGCTGCTCACCGACTTCATGGGCTACACGGGCGCGGAGGCGCACGAGCGCGCCGACGAGCTCGGCGACACCTTCGACGACGAGATGATCGACCGGATCGACGACAAGCTCGGCCACCCCGAGCGCTGCCCGCACGGGTGGCCGGTCGACCCCGACGTCGAGCAGGCCGAGAACGAGCATCTCGCCCCGCTCGCCGCGCTCCAGCCCGGGACGCGCGCGACGATCGTCCGCCTCGCCGAGCACGACGGCGAGCTCCTGCACTGGTTCTACGACCACGGGCTCGTGCCCGGCCAGAAGCTCGTCGTCACGTCGGCCCAACCGGCGGCGGACGAGTTCGTCGTCCGCGTCGGCAAGAACGAGCGCTCGATCTCGGAGAAGGCCGCAGCCGGCCTCTTCGTCAGAGCGAGTTAGCGTCGCTCGAGCGAGCGCCAGACGGAGGGGCTCATGGGGGAACACCGCTCCCCCACGATCAGAGCGTCAGGCCGCGTCGCGCAAGCTCGCCGCTCGCGACGTCCACGCGGTCGTCCGCGACCTGCCCCTCGAGCCAGGCCGCCAGCTCGGCGAGGCCGTCCTCGAACGCGACCTGCGGCTCGTAGCCGAGCGTCTCGCGGGCGAGCGCGATGTCGGCGAAGCAGTGACGGATGTCACCGACGCGCGCCTCGCCCGTCACCTCGGGCGCGAGCTCCTTCCCCGTCGCCGCCGCCACGTTCTCCGCGATCTCCAGCACCGTCAGGCTGCGGCCGCTGCCGACGTTCACCGCCAGCCCGTCGGCACCGTCGCGCTCGAGCGCGAGCGCGAACGCGCGCGCGATGTCGTGCACCGAGACGAAGTCGCGCCGCTGCAGCCCGTCCTCGAACACCCGCGGCGGACGGTCGTTGAGCAACCGCGACGCGAAGATCGCGAGCACGCCGGTGTACGGGTTCGAGAGCGCCTGGCGCGTCCCGAACACGTTGAACAGGCGGAGCGCGACGGTCGGGATCCCGTAGGCCTCGCCGCAGACGAGGCACGCCCGCTCCTGGTCGTACTTCGTCAGGGCGTAGATCGACGTCAGCCCGGCGCTCTTGCGCTCGGGCGTCGGCACGGGCTCGAGGCCGGGCAGCTCCCACTCGCGCCGCTCGAGCTGCGCGCGCGTCCGCTCCGGCGGCTCGACCTCCGCGCCGGCGGCGTCGCGGTACAGCCCCTCGCCGTAGATGCTCATGCTCGACGCGACGACGAGCTTCTCGACGGGCGACTCGGCCAGCGCCTCCAGCAGGACCGCGGTGCCGACGCTGTTCGCCGAGGTGTAGTCGGCGATCTCGTACATCGACTGGCCGACGCCGACGCGCGCGGCGAGATGGACGACCGCGTCGACGCCGCTGAGGGCGCGCCGCACCGCGTCGGGGTCGCGCACGTCGCCGACGACGAGCTCGACGTCCGCGGCGAGGTAGTCCGGCCGGCCGCCGTCGCCGTGCACCTGCGGCGTGAGGTTGTCGAGCGCGCGCACGCGAGCTCCGCGCGCGAGCAGCGCGTCCGCGAGGTGCGAGCCGACGAATCCCGCGCCGCCGGTGACGAGGACCGAGCTAGGCGCCACTCGGCGCGGCTGCCGCCGCCGCCTCAGCGGAAGGGGCGTCGCCGTCGAGACCGGCGGCGCGCCGCAGCGCCGCCGCCTTGTCGGTCCGCTCCCACGTGAAGTCGCCGTCGGAGCGACCGAAGTGGCCGTATGCGGCCGTCTTCGCGTAGATGGGACGGCGCAGGTCGAGGTTGCGGAGGATCGCGGCCGGGCGCAGGTCGAAGTGCTCGCGCACGAGCTCCTCGATCCGCGGCACCGGGATCGCCTCCGTGCCGAAGGTCTCGACGAGGATCGACATCGGGTGCGCGACGCCGATCGCGTACGCCACCTGGAGCTGGCAGCGGTCGGCGAGGCCGGCGGCGATGACGTTCTTCGCGACGTGGCGCGCGGCGTACGCGGCCGAGCGGTCGACCTTCGTCGGGTCCTTGCCCGAGAAGGCGCCGCCCCCGTGCGGCGCCGCGCCGCCGTAGGTGTCGACGATGATCTTCCGGCCCGTGACGCCGGTGTCCCCCATCGGCCCGCCGATCACGAACCGGCCGGTCGGGTTGCAGTAGAAGAAGTCGCCGTCGTGCTCGAGCCGCCGCTCGTCGTAGAGGTCGTGCGGCAGGATCGGACGGAGCACGTGCTCGACCAGGTCGGGCTTCAGCAGCGTCTCGATGTCGAGCCCGTCGCGGTGCTGCGTCGAGACGAGCACGCGCTCGATCTCGACCGGCCGGCGGCGGCCGTGCTCGTCCTCCTCGTAGCGCACCGTCACCTGCGTCTTCCCGTCCGGGCGCAGGTACGGCAGCACCTCGGCCTTGCGCACCTCGGACAGCCGGTGTGCGAGCCGGTGCGCCAGCATGATCGGCAGCGGCATCAGCTCGTCCGTCTCGTTCGACGCGTAGCCGAACATCATCCCCTGGTCGCCAGCGCCCTCCTGGTCGAGCGGGTCGCGGTCGCCGTGCTGCTCCTCGAACGAGTGGGAGACGCCCTGCGCGATGTCGGGCGACTGCTCGTCGATCGCGACGACGACGCCGCACGTCTCCGCGTCGAAGCCGTACTTCGCGCGCGTGTAGCCGATCTCACGGATCCGCTCGCGGACGATCCGCGGGATGTCGACGTACGTCGACGTCGTGATCTCGCCGGCGACGACGACGAGCCCGGTCGTGATCAGCGTCTCGCAGGCGACGCGCCCCGTCGGGTCGTCGGCGAGGACGGCGTCGAGGACGCTGTCGGAGATCTGGTCGGCGATCTTGTCCGGATGGCCCTCGGTGACGGACTCCGAGGTGAAGGAGAAGGTGCGGGCTCCCATGACGGGAGCAGGCTACCGGATGGGGCCGCTATCCAATCTGGACAAACGCCGCGAAGTGGACCTCGTCGCCGGCCGCGGTCGCATAGCCGGTGAGCGTGTGCAGCGGCGCGAGATTCGCCTGCAGGCCGGACGGGAGCCCCTTCCCGACCATCGAGACGAGGCCCTCGACGAGCGGCAGGGCGTCCTTCAGGTTCACGTAGACGAAGCCGTTCGTCTCGGCCGGCATCCCGGCGGCGGCCGTCCCGTCCTTGAAGGTGGCGTCGTCCGCGAGCTTCGCGCCGCCGCCCTCGAAGTCGGCGATCGCCTGCTGCGACGTCGCGGCGACGAGCGTGTCGCCGACGACGTCGTGGTAGAGGTGGATGTTCCCGAGGATCCCACTCAGGCCCGAAGCGCTCGAGCCTGTGCCGCCGGTGCCGAGGCCGGCGAGCGCCCCGGAGACGGCCTTGTCGAGCGCGGCCGCCGCGGCCTGCGGGTCGGCCGGGTGCGTGACGAGCGTCACCGACGGCATCCCGGAGCCGGCGCTGACGTAGAGCGCGGTCTCGCCGCCGAGCACGGTGCCGAGGCTCTTCGGGAGCGACAGGGCGCTCGACGTCGCGTCGAAGTCGGCGACCGCGAGCGCGCCCGACGGGATCTTCGAGACGAGCGTCGACGCGTACGGCGCGGCCGGTGCCTTGCCGCCCTGCGTGCGCACGTAGCCGTCGACCTCGAGGCCGTCGCCCGCGGCGACGACGCCGGCGGAGACCCACTGGAGCTGCGCTCCCGTGGCCGGAGTCGGGATCGACGTCCCGAGCGAGCCGAGCAGCTGCATCGCCTCGGCGCCGTTCGCGTACACGCTCGCGAGCGGGCCTGCGGCGAGCTTCGACGTCGCGTCCTGGTACGTGTTGCTGTCGGCGAGGCTCGAGCTCGCGCCGCTGACCGCGTCGAGCGCGGCCTGGCTGCCCGCGATCGCGGTCCAGCCCTTCACCTGCGCGGTGACGAGCGTCTTGCCGCTCTTCGCGTCGATCTTCTGCAGCAGCGCGTCGAGCTTCGACGCGTCACCCGGCTGGACGAGCCCGACGAGCTGCGGCTTCCCGTTCGACGCCGTCGGCAGGACGACGAGATCGAGCTCGGAGCCGAGTGCGGGCTCGACGTCGGTTGCCCAGTCGAGGCCCGTCTTCTGCGTCAGGGTCTGCTGGAGCTTCGTCAGCAGCTCGTCGTGCGCGGGGAACTTCTGCAGCAGCGCGTCGACGGCCTGCCACTGGGAGGACGAGACGTCGGTGTCGATCGCGACGAACGCGGCGGCGTCCGCGGGCGCGACCGACGCTCCCGCGCCGAGGTCGCCGCCCGAGCCGGTGCCCGAGGCGCTGCCGCAGCCTGCGAGGATCACCGCGGCGGCCGTGACGGCCGCCGCCCCGAGGATCGTCCGAGCGCGCATCGTCACTCCTCTGTCGGCTGTCGCCCCATGAGCCTTGACACCAATTCGGACAGGCTCTCCCCAGAGAGTACCGCGCAGACCCCCTCCGTGATCGGCAATTCGACGCCGACCCGCCGGGACAGCTCCCGGAGCACCGGTGCCGTCGTGATCCCCTCGACGGTCTGACCGATCTGGGCGACCGCCTTCTCCGGGCTCAGCCCGCGGGCGATCAGCTCGCCGGCGCGCCGGTTGCGGCCGTGGAGGCTCCAGCAGGTGACGATGAGGTCGCCCATGCCGGCGAGGCCGGCGAACGTCTCCGGGCGCGCGCCGAACGCCTCGCCGAGCCGCGACATCTCCGCGAGGCCGCGCGTGATCAGCGCCGCCTTGCCGTTGTCCCCGAGCCGGAGGCCGTCGACCGCCCCCGCGGCGAGCCCGATCACGTTCTTCGCGGCGGCGCAGAGCTCGACGCCGACGACGTCCGGATTGACGTACGCGCGGAAGGCGGTCGAGTTGACCGCGTGCTGGAGCTGGCCGGCGAGGTAGCCGTCCTCGCTCGCGATTACCGCCGCGGTCGGGAGGCCCCGCGCGATCTCCTCGGCGAGGTTCGGGCCGGAGAGGACCGCGACGCCGCGCCCGCGCACGCGGGTCGACAGACGCTCGCCGGTCGCCGGGTCGAGCCCCTTCGTCAGGCTGAGGACGGGGGCGTCGCCGGGAAGGCCGGCGGCGACCTCCGCGAACGCGCGGCTCGGCACGGCGACGACGATCACGTCGACGTCGCCGGGCGCCTGCTCGAGCGGCACCGCCTCGACGCCGCCGAGGTCCGTGCCCGTCAGGTAGCGCGGGTTGCGCCCGGTCTCCGCGATCGCGCGCGCCTGCGCCGGCGTGTGGCACGCGAGCACGACCCCGTGCCCGCGGTCGAGCAGCACGCGCGCGAACGCCGTCCCCCACGAGCCTGCGCCGACGACGAGGAACCGCACCCGGCGATCCTATTGAGTCAACGCGAACGCGCCGTAGCCGACGACGCGGCTGACGTCGCCGGTCGCGTCGGCGGAGGTGCGCAGATCGAGCAGCGTGCACGTCCAGCCCGCAGCCCGCGCATGGCGAAGGAGCGCACGCAGGGCGGCGGCGCCGCAGGCGTCGAGATCCTGGATCGCCTCGGCGTCGAGGTCGAGCACCCGGTCGGTGGTGCGCCGGTCGACGAGGCGGGCGGTCACGTCGTCGTGGTAGTGGCTGAGGTCGGTGCTGACGACGACGAGCGCGTCGGCGGCGAGCGTTGCGACGACATCGACGCCGCCGTGCCCGACCGCGACGGGGAGCACCCTCAGGTCGGCCGCGGCCCGCCGCTGCAGGAACGGCAGCTGGACCTCGAGCGCGTGGTCGGCGCTGTGCGGCCGGTCGTCGACGACGGCGCCGGCCTCGAGCGCCTTGGCGCGCAGGCCGTCGTCGACCGGCACCTCGCCGAGCGGCGTCCGCCACGCCGCGGCCCCCGTCACCGCCGCGCCGATGAGCGGGACGAAGTGCGAGGGGCCGACGACCGCGGCGCGGAGCCCCGGCGCGCCGGCCGGCAGCAGCGCGAAGGCGGCCGCCGCGACGGCGCCCGAGTAGACGTAGCCGGCGTGCGGCACGACGAGCGCGCGGAGCTCGCCCGGCACCGCCGGCGGCTCGGCCTCCACCAGCAGCCGGTCGACGACGTCCGCCAGCTCCGCCGCCCGCGCCGGATAGAAGCTGCCGGCGGCGACCGGTGCGCGCACCCCGTTCACGCCGCCATCCGCACCGGCAGCCGGCGCCCGCCCCACCGTCCCGGCTGCGGCTCGAAGACGCCCGCGCAGCGCGCCCCGCACGAGCGGCAGCACCCGTCGGCCGTGAGGTTCCAGTCGCCGAGCTCGTACCAGTCGCGCTCGATCAGCAACGCGCCGCAGGCGTGGCACCACGTCGACTGCCCGGCCCGGTCGTGGACGTTTCCCGTGAAGGCATGCCGGACGCCGTTCGCGCGGGCGATCCCGCGGGCGCGCCGGAGCGTCGCCGCCGGCGTCGGCGGCCGGTTGCGCAGCTTCCAGTCGGGGTGGAACGCCGTGAAGTGGAGCGGCACGTCGGGGCCGAGCCGATCGACCACCCAGCGCGTGAGCGCGTCGAGCTCGGCGTCGGAGTCGTTGAGCCCCGGGATCAGCAGCGTCGTGAGCTCGAGCCAGACGCCCGTCTCGCGGGCGACGTACTCGAGCGTCTCGAGCACCGGCGCGAGCGCGCCGCCGCAGATCCGCCGGTAGAAGCGGTCGTCGAACGCCTTCAGGTCGACGTTCGCGGCGTCCAGGTGGGCGAACAGCTCCGCCCGCGGCTCGGGGCAGACGTAGCCGGCCGTGACCGCGACCGCCCTGATCCCGCGGGCCCGGCACGCGTCGGCGACGTCGACGGCGTACTCGAGGAAGATGACCGGGTCGTTGTAGGTGAACGCGACGCTGCGGCAGCCGAGCCGCTCGGCCGCGGCGGCGATCTCCTCCGGCGAGGCCGCGTCTGCGAGCGTGTCGGTCTCCCGCGACTTCGAGATGTCCCAGTTCTGGCAGAAGCGGCAGCCGAGGTTGCAGCCCGCGGTGCCGAACGAGAGCACCGGCGTCCCGGGCAGGAAGTGGTCCAGCGGCGTCTTCTCGATCGGGTCGACGCAGAAGCCGCTCGACCGCCCGTACGTCGTCAGGACGAGCTGGTCGCCCTCACGCGCCCGCACGAAGCAGAAGCCGCGCTGCCCCTCGTGCAGCCGGCACGCGCGCGGGCAGAGGTCGCATTCCAGCCGCCCGTCCGCGAGCCGGTGCCAGTACCGCGC
>DATKNT010000027.1:0-29081 GCA_035541175.1 Gaiellaceae bacterium
GCGCGCGCTGCGCGACGCGAAGACGATGAACCCGGTGATCCTGCTCGACGAGGTCGACAAGGTCGGCGCCGACTGGCGCGGCGACCCGTCGGCCGCGCTGCTCGAGGTGCTCGACCCGGCGCAGAACCACTCGTTCCGCGACCACTACCTCGACGTCGAGCTCGACCTTTCCGAGGTGTTCTTCATCGCGACCGGCAACGTCGCCGACACGATCCCGGCGCCGCTGCTCGACCGGATGGAGGTCATCCGCTTCGACGGCTACACGACCGACGAGAAGACCGAGATCGCCCGCGGCTACCTGTGGCCGCGGCAGGTCGAGCGGAACGGGCTGCGCGAGGACGAGGTCTCGATCGACGACCCGACGATCCAGCTCGTCGTCTCCGAGTACACGCGCGAGGCCGGCGTCCGCCAGCTCGAGCGCGAGCTCGGGACGATCCTGCGGAAGACCGCGACGAAGGTCGCGTCCGGCAGCGTCGAGACGCCCGTCGAGGTCGACGTCGACGTCGTCCGCGACGCGCTCGGCCGCCAGAAGTTCTTCCAGGAGGCGGCGGAGCGGACGGCCGTGCCCGGCGTTGCGACGGGGCTCGCCGTCACCGGCGCCGGCGGCGACGTGCTGTTCGTCGAGGCGACCGACATGGAGGGCGGCAGCGAGCTCGTGCTCACGGGCCAGCTCGGCGACGTGATGAAGGAGTCCGCGCGGATCGCGCTCTCGTACGTGCGCTCGCACGCGGACGAGCTCCAGATCGACGCGAAGCGGTTCCACGACCACACGTTCCACGTGCACGTGCCCGCCGGCGCGACCCCGAAGGACGGGCCGAGCGCCGGGATCACGATGGCGACCGCGCTCGCGTCGCTGCTCACCGACAGGCCGGTGAAGCACACGGTCGGCATGACCGGCGAGGTGACGCTGCAGGGCCGCGTGCTCCCGATCGGCGGCCTCAAGCAGAAGGTGCTCGCCGCGCACGCCGCCGGGCTCACGGACGTGATCATCCCGGAGCGGAACCGCGGCGACCTCGACGACGTCCCGGAGGACGTGCGCGAGGTGATGCGGTTCCATCCCGTGATGACGCTCGGCGAGGTGCTGGAGCTCGCGCTCGAGCCGAAGCCGGACCGGACGCTCCATGCGCTGTAGGCAGTGCGAGCCGCTGCCCGAGGAGGTCGCCCGCGCGGCGGACCTCCTCGGGCGCCGCTGGGTGCTCGCGATCCTCTGGGCCTCGGCGGAGGGCGGCGCCGTCCGCTTCAACGAGTTCCGGCAGACGCTCGCGGGGATCCCGCCGCGGACGCTCGCGGCGCGGCTCGTGGAGCTCGAGTCCGCCGGCGTCGTCGAGCGGCGCGTGCTGCCGAACGCGCGGCCGCCGCGCGTCGAGTACCGCCTGACGCCGGCGGGCGAGCGCCTGCGCGCGCTCATCGACGCGATGCACGCCTGGGCCAGCCCCACCAGGGGAACCCAGGGTTCCCCTGGTTGACCCCTCCTTCGGAGCTGAGTGGCGCGCGTGATTGTGCGCTGCGGCCGGAGCGCGGTCCGGCCTTCGCGCGGAGTGAGGCCTGTCCACCCAGGGCGGATGTCGGCGGCTCGCGGTCCCGCGCGGCCCGTGGTGGGCTTCGCCCATCCCGAGCCGCGAGTCCGCCTGCGGCCAACGCGCCTGCGGCAGCGTTAGCCTCCGGCTCCATTCGCGGGCAGCTCGAAACGGCGAAGGCCGGAGGCTAAAGCAGGCGGAGCCGCTTTAGACGGAGGCCGACCTTTGCCGTCCGGGATGGCCGCAGGCCACCACGGACGGCGCGGCACCGCGAAGTCGCCGAGATCGCTGTGGGTAGGAAGCGGCCGTCCGCGCGCAGCCGGGACCGCGCTCCCGGCGGAGCGCACGTCCACAACGGCCACTCAACACCGAAGGAGGGGTCCCCTAGGGGAACCCTGGGTTCCCCTAGGCTGCTATCTCGCGTTCCTCCGCGAGGCGCTCGAGGGCGCGCGACTCGATCTGGCGGACGCGCTCGCGCGACATCCCGAGCGTGCGGCCGATCTGCTCGAGCGACTGCGGGTCGGGATCGCCGTCCAGGCCGTAGCGGAGCTTGATGATGTCCCGTTCGAGCTGCGGCAGGCGGTCGACGGCGCGCCGCAGCGCGTCGACCCCGAGGCCGACGACGATCTCCTCCTCGACGTCGGCGCCGGCGGTGGCGACGATCTCGCCGAACGGCGTGTCGCCCTCCGCCGCCGGCTTGTCGAGGCTCGCCACGGTCCGCGCGGCCGTGCGCACCTCGCGCACCTGCTTCAGCGGCAGCTTCGTCTTCGTCGCCACCTCCTGGTCGGTCGGCGGCCGCTCGAGCGTGGCGGCGAGCTCCCGCTCCGCCCGCGCGATCTTCCGCTCGCGCTCGACGATGTGGACGGGGATCCGGATCGTCCGCGCCTTGTTCGCGACGCCGCGCTGAACCGCCTGCCGGATCCACCAGGTCGCATAGGTCGAGAACTTGAAGCCGCGCCGCCAGTCGAACTTCTCGACCGCGCGGATCAGCCCGATGATCCCCTCCTGGATCAGGTCGAGCAGCGACAGCCCGTGGCCCTGGTACCGCTTCGCGATCGAGACGACGAGGCGCAGGTTCGAGTTGATCAGCCGGTCCTTCGCCGCCCGGTCGCCGCGCTCGATCGCCTTCGCCAGCTCCACCTCCTCGGCCGCGGTCAGTAGCGGCCAGCGGCCCGCCTCGTTGAGGAAGAGCTGGAGCGAGTCGGTCGTCATCGCCGCGACCTCGGCGTTCGAGTAGTGGGCCTCCTCCACCTCCGGGTGGCCGCAGTCGTCGGTCAGCTCGATGCCGCTCCCCTCGAGCTGCTCGTAGAGCTCGGCCAGCTCGTCCTCGTCGAGGTCGAGGTCGGCGACGAGGTCGTTGAACGCCGAGAGGTTGACGCAGCCGCACTCCTCGGCGCTCTCGATCAGGGATCTCAGCTCGTCCGTGTTCATGGCCCAACCATCGGCCCGGAATGGGCTCCCGCCATCGGGGTTACACCGGTACACTCGTCGGTGGTGGCGCCGGACTCGGTCTGGGAGATCGTGTTCCTGATGGTGATCCTGAAGATCCCCATCGTCTACCTCTGCTTCGTCGTCTACTACGCCGTCAAGGCCGAGCCGAGGCCCGAGGAGGGTGCGGCGGTGACCGCGCGGACCGGGCCCGAGGACGGCGGCAGCGGCGGCCGCCGGCGCGTGCGGCCGCGACGGCTCCGCCCGCACGGCGGCCCGGCACGCACGTATCCTCGGGTGCCGCGGGCGGCGGTCGCCGCGGCTGAACGGAAGGAGCAGAGGTGAGCGCAGAGCCGATCTCGGAGGCGGCGCGGCCGGCGGGGTCCTCCCGGGCCGACGTCGTCGCGGGCTGGCTCGCCGCCTTCTCGATCTTCGCGAGCGTGATCGCGCTCGCGTGGCACCCGCTCCGGTTGGTGATCCCGGCGATCGTCCTCGCCCTGATCGCGGCGGGCATGGGCGGGAGCGGCCACCGGCTCGCGCGCGCAGCGGTGCTGATCTCGGCGCTCGCGTTCTTCCTCGGGATGGCGATCGCCGTCGCGGGCGCGCGCCCGCTCTGGTAGTCCCCGCTGCTACAAAGGCTGGACGATGAGCCGACCCGACGTCGACGGACTGAACGCGGGCTACGCCGCGCTCCTGCTCGAGCAGTATCTCGATAACCCCTCCGCGGTTCCCGCCGAGTGGCGCTCGCTGTTCGAGGACTCGCCGGAGGCGCTGCTCGCGGTCCAGCCCGGGCTCGCACGGCTGCTCGAGCGGCTGGAGCGCAACGGCGGGAACGGCCACGCGGTCGAGGCGCCCGCGCCCGCACCTGCGGCGGCGCCCGCCGCCGCGCCCGTCGCACCCGCTCCTGCGCCTGCGCCCGCGGTCGACGATGAGCTCATTGGGGGCGTCGCCGCCGCGATGGCCCTCGTCAAGGCCTTCCGGATGCACGGCCACCTCGCCGCGCACCTCGACCCGCTCGGGTCGGAGCCGACCGGCGACCCGGCGCTCGAGCCCGAGCGGCTAATCCCGCGGCTGACGCCCGAGCTCCAGGCGCGCATCCCCGCCCGGCTGCTGCGCCTCAACGTCGAGGGCGAAACGCTCGCCGGCGCGCTGCCGCGGCTGCGCGAGACGTACTGCGGGACGATCGCGTACGAGATCGAGCACATCTCCGACCACGAGGAGCGCGTCTGGCTTCGCCAGGCGATCGAGTCGGGCCGCTACCGGCAGCCGCTCGCCGGCGAGGAGCGCGTCCGGCTGCTCGGCCGGCTCAGCCGCGTCGAGGGGATGGAGCACTACCTCCGCCGCTCGTTCCTCGGGCAGAAGCAGTTCTCGGTCGAGGGGCTCGACGTGATGATCCCGATGCTCGACGAGGCGATCGAGCTCGCGGCCGACTCCGGCGCGCACGAGGTGGTGGTCGGCATGGCGCACCGCGGCCGGCTGAACGTGCTCGCGCACGTCGTCGGCCGCCCGTACGAGGAGATCCTCCGGGAGTTCGAGGGGGAGCGCACGATCGAGGCCGTCGTCTCGACGGACGAAGGCGGCACCGGCGACGTGAAGTACCACATCGGCGCGCAGGGGATCCGCTCCACCCGCGCGGGCGAGATCACCGTCACGCTCGCGTCGAACCCGAGCCACCTCGAGGCGGTCGACCCGGTCGTCGTCGGCCGCGCCCGCGCCGAGCAGACCGACCGCTCGACGCGCGACGGGTTCCACGACCCGTCCGTCGCGCTCGCGATCCTCATCCACGGCGACGCCTCGTTCGCTGGTCAGGGCGAGGTGGCGGAGACGCTCAACCTCGAGGCGCTCGCCGGCTACTCGACCGGCGGGACGCTGCACCTGATCGCGAACAACCAGGTCGGGTTCACGACGGATCCGGAGAGCGGACGCTCGACCCGCTACTCGAGCGACCTCGCCAAGGGCTTCGACATCCCGATCGTCCACGTCAACGCCGACGACGCGGAGGCGGCGATCTCCGCGGTCCGGCTCGCGCTCGCGTACCGCCGCCGCTTCGGCCACGACGTCGTCGTCGACCTCGTCGGCTACCGCCGCCACGGACACAACGAGCAGGACGAGCCGGCGTACACGCAGCCGCTGCTCGCCGCGGCGATCACCGAGCACCCGACCGTGCGCGAGCAGTACGCCGCCGAGCTCGCCGGCGCCGGCGTCGTCACTCAGGAGCAGGCGGACGAGCTCGTCGCCGAGGTGCAGGCGGAGCTGAAACAGGCGCACGACGCGCTGAAGCAGACGTTCGGCGCACCGCACGTGAAGGCCGAGGGGCGCATCCCGGCCTCGACCGGCGCCACCGTCGTCACCGCCGTTCCCGCCGAGCGGCTGCGGGAGCTGAACGAGCAGCTGCTCCGCGTCCCCGGCGGGTTCACGCCGCACCCGAAGCTGATGAAGCAGCTCGAGCGCCGCCGCGACGCCCTCGACAGTGGTGATTCGGATGGGGGCGGCATCGACTGGGGCCAGGCCGAGGCGCTCGCCTTCGCGTCGCTCGTCGTCGACGGAATCCCGATCCGGATCACCGGCCAGGACACCGAGCGCGGCACCTTCTCGCACCGGCACGCGGTCCTCCACGACGTGCACACGGGGCTGACGTTCACGCCGATGCAGCACCTCGACGAGGCGGCCGCGTCGTTCGAGATCTACAACTCGCCGCTCTCGGAGTACGCGGCGCTCGGCTTCGAGTACGGCTACTCCGCTGCCGCGCCGGAGGCGATCGTCCTCTGGGAGGCGCAGTTCGGCGACTTCGTCAACGGGGCCCAGATCATCGTCGACCAGTTCATCTCCGCGGGGCTCGCGAAGTGGCGGGAGACGTCGCGGCTGACGCTCTTGCTTCCGCACGGCTACGAGGGGAACGGGCCCGAGCACTCGAGCGCGCGGCTCGAGCGGTTCCTCCAGCTCGCGGCGCAGGAGAACATCCGCATCGCGAACTGCACGACGTCGGCGCAGTACTTCCATCTCGTCCGGCGGCAGGCGCTCGACGCGACGGCGCGGCCGTTGGTCGTCATGACCCCGAAAGGACTGCTGCGGCTGAAGCAGGCGTCGTCGTCGCTCGACGACCTCTCCGGCGGCGAGTTCCTGCCGCTGATCGACGACGCGACGGCCGACCGGAACCGCGTGACGCGGCTCGTGCTCTGCCAGGGAAAGGTCTACTACGACATCGTGGGCCACGAGGACCGTGCCGCGGCCGGGTGGGTCGCGGTGGCGCGGCTCGAGCAGCTGTACCCGTTCCCGGTCGAGCAGGCGGCGGCGCTGCTGCGCGGCTACCCGAGCCTGCGGGAGGTCGTCTGGGTGCAGGAGGAGCCGCAGAACATGGGCGCGTGGCGGGCGATCCGGCACCGGCTGGAGGAGGCGAAGCCCGACGGCGTGCCGCTCCTCTACGTCGGCCGCCCGTGGCGCGCGAGCCCGAGCGAGGGCTATCCGACGGCGCACCTGCGCGAGCAGGACCGGATCGTCCGCGCGGCGCTGGCCCCGTCGGCGCTGACGCTCTCGTAGTGCAGGGGAGCCCGTCTAGGCTCTCGGGCGGCGGCGACCCTTGCGAATCTCGTAGACCCGTCGCGCGACCGTCGGCCCGTGCCGCTGGGCGAGCGCCAGCAGCTGCTTGCGCTGCTTCGGAGGGAGCCGGCGCCAGAGGTCGTAGACCGTCAGCGCGACGGCGAGCGGTGCCGGGCGGAACCGTCCGGGGCGTGCCATGCCCTCATCCTTGCAGAAGCCGGTGGGTCAGCTGCCCGCGGTACCGTCGCCCGTCGAGGGCGGCGACGGCGCGGCCGGCGTTGCGACGATCGGCAGGAGCGGCGTCGGCGCGGTCGAGCGCGCGGACAGCGGTTCCGAGACCGGCAGCGGCGGCGCGGGCACGATCGTCTTGCCCGGCTGGATGCTGACCGGCTGCGGCGGCGTGACCGGCGTCGGGACGACGGGCGGCTCCGGCGGGGTCGGCGTGAGGGTGACGGGCGTCGTCACGGTCACCGGCGTCGTCACCGGGACGGGCGCCGTCTCGACGGGGACGACGGCCTGCGCCGGCGCCGGCTTCGCGGGCTCGGCCACCGGCGCCGAGGGGGCCGGCGTCACCGGCGCCGAGGGGGCCGGCGTCACCGGCGCGGGGGCCGGCGCCGGCGCGACCTTCACCGGCGTCGGGCTCCGCCGGACGGGCGCCGGCGCGACGGTGATCGGCCGGACGCGCTCCGGGTGCGCGTGCAGCGCCTTCGCGGCGGCCCGCGCCGTGCCGGCCGCCGGCACGAGCGTCCCGAACGGGCCCGCCGGCGCCGGCACGCGTCCGTGCGGCTCGGGCGCGACCGCGAGCGGCCCGAGGCCGGGCAGCGGCGCCGCCTGGACGATCGAGGGCGCGCCCGCCTCGGGCAGACCCAGCTGGGGGCGGACGTCCGGCGCCCTGCCCGTCATGAAGGCGAATGCCGCCGCGCCCACCACCGCACCGGTGAGGAGGATCGCTGCGACGATGCGCTCGATGCCCCTCATGTTCTCCACGCGATCTGCCGAAAACATCACTCGAACGAGGTATCGGCGCGGGGGGCCCGCGCAGGAAGTATCGAGGTCGTGATGCGCGCAGCGCTGGGGAGTTTCAAGTTCAAGCTGGTCCTCTACTTCGTGCTGCTGTCGCTGCTCCCGATCGCGGCCGCGTTCTGGGGCTTCACCTCGGTCGCGGGGCAGAGCGAGACGCGCCGGGTGGATGCGCGGCTGCAGTCGGGCCTGCGCTCGGCGCTGACGGCGTACCAGGAGCAGGTCGACGCGGCGCAGAGCTCGGCGCTGCTGCTCGCGCGCAACCGCACGTTCCAGATCGAGCTCGAGAAGGGGGACGTCCCGGACCTGCGGGTGCTGCTGCGCGACGTGCCCGACATCTACGTCGTCGCGGCGGGCGACGCGTTCCACGTCGGGCAGCCGCCGGTGCTCGCCGCGCAGCGCCCGGTCCCGGTCTACACCCGCGTCGGCCTCGTCGGCACGGTGATCGGCTACGTCCCGTTCGACGAGACGCTCGTCGACGAGCTCCGCACGCGCTCCGGTCTCGCGCCCTCGGACGTCCTCGCGGCGCTGCACGGGTCGACGATCGTCGCCTCGGTGCCGGACGTGAACGGCGCGGTCCCGCTCGCACCGGGGCGCACGAAGACGATCGCCGTCTCGGGCGTCCGCTACCGCACGCTCGTCGCGCCGAACGTCGGCGACAGCTCGGGCATCCGCTTCGCGGTGCTCAGCCCGCAGTCGCTGATCGACGCCGCCAACGCCACCTCACGCGACAGGCTGCTGCTCGGACTGCTCGCGTCGCTGGCGCTCGTCTCGATCGTCGCCTACTTCGAGGGCCGCTCGATCGTCCGCACCCTCGGCGGCCTCGCCGAGGCGGCGCACGGGATCGCGCGCGGCCGCCTCACCGAGCGGGTGCCCGTGAAGGGACGGGACGAGTTCGCCGTGCTCGCATCCGCGTTCAACGACATGGCGAGCCAGCTGCAGGCTCGGCTGGCGGAGCTCGAGGAGGAGCGGGCGAGGCTACGCGAGGCGAATGCGCGCTTCGGCGAGGCGCTCGCGGCGACGCACGACGTCGACCAGCTGCTCCAGGTGATCGTGCAGACCGCGGTCGAGGCGACGGGCGCGACCGGCGCGCGGCTGAGCGTCGAGGGCGGCGCCGTCGTCCACAGCGGCGACACGCTCGTCGCCGCGGAGCGGCTCGAGCTCCCGCTCGCCGTCGGCAATGAGCCCCTCGGCTCGCTGCTGCTCGTCGGCGCCTCGTTCGACGACGACCAGAAGCTGACCGCGACCTCGCTCGCGTCGCACGCGGCGATCGCGCTCGACAACGCGCGGCTGCACCGGATCGTCGAGCGCCAGGCGCTCGTCGACGGCCTGACCGGAGTCGCCAACCGCCGCCGCTGCTCCGAGGCGCTGTCGATGGAGGTCGCGCGCGCCGAGCGTCACGGCACACCGCTCGCGCTCGTCCTCGCCGACCTCGACGACTTCAAGGTCGTCAACGACGAGCACGGCCACGCCGCCGGCGACCTCGTCCTGCGCGAGTTCGCCGACGTGCTGCGGACGACGCTCCGGGAGTCCGATCTCGCCGGCCGCTGGGGCGGCGAGGAGTTCCTGCTGCTGCTGCCGGGGACGGACGCCGCCGGCGCCGCCCATCTCGCCGACCGGGTGCGGATCGCCTTCACGGAGCGGCCGATGCTCGCCCCGGACGGCGCGACCCTCGCCGTCACCTGCAGCTTCGGCGTCGCCCAGCACCGGCCCGGCGAGGACGAGGAAGAGCTGTTCGCCGCCGCCGACCGGGCCCTGTACCGGGCCAAGCGCCTCGGGAAGAACCGCGTGGAGACCGGTGCGCCCGTCCGCAGCTTTTAGTAGTCTCAACGGGTAATTGAGGGCAGACGGGGCTACAATTGTCTCCGAGGAGCGCGTCCCCGATCGGGAGGAAACGGTATGCCGGTTGAGACTCCGTCGTTGTTCGCACAGGTCATCAAGGATCACCTCGAGCTGAAGGAGCGCAACGCGCGCCTCGACGGCTCGATGCCGATCGACCGTTACAAGGCCGAGGATCCGTTCGAGAATCACCCGCTGTTCAAGACCGAGGAGCAGGCCCGCCTCGAGGAGACGATGGACGGCGTCGAGCCGGACTTCGCCGACGCGAGTGTCGAGACCGTCCTCGCGTGGCCCGGCGAAGACTCCGTCGCAGAGCAGGAGGCGCCCGCCAACGAGGATTCGGGCTTCTGGCGCGCCGACCGCGCACGGGACTTCGACTGGGGCGACTGACCGCCCCGGAGGCCCAGGAAGGATTGCGACGGCGGCCGACGGGCCGCCGTCGCTCGTTCTGGGGCTGTTCGTCCCGGCAGGTGCTTCCCTCGTCCGGGGGATTCCCGCCGGTGCGCTCTTGGCCATGCTTCGACGGCCGATTTCCGTCACCCGGGGGTCCGTCTGCGGCACAGTCGACACACAGCTCCGAGGGTCGCGTGGTAGCGCGGCCGTCGTCGAATCTCCGCCTCCTGCCCGAGCAGACGGAGCAGGTGGCCGTCCCCGCGGTGCTCGAGCTCGTCGACTCGTACCGGCGGCTCGCGGACGTCTTCCACGAGGTGCTCGCCGAGCTCAGCCTCGACGCGCTGCTCGTGCGCATCGCGGACGCGCTGACCGACCTGATCCCGCACGACACGCTCACCATCTACGAGGCCGACGAAGCGCACGGGCTGCTCGTGCCCGTGCTCGCGCGCGACACGTGGGCCGACGAGATCATGCGCACGACGATCCGCTTCGACGAGGGGATCACGGGCTGGGCTGCGCGCAACCGCGAAGCGGTGCACGTCGACCAGGCGCACCTCGACCCGCGCGTCCGCTTCGTGCCGGGGACGCCGATCGACCCGGAGGCGCTGATCTCGATCCCGCTGGTCGCGCGGTCGCAGATCAAGGGCGTGCTCAACATCTACCGCGCCGGCGACGACGCCTCCTTCGGCGACGACGAGTTCGAGCTGGCGAAGCGGTTCGCCGACGCGGCGGCGCTCGCGCTCGACAACGCGGAGATCCGCGCCCGGCTCGAGCACCAGGCGCGCACCGACTCGCTCACCGGGCTCTTCAACCACCGCACCTTCCACGAGCGGCTGCTGCATGCGCTCCAGGAGACGAGCCGCACGCACGCGCCGGTGGCGGTGCTGATGCTCGACATCGACGATTTCAAGCGCGTCAACGACGTGCACGGCCACGGCGTCGGCGACGAGCTGCTGCGGCTGCTCGCCGACACGCTGCGCGTGGCCGTGCGGCCGGAAGACGTGGTCTGCCGCCTCGGGGGAGAGGAGTTCGGCGTGATCATGGGCGCGTGTGACGCGACCGACGCGAACCGCGTCGCCGAACGGCTCGTCGAGCGTCTCGGCGACATCGAGTTCCCCGCGGTCGGCCGGGTCACCGTCTCGATCGGGCTCGCGCTCGGCCCCGAGCACGCGATGAACCCGCGCGAGCTCGGCGCGTGCGCCGAGGCGGCGATGATGACGGCGAAGGCGCAGGGCAAGAACCGCATCGTCCTCTACGACGAGGGCCGCACCGAACGCCCGGACTCGCCCGAGCCCGCGCGCGACGTGCGCTCGATCGCGCACCTCAAGCTGCTGCAGAGCCTCAGCGGGAAGCTGAACCGGCTCAACGACGTGCGCGAGATCGGCGACGAGATCGCCGCGGAGCTCCGGTCGCTGATCGACTACCACAACTGCCGCGTGTTCGTCGTCGACGGCGACGACCTCGTCCCGATCTCGTTCCGCGGCGAGTTCGCGTCGGAGACGGCGGCGCTGCCGCTCGAGCTGCTCCGCAAGAAGGTCGGCCAGGGCGTCACCGGCCGCTGCGCCGAGATCGGGGAGTCGCTGCTCGTCGGCGACGCCGCGAACTGCGAGTTCGGCATCAGGATCCCCGGCACCCCGGACATCGAGGAGTCGCTGCTCGCCGTCCCGCTCCGCTACGGCTCGCGCGTCATCGGCGTGATCGTGGTCTCGAAGCTCGGGCTCGACCAGTTCGACGAGGACGACGTCCGCCTGCTCGAGGTGCTCGCCGGCCACGCCGCCGTCGCCGTCGAGAACGCGAGCCTCTACGAGTCCGCCCGCCGCGAGGCGGAGGCGGCCACCGCCCTCCTCGAGTTCGGCCGCGAGCTGGCGGGCGCGTCCGGGCTCCAGCGGATCCTCGACCGCGTCGCCGAGCTCTCGGCCGGGATCCTCGGCTCGCCGCGCACGAGCGTCTGGCTCGAGGACGAGCACGGCCTGCTCTTGCCGCGCGCCTCGTTCGGCTACAGCGAGGAGCAGCTGGCCCGCGTCGAGAAGCGGAGCGTCCGGGCCGCCGACGCGCACGCGCTGCACCCCGGGCTCGAGCCGTTCGTCCTGACGGCGGCGGAGGTCGAGTCGATCGACAGCCGCCCGATCGCCCCCGGCACGTCGTACGCCGTCGCGCGGTTCGTCGTCGAGGGCCGCGGCGGCAGCATCCTCGCCGCGATCGAGTCGGAGGACTTCGGAGAGCGCGAGCTGCGGCTGCTCGGCGGCATCGCGCACCAGGCGAAGCTCGCGATCGCGAACGCCTCGAGCTACGAGGGGCTCGAGCAGACGTTCGTGTCGACCGTCGAGGCGCTCGCGAACGCGCTCGAGGCGAACGACGAGTACACGTCGAAGCACGCGCGCTGGATCACCGACCTCTCACTGAAGGTCGGCGCCGAGCTCGGGCTCGACGAGCCGTCGCTGAAGCGGCTCGAGCTCGGGGCGCTGCTCCACGACATCGGCAAGATCGGCATCCCGAGCGACGTGCTCTCGAAGCCGGGCCGGCTGACGTTCGACGAGCGCGCGATCATGCAGACGCACCCGACGCTCGGCGAGCGGATCATCGAGCCGATCGACCGGCTGCAGCACGTGCGCCCGGTCGTCCGCCACTGTCACGAGCGCTGGGACGGCCGCGGCTATCCGGACGGTCTCGCCGGCGAGGAGATCCCGCTCGAGTCGCGGATCATCTTCGTCTGCGACGCGTACCACGCGATGACGACCGACCGCCCCTACCGGAAGCGGCTCAGCCATCCGGAGGCGGCGCGCCGCCTGCGCGAGGGCGCGGGCACGCAGTTCGACCCGCGCGTCGTCGAGGTCTGCCTCGGCGTCGTGAACGAGCTGCGCGCGACGTAGGTGCGCAAGCGCCCGAATCCGCTCGCGCGGATCGGGCACGCGCGAGGACCCCTGAAGCCGGCCGCACCTCACCCGACCGAAGAGCGCAGCTCTTCGGTCGGCGCCTCGAGGTCGTGGGCGAGCTGGCGGAAGGGGCCGTCCTGCGCGAGCAGCTCCCGCTCGGTGCCGCGCTGGACGACGCGGCCGCGCTCGATCACGACGATCTCGTCCGCGCGACGGACGGTCGAGAGGCGGTGGGCGATGATGATCGAGGTGCGGCCGCGGAGCAGCCGGTCGAGCGCGCGCTCGATCAGCACCTCGGTCGGGCGGTCGATGTTCGAGGTCGCCTCGTCGAGAATGAGGACCCGCGGGTCGGCGAGCAGCGCGCGGGCGATCGAGATCAGCTGCCGCTCGCCGGCGGAGAGCCCCGCGCCGCCCTCGCGCACCTCGTGCTCGAGCCCGCCGGAGAGCCGCGCCGCCACGCGGTCGACGCCGACCGCCGCCGCGGCCGCCGCCACCTCGTCGTCGGTCGCGTCCGGCTTCGCGAAGCGGATGTTCGACGCGATCGTCCCGCTGAACAGGAACGGGTCCTGGAGGACGACGCCGATCTGTCGGCGGTACGAGCGGAGCCGCACGTCGCGGAGGTCCGTGCCGTCCACGCGCACGGCGCCCGAGTCCGGGTCGTAGAAGCGGCCGACGAGCCGCGCGAGCGTCGACTTGCCGCCGCCGGACTCGCCGACGAGCGCGAGGCAGCCGCCGGCGGGGACGTGGAGGTCGACGCCGTGCAGCACCGGCTCCGCGCCGTAGGCGAAGACGACGTGGTCGACCGTGAGCTCGCCGTCGATCCGTGGAACGTCGTGCGCGCCGGGCCGGTCGCGCACCTCGGGCTCCTCGTCGAGGATGGTCGCGATCTTCACCATCGCCGCGGCGCCGCTCTGCAACTGCCCGTAGACGTCCGAGAGCTCCTGCAGCGGCTGGAACACGAGCTGGAGCAGGTAGAGCGCGGTGATCAGCGTCCCGATCGTCATCGCGTTCGACGCGAGCAGCCGCTCGCCGGTGAAGAGGACGGCGACGGTCGCGATCACGCCGAGGAACTCGATCGACGGGAAGAAGATCGAGAAGATCTTCTGCGTGTAGACGCTCTGCTCGCGGTTCGCCGCGTTCAGCCCGTCGAACTCGGCCTGGAAGCGGCGCTCGCGGTTGAACGCCTGGACGACCGCCATGCCGGCGACCGATTCCGCGATCTGCGCGGTGACCGCGGCGATCCGGTTCCGCTGCTCGACGAGCGCGACGTGGGAGACGCGCTGGAACCAGCGCGTGAGCATGAGCGCGGGCGGGACGATCGCGAACACGACGAGCCCGAGGCGCCAGTCGGCGATCAGCAGCGCCGCGATCGCGGCGGGGAGGAGCACGACGTTCGAGACGAGCGTCGGCATTCCCTGCGACAGCACGTCGGAGACGGCGTCGACGTCGCTCGTCAGCCGCGCGATGATCCAGCCGGCCTTCTGCTGCGAGAAGTAGCGGAGCGAGAGCCCGGTCAGGTGGTCGAACAGGTCGCGGCGGAGCCCGAGCACCATCCGCTGCCCGATCCCGGCGAGGCCGCGGATCAGCCACGCCTGCAGCGTCCAGCCGACGGCGGCGACGCAGAGGTAGACGAGCACGACCGCGGTGAGGAAGCGCTCGTTCCCCTTGCTGATGCCGTCGTCGATCGCGAGCCGGATCAGTAGCCAGCCGCCGGCCTGGCAGGCGGCGTTGCCGGTGGCGACGAGGATCATCAGGCCCGCGTGCGCCTTCTGCCCCTCGAGGTAGCGGTAGAGCCGCTTCACGCCGCCACCTCGTCGCCGAACAGGCCGGCGAAGACGCCGCCGAGGCGGAGCAGCTCAGCGGCCGTTCCCGACTCGACGATCGAACCTTCGACGAGCACGACGGCGCGGTCGGCGAGCTCGACGGTCGAGAGCCGCTGCGTCGCGACGAGCACGGTCCGGCCTGCAAGCGCCGGCCGCAACCGCCGCACGAGCCGCCGCTCGGTGAGCGTGTCGACGGCGGAGAGCGGATCGTCGAGCACGACCACGCGCGCGGGCGTGACGAGCGCGCGCGCGAGCGCGACCCGCTGGCGCTGGCCGCCGGAGAGGTTGACGCCGCGCTCGCCGATGAGCGTGTCGTAGCCGTCCGGCAGCCGCTCGGCGAAGTGGTCGACGCCGGCCGCCGCGCACGCGGCGAGCACCTCGTCCCAGTCCGCGTCGTCGCGGCCTGCCGTCAGGTTCTCCCGCAGCGTCTGCGAGAACAGCACCGGCCGCTGCGTCACGAGCGCGACCGCGTGGCGGAGCTCCTCGAGCCGGACGTCTCGGGTGTCGACGCCGCCGACGAGCACGCGCCCGCCCGTCGGGTCGTAGAAGCGGGGCAGGAGGTTCAGCAGCGAGGTCTTGCCCGCGCCCGTCGGCCCGCAGACGGCGACGATCTCGCCCGGCTCGACGTCGAGGTCGACGCCGCGGAGGACGTCCACCTCGTTCGTGTACGCGAACCGGACCGCCTCGAAGCGGACGCCGAGCCGGCCCGCCGGCAGCGGCCGCGGCGCCGCGGGCTCCGGCATCGGCGCGATCCCCTCGAGCCAGGCGAAGCTCCGACCCGCGGACGCGAGCGCGCGCTGCGCGAGGTTCGTGATCCAGCCGAGCGCCTCGAGCGGCCAGACGAGCTGCAGCAGGAGCGTCTCGAACAGGACGAACTGGCCGATCGTGAGGTTGCCCTGGATCACCTGCATGCCGCCGAAGTAGACGACGGCCGCGATCGAGAGCGACGGCAGGTAGTAGAGCCCCGGCAGGTGACGCGCCTCGACGCCGGCCTGGCGGAGGACGGTGTCGCGCACGGCGCCGGCGCGGTCGCCGAACCGCTCGCGCACGTCGTCCTCGCGGCCGAACGCCTGCACCATCTCGATCCCGACGACGGCCTCGTCCGCCGCCTCCGTCACGTCGCCCTTGCGCTCCTGCACCTGCCGCGAGATCGGCGAGACGCGGCGCGCGAACCGCAGCGCGAGGAACGTGATCGGCGGCATCGCCACCGCGGTGAACAGCGCGAGGGTCGGGTTGACGACGACGAGGACGATCCCGGTCGCGACGATCATCATCACGCTCTGCATCCCCTGGACGAGGCCCCAGCCGATGAAGTAGCGGATCGGGTAGAGGTCGTTCGTCGCGCGGGAGAGCACCTGGCCGGTCGCGTGCCGGTCGTAGAACGCGCGCGGGAACCTGAGGTATGCGGTGTAGAGGAGCTCGCGCATCTGCGCCTCGATGCGGATGCCGATGCGCGCCGTCGTGTAGCGGCGCGTGAAGTTGACGCCGAAGCGGAGGGCCGCGAGCACCGCGATCGCGAGCAGGTAGGGCCAGAGCGGCTTCGTGTGCGCGACGATCGAGTTGTTGATCGTCTGCGACAGCAGGATCGGGATCGCCATCGAGAGCAGCGTGTAGAGCAGCGCGAAGCCGAGCCCGAGGAAGCCCAGGCGGCGCTCACCCCACCAGAGGCGGAGCAGCCGGCGGAAGGTCGGCACCAGGCCGAGGTCGGGCGGATCGACGGGGTTCACGGTCGAGGGCATGGCGAGGCGGCTCGCCCGGGGAGCCACGACGGCCCTCGGCGGCCAGCCGTCCGACGATACCAGCGGCAGGCGATGTGTTAAGGCTCGGTTCAGAGGCTGGAGCCGGGCGGGGCCGCTGCCGATGGATCCGGCATGGACCGGCGGATCCTGTTCATGTGCGTCGGCGTGGGGTCGACGATCGGCGGCTACCTGCCGACGTTCGTCGGCTTCGGCGCCTTCTCGCTCGTCTCGTTCGTCGGCGGCGCTGCCGGCGCGATTGCCGGCGTCTGGGCGGCGCGGCGCATCGACGAGTCGTTCTAGCGGAGAGAGCCGGCCTTTCGACCGGCTCTCTCCGCTGCGAGCCCGATCAAGCGTCGCTCGGCTCGATGTTCTGGTTCAGCCGGAACACGTTCGTCGGGTCGTACTCGTTCTTGAGCGCGACGAGGCGGTCGTACGTCTCGTCGCCGTAGGACGAGCGCCCCGCGTCCGCGTCGCCGAGGAAGTTGACGTACGCCCGGCCGGTCGACGCGTCCGACGCGGCGTCGATCACCGACCGCGCCCACTCGATGTGCGCGCCGGCCTGCGCCGGGTCGTGCCAGCCGCAGACGGCGTTGAGGACGTACGGCGCCGAGCGATCGGCGAACGCGGTCTCGCCGTCGGGGACGCGCGCGAGCACGCCGCCCATCTGGTGCACGTGGATCTCGCACTGCGGCCCCGGCGCGCCGAGGTGGAGCTCGCGGAGCCGGTCGATCAGCTCGTCGTCGAGCCGGTCGAGGTTCGTCGCCTTGAAGTAGGCGTTGATCCCCTTCGGCCAGAGCGGGTCGATCAGCGTCTGGATTACGCCGTACGGCATCGGGCCGAGCAGGTCGGCGACCGGCTCCGCCACCTCGCGGAACGCGCGCACGTGGCCGTCGCCCTCCTCGACCGGGCCGGCGGACGTCGCGAGGAACGCGGACACCTTCTGCCCGTGCCACGCCTCCGGGATCACCGGCAGCGGCGGCGCGGTCGTGAGGTTGACGATCCCCGTGACGTCGTCGGAGGCGCCGGGCGCCCACTCGCGGAACGTGCGCAGCAGGTCGACGTCCGCGTCGGCCGGGTAGAAGATCGGCCCTGCGTACACGATCGGCCCGACCGCGTGCAACGCGAACTCGAACTGCGTGACGATGCCGAAGTTGCCGCCGCCGCCGCGCAGCCCCCAGAACAGCTCGGGGTTCTCGGCCGCGCTCGCGTGGACGAGCCGGCCGTCGGCGGTGACGGCGTCCGCGCCGACGAGGTTGTCGCACGCGAGGCCGTACTTCCGCATCAGCCAGCCGATGCCGCCGCCGAGCGTGAAGCCGGCGACGCCCGTCGTCGAGACGAGGCCGCCCGTCGTCGCGAGTCCGTGCGCCTGCGTCTCGTGGTCGACGTCGCCCCAGACGGCGCCGCCGCCGACGGTGGCGAGGCGTGCCGTCGTGTCGACGCGGACGCCGTTCAGCCGCGACAGGTCGATGACGATCCCGTCGTCGCACGTCGAGAAGCCGGCGACGCTGTGACCGCCGCCGCGGACGGCGATGGTCAGGTCGTTGCTGCGCGCGAAGCCGACGGCCGCGATCACGTCGGCGGTGCCGGTGCAGCGGACGACGATCGCCGGCCGGCGGTCGTGCGCGCCGTTCCAGACGGCGCGTGCCTCGTCGTAGCCCGGGTCGCCCGGCGTGAGGATCTCGCCCCGGACCGCTTCGCGCAGCTCCTGGACGGTGGCCTCCCCGAGCACCGGTGCGATGGTCTGACTCATGTCGTTCCCCCTTCGTCGGTTGGTGGTGCCGGGGGAGTGATATCCGTCGCCACTTTCCCTCCACTTAGCACGGCCTTAGCGGAGGGCGTCGAGCCGGCCCTCGACGTCCTCGACGCCGAGGACGTCGTGCTCGGCTGCGTAGCGGTCGCGCGCGTCGGCGAACAGCGCGGCCGCGCGGTCGGAGTCGCCCTGGAGCAGCGCCGCCTCGCCGAGGCCCGCGACGGTCTGGGCGATCCAGCGGTAGCGGCCGGTCTCGCCGACCACGTCGAGCGCCTCGCGCAGCGCCGCCTCCGCCTCCGCGGCTCGGCCGCGGGCGAACGCGAGGTCGGCGGTGCGCCAGAGCGTGCTCGCGAGACCCCACCGGTCCCCTGCGCGGCGGAAGAGGTCGCGTGCCTCGGCGAGGTGACGCTCGGCGGCGCCGTACTCTCCGGCGTCCGTCTCGACGAGCCCGAGGCCCGAGAGCGCGATCCCGACGCCGCGGCGGTCGTTCGCGGCCCGGCGCAGCTCGAGCGCCTGCTCGAGGCACGTGCCGGCGCCGGCCGGCGAGCCCTCGGCGAGCTCGAGATAGGCGCGCCGGACGAGCACGTCGGCGCGTCCCCGCGCGTCTCCCGTCCGCTCGAAGCGCTCGGCGGCCTCGTCGAGCAGCGAGCGCGCACGGCGAAGGTCCCCGAGCCCGCGGGCGATCGACGCCTCGTTCGCGAGGACGTAGCTCACCGCCGCGCTGCACGAGATCTCGACGAACGGCTGCAGCGTCTCCTCGAAGACGAGCCGCAGGACCGCGCGGGGCCCGGTCGCGCGAGTCTCGGCGATGTTGACGGGCGACGGCACCGGCTCCGGCGAGTCCTCGAGAGCGCGGAAGCGGTCGAGGCTCTGCGCGAGCTGCGCCTCGGCGGTCTCGAGATCGCCGAGAATCCAGTGCGTGACGCCGAGCGAGTACACGCCGATCGCCTCGGCGCCGGCGAAGCGCTCCCGGCGGGCGAGCTCGAGCGCGCGCTCGAACCACGGCGTCGCCACGTCGGCCCTGTCGCTCGCGACGCCGAACTCGCCGAGCCGGTGGAGCGCCCGCCACTCGGCGTGGGCGTCGCCGATCTCGGCCGCGACTGCGTAGCTCTCCTCCGCCAGCGCGAGCCCGAGGGAGAGGGCGCCGCTCCGGTAGTCGATCGCCGCCGCTGCGAGCAGGGCCTCGGCCCGGAGGAGCGTGTGCTCCGGAGCGGCGCCGAGGGCCTCGGCGAACCGTCGCTTCGCCTCGTGCAGGTCGATCCGCCGCAGCCAGAACGGCCAGAGGGCGACGCAGAAGCGGAGAGCGTCGCGCGGCCGGCGCTCGAGCAGCGTCTCGAAGGCGGCGCGGAGGTTCGCCGCCTCGGCGTCGAGTCGTGGCGAGCCGTGCTCTCGCTCGGCGAGCGCGAGCGCCCAGCCCGCGTGGCCCTCCGCGAGCGCGCCGGTCTCGCCCGCCTCGGCGAGGCGGTCGCGTGCATACAGGCGCACCGTCTCCAGCAGCCGGTAGCGGCGCTCGCGCCCGCCCTCGTCGGCGGTGACGAGCGACTTCTCGACGAGCCGCGCGAGCAGGTCGGCGAGCTCCGTCTCGTCGAGTCCGTCGCCGGCGCAGACCTCCTCGACCGCCGTGAGCTCGAAGCCGCCGGCGAAGACGGCGAGGCGGCGGAAGAGCGTCCGCTCGTCGGGCTCGAGCAGGTCGTGGCTCCATTGCAGCGTCGCCGCGAGCGTCTGCTGCCGCGTCGGCGCGGCGTCGCTGCCGGACCGGAGCAGGCGGAACCGGTCGTCGAGCCGCTCGGCGATCGCCGCCGGGCCGAGCGCGCCGAGCCGTCCGGCGGCGAGCTCGAGTGCGAGCGGGAGCCCGTCGAGGCGGAAGCAGATCCGGGCGACGTCGGCCGCGTTCTCCTCGTCGAGGGCGAAGCCCGGCGCGGCGGCGGCCGCGCGATCGGCGAACAGCCGAACGGCCTCGTAGCGGAGCAGGTCGTCGGGCTTCCCCGGCTGCTCCGGGTCGGGGATGTCGAGCGACGGCACGCGGAAGACGACCTCGCCGGGGATGCGGAGCGGCTCGCGGCTCGTCGTCACGATCGTCAGCTGCGGCGCCGCGCGGAGCAGCGCGGCGGTGAGCGCGGCGGTCGCGCCGAGCAGGTGCTCGCAGTTGTCGACGACGAGCAGCAGCGGCCGCGGCGCGACGACGTCGACGATCGCGTCGACGAGCGTTCGTCCGGGCAGCGCGCGCACGTCGAAGGCGGCGGCGACCGCGTCCGGGAGCAGCTGCGGGTCGGACACGGCGGCGAGCTCGACGAGGGCCGCGCCTCCCGCGTACGACGCCTCCGCGCCACGCGCGAGCTCGAGCGCGAGCCGCGTCTTCCCGGCGCCGCCCGTGCCCGAGAGCGTCAGCAGCCGCGTGTGCTCGAGCAGCGAGCGGAGCTCGGCGAGCTCGCGGTCGCGTCCGACGAACGAGCTCGCGTCGGCCGGCAGCCCGCGCGCCCCGTCGACCGGGCCGAGCGCCGCCAGCTCGCGCTCGAGCGCGTCGGCGAGCACGGCCAGCTCCTCGCGCCGGTCGCTCGCCCAGTCGTCGTAGCGGTTCTCGGGGAGCAGCTCACCGCCGTAGACGGAGAGCGCGGCGCGGTACGCGGCGGCGGTTCCCGTCCGCCGCGCGTGCGCCGCCGCCGCCTCGAAGCGGTCGACGTCGGCGTCGGCGTCGAGCGACAGCACCTCGTCGCGGAGCTCGATCGCGGCCGCGTCGAGCGCCTTCCGCGCGACGTGCACGGCCTGGTGGAGGTTGTTCGCCGCCGCAGCGGGGCCGCGGTCCCGCCAGAGCACGTCCATCACCTGCTCGCGGTGCAGCCGGTGATCCGGCGCGAGCGCGAGCAGCTTGACAAGCTCGCGCGCCTTCTTCAGCCGCCATGCCTTCTCCGGCACCGGCTCGCCGTCGACGGCGGCCGAGAACCCGCCCAGGAGCGTGATCGTGACGCCCGCCACCCGCCGAGAATGCCCTACGAGGGCCCCGAATTGCTAGGGCGCTCAGTCCTTGCCGCACCAGCGCGCGGCGAAGGTGCCCGCGTACGAGAACACGTGGCCCTCGAACGTCTGCTTCTTCACCGTCACGCTGCCGTGCCAGGTGCTGCCGATCTTCGGGTCGACGTGCGTGAACGTGATCGAGGCGCCCGGCTGGATCGCGTAGTACTTGCTGCTCTTCAGCGGGTGGAAGTCGACCTGGACGAACGCGGAGCCGTTCTGGAGCGAGGGCTTGCCGACGAGGATCGGCGCGCCCTGGGTCTCGACCGTGACCGCGACGAACGGAGGCGACGCGAAGTTGACGTCGTTGCACGCGATCTGCTTCGGGAGGAGATAGAGCTGGATCTGGTCGAACGAGACGTCGAGCACCGCGAGCGCGTAGTGCGCGCTGAACGGCGCGCCCGGCATGACGCCGCCGCCCGCGGTCGGCTCGTTCCCCGATCCCTGCGCCTTCGTCGGGAGCGGGGTCTTCGCGAGCGCCGCAGGCGCGAGCGCCGCCGCGGCCGCCGCGATCAGCAGGAAACCGCGCATCACTCCTGATGATCCGCCTTCCCGCGGGCGGGTTCAAGGTAGCGTCCCGCGCGTGAGCGACACCGAGACCATCCGCGAGCTCGTCGAGAACTGGGTCGTCTGGCGCGACGCCGGCGACTGGGAGCGGTTCCGCACCGTCTGGCACGACGACGGGCGGATGATGGCGACCTGGTTCCAGGGCCCCGCCGACGACTTCATCCGCGTCAGCCGCGAGGGATTCGAGCGCGGCGTGCGCATCCTCCACTTCCTCGGCGGCACCTCCGTCGACGTCGCCGGCGAGCGGGCAGTGTCGCAGACGAAAATGACGATCACGCAGCGCGCGCAGGTGCACGGGATCGAGTGCGACGTCGTCTGCACGGGGCGCTTCTACGACTTCCTCGAGCGCCGCGACGGCCGCTGGGGGATCGTGCTCCGGCAGCCGATCTACGAGCAGGACCGGATCGCGCCGGTCGACCCGGCGGCGCGGCTCGAGCTCGACCGGCCCACGCTCGAGCGCTTCCCGGTCGGCTACCGCCATCTCGCGTATCTCCAGGAGCAGCAGGGCTTCGCGGTGAAGCCGGACATGCCGGGCCTCGTCGGCCCGGAGGTGGAGGCGCTGTACGCGAGCGGCCGGCGCTGGCTCGCCGGCGAGCCGCTCGACCGCTAGCGCTCGAGCGCGGTCTTCAGCGCCGCCCCGCGGCTCGACTCGACACCGCGCCGCGCCGAGAGCGCCAGCATGGGCTCGAGCACCCGCGTGAGGCCTCGCAGCCGCAGCTCGGCGGCGCACGTGACCCTCGTCGCCGGGCCCTCCGGCTCGAACGCGTAGCGGACGCGAGCGCGGATGCGCGGGGCGCGGGCGTCGAAGCCGAGCTGCGCCGGACGCTCGAACAGGTCGAGCGTCGTCACGGTGCGCCCGAATCCCTCTCGCTCCTCCTCGAAGACGCTGCCGAGCCCGACCCGACCGTCCGTGGTGAGCACGACGTTCGACGAGTCGGTGTTCCACTCGGGCCCGTTGCGGAGGTCGGCGACGAAGTCGAAGACCTCCTCCGGCGTCCGGTCGACGGTGACCTGCCAGCCCGTGCGGATCACGGCGAGAGGGTAGTACGACTTGTCCAGCCGCGGCCCGGCGGGGCAGGATTCGCGGCATGAGCACTGCCCAGAGCGGGATCTTCGCCCTCGGCACCGCGTCGCACGCGTACCTCGAGTTCGACGCGTTGCCGGGCGCGGACGCGCGCGGGCTCGTGCGCGCGATCGCCGCGCTCCGCGAGCCGAGGACGACGATGGGCGGCGTCAACCTCGTCGCGGGCTTCCGGCCCGAGCTGTGGAGAGAGGCCGCTCCGGACGACGCGCCCGCGGACCTCTCGGGCTTCGACGAGGACGTCGTCGGCGTCGAGGGCTTCGTCATGCCGGCGACCCAGCACGACGCCGTCCTCTGGCTCTCCGGGAGCGCGTACGACGTCGTCTTCGACGTGGCGCGCGGCGCGATCGCCGAGCTGGCGGCACTCGGGTCGGTCGTTGCGGACACGTCGAGCTGGCCGTACCGCCACGACCTCGACCTGACCGGCTTCATCGACGGAACCGAGAACCCGACGCTCGTCGAGGCGCAGGAGGCGGTCGTGATCGCGGACGGCAGGGCCGGAGCGGGCGGGACGATCCTGCTCCTCCAGAAGTGGGCGCACGACGCGACTGCGTGGGAATCGCTCCCCGTCGCCGAGCAGGAGCGGGTGATCGGCCGGACGAAGCCCGACAGCGTCGAGCTCGAGGACAAGCCTGATGACTCGCACGTCGCCAGCACCGACCAGGACACCTTCGGCCACATCTTCCGGCGAAACACGCCGTACGGCACCGTCACCGACCACGGGACGATGTTCGTCGGCTTCGCGGCCGAGCAGCGCCCGCTCGCGGACATGCTCGAGAGCATGGCCGGCCTGACGAGCGGCACGCGCGACGCGCTCACGCGGTACACGCGCGCGCTCACCGGCGCGTACTACTTCGTCCCGTCGATCGAGTCGCTCGCGCGCGTCGCGGGATGAGGGCGACGTTCGGCCCCGCTCGGTCGTCAGAGGCCGTCGCGGCCGTGCAGCCAGGTGAGGACGGCTTCGAGGACGCCGCCGCCGACGGCCAGCGCCTTGTCGGAGATCAGGCGCCAGTCCGTGTCGGTGCGCGGGTCGACGTCGCCGATCTTCAGCCCGCGCTCGACCGGCGTGCCGCCGGCGACGAGGCCGCGGACGAGGCCGGCGAAGGGCGCCGTCACGTCCGACTCGCCGACGCCGCCGAGGACGGTCCCGGCGGCGACCGTCTCGCCGATGCGGGCCCGCCAGCGGACCGTCCCGGTCTCGGGCGCGCGCAGCACGCGCTCGGCGCCGCGGCCGCCGATCTCACCCGGCGTGCCGGTGTTCGGCGCCGCCGCGCCGCTCCAGAGCACGCGTCCGAGTCCCGCGCCGCGCATCGTCTCGACGACGGCGTGGCAGTCGACCCCCGCGGTGAAGCCGGGCCCGAGGGCGACGACGAGCGGCGCGTCGCCGATCGTCGTGTCGAGCGCGCGCTTCGCCATCCGCGCGTCGACGACGACGTCCGCGCCGAGCGGCGGCAGCACGGGCGAGACGAGAACGGGGACGACGTCGGTGCCGGCCAGGGTTCGCGCCTCGGCCGGCGTCGCGCGCACGGCGCGGACTCCCTCGACGACGACCTCTCCGTCGTCGACGGCGGTCGAGAACGCGACGCTGCGGCGAACCGTCAGCGGCCGCTCCAGCTCGCAGACGACGAGCGGGAAGCCGGCGCGCTTCAGCCGCCAGGCGGCGCCCGTGGCGAGATCGCCGCCGCCGCGGAAGACGACGAGCACGTCCGCGAAGCGCGCGTTCATCAGCGCAGGGAGATCGTCTCGCGGCGCGTCGCGAGGATCTCGCCGAGGATCGCGAGCGCGAGCTCGCGGGGCGTCACGGCGGGAAGGTCGAGCCCGATCGGCGCGCAGACGCGGTCGAGAGCGTCCTCGGGGACGTCGCGCGCGAGCAGCGCGTCGCACGTCGCCTGCCAGCGCCGGCGGCTGCCGAGGACGCCGATCGAGGCGGCCGCGCTCTCGAGCAGCAGCGGCAGTGCCTCGAGGTCGATCTCGGTGCCGCGCGTGGTGAGCACCACGTGCGTCCGCTCGTCGATGCCGACGTCGCGGAGGATCCGCTCGATCGGGCCGGGCCGGAGGACGTCCGCGCCGGGAAGCAGCTCGCCGGTGACGAGCTCGACGCGGTCGTCGACGGCGACGACGCGGTAGCCCAGCCAGTGCGCGAGCTCGACGACCGCGCGGCCGATGTGGCCGCAGCCGACGACGAGCACCGTCTGCGGCGGCAGCTGCGGCTCGAGGTACACGGTCATCTCGCCGGCGCACATCCCGAGCTCGCGCAGGTCGTAGCGCGCGAGGCGGCCCTTGCCGTCGGCGAGCGCCTCGAGCGCGTCGGCCGCGACCCGCGCCTCGACGGCGCCGCCGCCGACGCTGCCGGCGCAGCGCCCGTCGGCGTAGACGAGCATCTTCGTCCCGGCATGACTCGGGGCCGCGTTCTCCGTCTCGACGATCGTCGCGACGACGACCGGCTCGCCGCCGTCGACCGCCTCCACGAGCCGGTGGAGCAGCGCGCCGCCGTCCTCGCCGCCGGTCATGTGTGGACGGCCGCGACCTGGAGCGCCCGCCAGACCCGTTCCGGCGTCAGCGGGATCGCGTCGATCGCCACTCCGGTGGCGTCGAGGATCGCGTTGCGGACGGCGGGCGCGACGCCGTCGATCGGGATCTCGCCGACCGCCTTGGCCCCGAACGGCCCGGTCGGCTCCAGCGTCTCGACGAGGAACACCTCGGTCGGCGGCACGTCGTCGGCGCGGTAGATCCAGTACGGCCCGATCCGCGCGTTGAGCGGCCGGCCCGCGTCGTCGAGGACGATCTCCTCGGTGAGTGCGTAGCCGAGTGCCTGCATCATCCCGCCCTCGACCTGGCCGCTCGCGGTGATCGGGTTGATCGCGACGCCGCAGTCGACCGCCATCACGAGCTTCTCGACCGTCACCTCGCCGGTCTCGACGTCGACCTCGACGGCGGCCAGCTGCGCGGCGAACGGCGACGGCGAGTCTCCCGAGACGTGCGAGGCCGTGCCGATGATCTGCTCCTGGTCCTCCGTGTGCAGGGAGTTGAGCGCGACGTCCTCGAGCGACACCGAGCGGCCGTCCGCCGCCCAGGCCCGGCGACCACGGAGGTGGATCTCGCCGGCGTCCTCGACGTCGAGCAGACGCGCGGCGCGCGCGGCGATCCGCGCCCGCGCGGCCTCGGCGGCCTTCTTCACCGCGCTCCCCGAGATGTAGGTGGTGCTCGACGCGTAGGCGCCGGTGTCGAAGGGCGTCAGGTCGGTGTCGGCGGCGTAGACGAGGATGTCGTCGACGCCGACGCCGAGCACCTCGGCGGCGATCTGCGCGAGCACGGTGTCCGCGCCGGTGCCGAGGTCGGTCGCGCCGACGAGGAGGTTGAACGAGCCGTCGTCGTTCAGCTTGATCGAGCTGGAGCCCATGTCGACGAGCGGGATGCCGGTGCCGTGCATGCAGAAGGCGAAGCCGATCCCGCGGCGGACGCTCGGCCGGTCGGGCGGTCTCCGCCAGTCGGGGTCGCCGCGACGGCTCCAGCCGATCGCGCGCAGCGCCTGCGCGACGCACTCCTCGGTGCCGCAGCTGACGACGTGGGGCAGGTCCTCGGGCGCGATCTCCTCGACGGCGCCGCGCTCGCCGAGGCGCGGGGCGATGTCGAGCGGGTCGCCCGCGCGCACCCAGTTGCGGCGGCGGAACTCGACCGGGTCGAGGTCGAGCGCGCGGGCGATGTCGTCCATGTGGGACTCGAGCGCGAAGTGGGCCTGCGGGGCGCCGTAGCCGCGGAACGCGCCCGCCACCGGCCGGTTCGAGTAGACGACGTCGCACGTGTAGCGCTTGGCCGCGCAGTTGTACGCCGAGAGCCCGCGCAGCCCGGTCACCGACTGGACGGTGAAGCCGTGGGTGCCGTACGGGCCCGTGTTGGCGACGACGCGCAGGTCCTGCGCGACCAGCCGGCCGTCGTGGTCGACGCCGGTGCGGAACGTGAGGGTCTGCGCGTGGCGCGTGCGCGAGGAGACGAGCTCCTCCTCGCGGGTCAGCTCGAGCCGGACGGGGCGGCCGGTGGCGAGGACCAGGTGCCCGACGATGTCCTCGATCAGCATCTCCTGCTTCGCGCCGAAGCCGCCGCCGATGCGAGGCTTGATCACGCGGATCCGCTTCGCCGGGATTCCCAGGAGCGGCGACAGCATCCGGCGCACGTGGAACGGCACCTGCGTCGACGAGCGCAGCACGAGCCGCTCGTCCTCGTCGAGCCAGCCGATGGTGACGTGCGGCTCGATCGGGCACGCCTGCACCTGCTGCACGCGATACGTCTGCTCGAAGACGTGTCCGGCGCCGGCCAGCACGGCGTCGATGTCCGTCACCGTGCCGCCCTCGATGTGGGCGGCGACGTTGCGGCCGGCGTCGACGATCCCGATGCTGTCCGGCTCGTCGTGGATCACCGGCGCGCCCTTCGCGAGCGCGTCGTTCTCGTCGAAGACGGCCGGGAGGACCTCGTAGGCGACCTCGATCAGCCGGCACGCCTCCTCGGCGAGCTCGACCGTGTCGGCGGCGACCGCCGCGACCCGGTCGCCGACGTGGCGCACCTTGTCGTCGAAGCACACCTGGTCCCACGGATGCGGGTTCGGCCAGCTCTGCCCGCCGGATGCGTACTTGACCCGCGGCGTGTTCCCGTGGTGCAGCACCGCGTGCACGCCCGGCAGCGCCCGCGCCTTCGCGTCGTCGATCGCGACGATGCGCGCGTGCGCGTGCGGGCTGCGCAGCACCTTCGCGTGCAGCAGCCCGCGCAGCTCGACGTCGTCGGTGAAGACGGGGTTGCCCTTGACCAGTCGCAGGGCGTCGACCTTGAGCGCGGGCTTGCCCACGACGGCGGTCTCGGGAACGTCCGCGGACGGCACGAGTCGCGGGACCGCCGCCGGCGCGTCCGGCGGAACCGGCGCGGCGTCGTCGCCCGCCCCGGCGAGGCGCGCGACCACGATCGGCTCCACCGGCTGCAGCTCCTCGCCTCGCAGCGCCGCCGCCGCGCGCCGGACGGCCTCGACCACCTTCACGTAGCCCGTCTCCCGGTCGAGCACGCCCGAGAGCGCGTCGCGGATCTCGGCGTCCGACGGGTCCGGGTCGCGGTCGAGCAGCGCCTTCGCCGCGAGCGCCGTCGCGCCCGCCGAGTAGCCCGACTGCAGCGCGCCCGCCTCGACGAGGGCCCGCTGGATCGGGTGCAGCTCCCCGCCCGGGTCGCTCAGCGACTCGACGGTCGTCACCTCGTGCCCATCCGCCTGCGCCGCGAGCAGCACCTCCGCCGACACCAGCCGTCCGTCGAGCAGCACCGCCGCGGCGCCCGTCTCACCGGTCTCGGAGCCGAAGCGGACGCTGAAGCAGCCCTGCCGCCGCAGCAGCGACAGCAGCGTCTCGCCCGGCGCGCACGCGACCGAGCGCGGCCTGCCGTTCAGGGTCACCGTCACGATCACGGCAGCGCCTCCTGCGCGCGCGACGCGAGCACCTCGGCGAGCGCGCGCCGGTACGCGCCGGAGCCGCGGAAATCCGAAGGCGGATCGACCTCGTCCGGCTCCTCGACCAGCACCGGCGTCGCCGCGACGCCCGAGAGTGCGAGCCGGCGGGCGCCGTCGGGGCCGACGCGCGCCGCCGCCGCCACGATCGGACGATCCGCACGCGTCCTCCCGGCCCGCGCGACGGCGCTCGCGCCGGTCGCGTCGATCGTCACCGCGGTGACGACACGGCCCGGGGAGAGAGGCAGCGCCGCGAGCAGCTCCGCGAGCGGGACGACCTCCGTCCTCGCGGCGCCCGACACGGCGACGGCGGCGTCGTGGACGAGCAGCACCGCCAGCAGCTCGCTCTCCGGATCGGCGGTGACGATCGTGCCGGCGAGCGTCGCCTGCGCCCGGAGTGTGTTCGGCAGCTCCCGCCGCGCGGCCTCGCGCAGCGCGGCCGGGAGGCCCTCCGCCTCCGCGAGCCGCTGCAGCGTCGCCCTCGCGCCGATCCGCACCGCGCCGCCGTCGAGCGGCTCGATCCGGTCGAGGCCGAGTGCCTGGAGATCCACGACCTCGATCGGCCCCGCGGACGCGACGGCGTTCAGCGTCGTGCCGCCGCCGAGCACGACCGCCCCCGGACGATCGAGCAGCGCGAAGGCCTCGGCGAGCGAGGCCGGACGCGAGTAACGCGAGACCGTCGCCACGTGACGATCGTGGCGGACCGGCCTCCGGCAGGCATCCGGGAGCCGCGCCGACCGGATTCGGAAAACTACGGCCGGGGCGAGCGCTCCTACTGGGCGACCGTGCGAGCGTGCCAGTGCCGCCGCGGCAGGAGCCAGCGGGAGGCGCGGCGGGCGATCCGGTGCTGCGGCTGCCGCAGCGGCCGCCGCACCTCCGGTGCGCGCTTCGCCTCGGCCCGGTAGAAGAAGGTCTTGGCGACCTCGAGCAGCAGCAGGTACGCAGGGATCATCACGGCGATCACGGCGAGGAGCGTCCCCGGCAGCGCGGTGAAGCCGAACGTGTGCGCGAGCGGCGAGAACGGGAGCC
>DATKNT010000028.1:0-29083 GCA_035541175.1 Gaiellaceae bacterium
CGAAACCGCGCTCTAACCGTCAATCCATGAGGCGCCGGGTGGGTGAGCACCCGGCGCGTAATGGATTCCCGTCGACGGTTGTCGACAGGATACTGTGGAGAACCAGGCGGCCGGCGTTCTAGCCGATGATGCCGCGGCGGAAGCCGACGGCGACGGCGTGGGCGCGCGAGCGGGCCTGGAGCTTCGCCAGCAGATGCCGGACGTGAGACTTCACCGTCTCCTCCGACAGGAACAGGCGCTGGCCGATCTCCCGGTTGACCAGACCGTCCGAGATCAGCTGCAGGACCTCGACCTCCCGCATCGTCGGCTCCTGCTCGAGCTCGCGCAGCGGGCCCTGGAAGGGGATGACCTCGGCGCCGTTGTCGGAGCGCCGCCGCGCGGCGACCTCTTCGAAGCGCCGGGAATGGTCCGCGTAGCGGCTGAGGATCTCCTTGCGCTCTGCAGCGTCCACGCTGGGGGTATCGGCGGCTCAACCAGGCCGCTTTAGGCCGTTTCTACCCCTATCCAGGGATGCTACGAGCCGGCCGTCGAGCCCGCTGCCGCCGTTGCCAGAGCCGAGTCCACGTTCAAAGGATGGTGACAGGCGGCGAGGTGACCATTGCCGTACTCGACGAGCGGCGGCTCGACCTCGGCACAGACCTGCGTCGCGTAGCGGCAGCGCGGGTGGAAGCGGCAGCCGGCGGGCGGGTTGATCGGACTCGGGACGTCGCCCTCGAGCACGATCCGCTCCCGCTTGGCCGCGAGATCGGGGTCCGGCACCGGGACGGCCGAGAGCAGCGCCTCGGTGTACGGCATGATCGGCCGGACGTACAGCTCCTCGGCCGGCGACATCTCGACGATCCTGCCGAGGTACATCACCGCGATCCGGTCGCTGACGTGGCGGACGACGCCGAGGTCGTGCGCGATGAAGATGTACGTGAGCTGGAACTCGTTCTGGAGATCCTCCAGCAGGTTCAGCATCTGCGACTGGATCGAGACGTCGAGGGCCGACACCGGCTCGTCGGCGACGATCAGCTTCGGACGCAGCGCGAGCGCACGCGCGATCCCGATCCGCTGGCGCTGGCCGCCGGAGAACTCGTGCGGGAAGCGGTTGAAGTGCTCCGGCGAGAGCCCGACCGTCTCGAGCAGCTCCTCGACGCGTGCCTTCCGCTCCTTCTTGTTGCCGAGATGATGGATCTTCAGCGGGTCGCCGACGATCGACCCCACCCGCTTGCGCGGGTTCAGGCTCGCATACGGATCCTGGAAGACCATCTGCATCTCCCGCCGCAGCGGGCGCAGCTGCCGTGCGCCGTGACCCTCGATCGGGTGCCCCTGGAAGATGATCTGCCCGGCCGTCGGCTCGTACAGCCGGACGATCGTCCGCCCGAGCGTCGACTTCCCGCAGCCGGACTCCCCGACGAGACCGAGCGTCTCTCCCTCCTGCACCGCGAAGCTGACGCCGTCGACCGCGTGGACGCGCGCGACCTCGCGCTGCATCAGCCCCTTGCGGATCGGGAAGTACTTCCGCAGCTCCCGGACCTCGATCAGCGGCCCGCCGTTCTGCGAGACCTCGCTCACGCCGCCTCCGTCCGGCCGGAGATGGTGTCCGCCCGGTGCGACCGCTTGTACTCGACGTCGAGCCAGCAGCGATCGAGGTGCGTCGGCGGATCGACGTGGCTCTCGAGCGTCGGCTGCTCCATGCAGCGGTCGAAGGCGTGCGGGCAGCGCGGGCGGAACGCGCAGCCTTGCGGGAGGGTGATCAGCGACGGCGGTGAGCCCTTGATCGAGTGCAGCCGGTCGGGCCTCGGCCGGTCGAGCCGGGGGATCGACCCGAGCAGGCCCCACGTGTACGGCATCAACGGGTCGTAGAACAGATCGCGCGTCGCGGCGCGCTCGACGACGGTGCCGGCGTACATGACGATGATCTCGTCCGCGATGTCGGCGACGACGCCGAGGTCGTGCGTGATCAGGATCACCGCCGAGTTGAAGTCGTCCTTCAGCCGGTCGATCAGCTCGATGATCTGCGCCTGGATGGTCACGTCGAGCGCCGTCGTGGGCTCGTCGGCGATGAGGACCGCCGGATTGCACGACAGGGCCATCGCGATCATCGCCCGCTGCCGCATCCCGCCCGAGAACTGGTGCGGGAAGTCGTCGACCCGCGACTCGGGGTTCGGGATCCCGACCTGCCGCAGCAGCTCGACGGAGCGGCTCCTCGCGACGCGCTTGTCGACCTTCTCGTGCGCCCGGATCGCCTCCTCGATCTGCTCGCCGATCCGGTAGACCGGGTTCAGCGACGTCATCGGATCCTGGAAGATCATCCCGATCTCCGCGCCGCGGTACTGCTGCATCTCGGCGTCGGAGACCTTCAGCAGGTCCTTCCCCTTGTAGAGCACCTCGCCCCCGAAGCGGGAGTTCACGTCGCGCGTCAACCCCATCACCGTCATCGCGGTGACGCTCTTGCCGGACCCGGACTCGCCCACGATCCCGAGCACCTTGCCGCGCTCGAGCTCGAACGAGACGCCGTCGACCGCCTTGACGACCCCGTCCTCGGTGGCGAAGTGCGCCTTGAGATTGCGTACGTCGAGTAGGAGCTCCGCCATCGGGGCTAGGTCGGGCGGATCCGGGGATCGAGGTACGCGTAGAAGAGATCGACGAGCACGCTGAAGAAGACGATGAAGAGGGCGCCGTACATCGTCACGCCCATGATCGGCGGCAGGTCGAAGTTGTTGATCGACTGCGCCGCGTACTGCCCGACTCCGTGCAGGTCGAAGACCGTCTCGGTGAGGATCGCGCCGCCGCCGAGGACCGCGGCGAAGTCGAGGCCGAACAGCGTGACGATCGGGATCAGCGACAGACGCAGCACGTGCTTCCGCATGATCCGCTTCGGCGGCAGCCCCTTCGCCTTCGCCGTCCGGACGTAGTCCTCGTTGACGGTGTCGAGGACGTTTCCGCGCAGCACGCGGCCGTAGAAGCCGATGAACAGCACGGCGAGGACGAGCCACGGCAGGACGAGATGCCAGAACCACTGCAGCGGGTCCGATGTCAGCGCCACGTACTCGCCGTCCGGGAAGAGCGTCGTCAGCCCGCCCTCGGCGAGGTAGTAGCGCGTGACGATGCCGAGCCAGAACACGGGCATGGATATCCCGATGAGGGCGAGGACCGTGATGACGCGATCCGACAGCTTGCCCGCCTTGATGGCGGATATCACCCCCACGAGGATCCCGAAGAAGAGCCAGATGATCCCGGCGCCGATGGCGAGCGAGAACGTTGCCGGCATGCCCTGCTTGATCTGGTCGAGGACGTTCTGCTGGCTCGTGTACGAGACGAGCTGGCCGCTGAACATCTTCTCCATCATCCTGTAGTACTGGACGTAGAAGGGCCTGTCGAAGCCCCAGTCCTTGCGGATGTTCTGGATGTTCTGCTGCGTCGCGTTCTTGCCGGCGATGCGCTGCGCCGGGTCGCCGCCGGGGACGACGATGAAGATCAGGAAGACGATGAAGGTGACCGCGATGCAGACGAGGATCGCGCCGATCGTCCGCCTGACGAGGAAGGTCATCATCGGCGCATCAGTGCTCCACCTTCACCTTCGCCCTCGGGTCGAGGGCGTCGCGGAGGCCGTCGCCGAAGACGTTGAGCGACAGCACGGTGATGACGATCGCGAGGCCGGGGGCGAGCGACAGCCACGGCCGGGTCACGATCAGCTCCTGCCCGTCGGCGATCTGCGTCCCCCACGACGCCGTCGGCGGCTGCACGCCCGCGCCGAGGAAGGAGAGCGCCGCCTCGAGGATGATGTTGTTCGCGATGATCAGCGTGAAGAAGACGAGGACGGAGCTGGCGATGTTCGGCAGGAGCTCGACGAACATGACGCGGAACGGGCTCGCGCCCTGGGCGATCGCCGCCTCGACGAACTCCTTCTCGCGGAGCGACAGCACCTGGCCGCGTAACGGTCGTCCGATGTACGGGATGAGAACGTAGGAGATGACGAGCGTCGGGATCCAGATGCTCCCGCTCTGGATGTCGATCCCGAAGTGGTGGAAGCCGTTGATCGCGAGCGCCGACCCGAGCGCGATCCCGAGCAGGATCACCGGGAACGCGTAGAACAGGTCGAAGAAGCGCGTGATCACGAAGTCGCTCCAGCCGCCGTAGTAGGCGGCGACGAGCGCGAGGATCACCGCGAAGAAGACGCAGATCACCGACGAGACGATCCCGATGAAGAGGGAGGTGCGGCCGCCGTAGAGGAGGCGAACGGCGACGTCCCGCCCGTTCTGGTCGGCGCCGAGCACGAACCTGCCGCCGGCGCTGAACCAGGTCGGGCCGATCGGGATCGAGGCGACGAGCTTGCCGTTGATGACGCCGCCGGGCGAGACGACCGGCGTCTCCTTCCCGTTCACCTTGACGGTCTCGAGGATGTGGTTCGTGTTCGGCCCGGTGTGCGCGACGTGCGACGCGTACATGGGCGCGAGCGCGCACGCGGCGAGGACGAGAAGGAACAGCGCGAGGAAGAAGAAGGCGACGTAGTTGCGGCGGAGGCGCCGCCACGCGAGGTACCACGGGCTCCGGCCGCGAATCGCCGCCGGCTCCTCCCTGGCGGCGAGCTCGGCGGCGGTGTCGAGCGTGAACTCGCTCTCGGTTACCCGCTGGGCCACTCAGCTCCTCCGGCTGGAAGGGTACCGGGGGCGCCGTCGCCGGCGCCCCCGAGCGTCTCGCATGTCCCCTCGCCCGCCTACTTCATGCAGATGGTCGAGTAGTCGAACTCGTAGAGCACGTGGTTCACGTAGCAGCTGAGGTCGACGTTCGAGTGGAAGAAGTCCGTGAACTGCCGGTTGAGGAACGGCGCCCACGGGGCCTGCGCCATGACCTCCTTGTCGACCGACGCCCAGCGGGCGTTGACCGCGTTGGTGAGCGTGGGCTCCTTCTTCAGCGCGTCGATCTGCGAGTTGACCGACGCGTCGTCGAAGTTCGCGTAGTTGTTGTTGTGCGTCTGGGTGATCCGCTCGCCGTTCAGCAGCACGTCGAACCAGTCGAGCGGATGCGGGTAGTCCTGGAACCAGTCGGCGAAGCCGATCTGCGCCTTCGTCGCCTGGTTGCCGATCGTCGTCCAGTAGACGGCCGCGGCCACGATCTTCTGCGTGGCCTTGAGGCCGATCGAGTTCAGGACGTCCGTCAGATACGCCGTCGCTCTCGGGTCGAGGCCGCGGTCGTGGTTCCAGACGGTCACCGCCATCCCCTTGACCCCCGCCTGGGCGATCAGCTGCTTCGCCTTCGCGAGGTTGTAGGGGTACGGATCGATCTTCTTGTACTGCGGGTACGTCGGCGGCAGCACCTGCTCGGTCGGCTGGGCGAGACCGCCGTAGACGCGTACGAGCGCCTGCCGGTCGATCGCGTAGTTCACCGCCTGCCGCACCTTCAGGTTGTTGAACGGCGCGACGCGGGTGTTCATGAAGAAGTAGTACGTGTTCGCCGGCGTGAACAGCTTGATCTGGTTCGGGTACTTCGCCTGGACCGAGGACAGGCGGTCCGGCGGGATCGGGTGGTACCCGAGCCAGTCGTCCTGGCCGCTGATCACGCGCTGCAGCGCGACGTTGTCGTCACCGATGACGTCCCAGACGACCTTGTCCGGGTTGCCGGCGGGGACGTTGCCGCCGTACAGGGAGGCGTCGAAGCTCGGGTTGCGGACCTCGACGATCTGCTTGTTCGGCGCGTAGCTCTGGATCATGTACGGGCCCGTCGACGGCGCGGGCGTCGTCGACTGATCCTTCGCCGGGGTCGAGGCCGGAAGCGGCGCCGCGAACTCGGTGGCGAGGATGTTCATGAAGTCGCCCTGCGGCTGCGTCAGCTTGATCGTGATCACGCCGGTGGAGTCGTTCGCCGTGATGCCGCTGATGCTGCCGGTCTTCGTCTTCGAGTATTCGTTCGCGCCGACGATGTTGCCGAAGAAGCCGACCCCCGGCGAGTCGACCTTGTAGTCGCGCTCGATCGTCGCCTTGAAGTCGCTGGCCTTGACGGCGGTGCCGTCGGAGTACTTGACGCCCTTGCGCAGCGTCAGCGTGTACGTCTTCCCGTCCGACGAGACCGTCGGCAGGCTCTGCGCGAGATACGGGACGATGGTCGCCCCGTCCGGCCCGTTCACGTGCTTGTAGCCGAGAAGCGGGAGATAGACGTTCCACATGACGCCCCAGCCCTCGACGGTGTACGACAGGCCGGGGTCGAGATAGTCGGTGCCGGTGTCGGTCGCGATCCGGAACAGCGCGAAGCTCTTCCCGGCGGCGCTGCTGCTCGTCGACGTCGATCCCGACGTCGTCGTCGTCTTGTTCCCCCCGCCGCCGCCGCACGCCGCCGCGACCAGCGCGACGCCGACGGAGAACGAAGCGGCGGTTACCAGCCACTTCCACCGATTCCTACGGTTCAAGTCCTTACCTCCCCGGGCTCGTTTCGCTGGCCGCGGCACAGGCGATCGACCGCCTCGTCGCGCGGTGCATTCTTACATGACGTTCTGCGATGGAACCGAGTTAGATGAAGGTTTCGTGAAATCGGATCGCGCGGCGGCGGCGGACGCGCAAGTCGGCGGGCTCCGGCTCCTCGACGACGCCGTCCACGTCCTCGCGGCGGGTCGAGTGGAGGATGCGGCCGTCGCCGAGCCAGAAGGCGATGTGGTCGGCGGCCCGGTCGTCGCCGTACGTGAGCAGGTCGCCGGGACGGAGCTCGCCCTCCGCCACCGGCTCGCCGGCCTCCTCCTGCTGGTCGGCGTCGCGCGGGACGAGCACGCCGACGGCGCGGTAGCTCATGTGGACGAGCCCGGAGCAGTCGATGCCGGCGGCGGTCATCCCGCCCCAGAGGTACGGCGCGCCGAGCAGCGCGCGGGCGGCCTCGACGGGGTCGCGGGCGTGGCGCGCGAGCCAGCCGGCATCGGCGGCGCCGCCGAGCGCGTCCTCGCGGATCCAGCCCGGGTAGTCGTAGGCGGTGCGGATGCGGATCCAGCCGTCGCGGGCGTCCTCCGCCCGGATGAGCGGCTCGCCCGGGAGCACCTGCGTCACCTGCTCGGCGTCGTCGCGGGGCTCGGCGCGGACGGGCGTGAGCTGGTAAACGAACGTGTGTTCGCCTACGCTGTCGGCCATGCAGCTCAGGCTAGACGCGGCCGACCGGCTCGTGGAGCTCGTCGAGGAGCGCCGCGGCCCCGTCGTCGCGGACGAGGCGGCGCGGCGGCTGTTCGCGCTGCGGCAGGCGCCGGTCGCGCTCGCACGCTCGCTGCTCGCGGAGGTCGTGGACGCCGACGCGCGGCTCGTCTGGCGCGGCGACGCGGTGGCGCTCGCGCGGCCGCCGGGCGAGGGGCTCGCGCTCGAGGAGGCGACGTACGTCGTCGTCGACCTGGAGACGACCGGGCTCCGGCCCGGCTCGTCGCAGATCTGCGAGATCGGCGCCGTCCGCGTGCGTGGGCTCGAGCTCGCCGAGGAGTTCCAGACGCTCGTCGATCCCGGGATGCCGATGGCGGCCGCCGCGTCGGCGCTGACGGGGCTCCGCGACGCGCAGCTGCGGGCCGCGCCGCCGCCGTCGCTCGCGGTCCGGCGGTTCCTCGAGTTCGCCGGCGACGCGGTGCTCGTCGCGCACAACGCGCGCTTCGACCTCGCGTTCCTCGATCGGGAGACGGAGCGGCTGACCGGGTCGCGGATCGCCGCGCCGGTCGTCGACACGGTCCCGCTCGCGCGGCGCCTGCTCGCGGGACGCGTGCCGCGCGCGAGCCTCGCGCAGCTCGCGCACTTCGTCGGGACGTCGGCGCAGCCGTGCCACCGAGCGCTGCCGGACGCGGCCGCGACCGCCGAGGTGCTGCTCGCCCTCATCGGGCTCGCGCAGGAGCGGGGCGCACGCACCGTCGCCGACCTCGTCGCGCTCGCGGCGACGCGGACGCGCCGCGTCTGGGACAAGCGACACCTCGCGTTCGGCGCGCCGCCGCGTCCCGGCGTCTACCTCTTCGTCGATCGCAACGCGCAGGTGCTCTACGTCGGGCGCGCCCGCGACCTGCGCGCGCGCCTGCGCTCGTACTTCCGGTCCGAGCGGCAGCGGCCCGCGGTCGAGGCGGCGGTGGCGGCGGCGGAGCGGATCGAGTGGCGCGTGCTCGGCTCGGAGCTCGAGGCGGCGCTCGAGGAGCTGCGGCTGATCCGCGAGCTGCGCCCGCCGGCGAACGCGCGGGTGGCCCGGCCCGACCGGTTCGTCTGGCTCCGCCGGCGCGGGGACGGCGTCGTCGCGTCGTCGCAGCCGGCGGCGGTCGGGCCGATCGGCTCGCGGCGGACGGCGCAGCTGGCCGCGCGCGCGCTCGAGGCGGACGAGCTCGGGCGACCGGCGTCGGCGCTGCCGCGGCTGCGCCGCAAGCTGGCGGATCTCAGCGACGCGCGGCGGTTCGAGGACGCCGCCCGCCTGCGCGACCGGATCGACGCGCTCGAGCGGGTCTGCCGCGAGCTCGACCGCACGGCGCGGCTGTTCGCGCTCGAGCGCTGTCTCGTCGTCCCCGCCGCGGAGCCCGGGCACGCGCGGGCCTTCTTCGTCGCCGGCGGGCGCGTCGCCGACGTCCGCACGCTCCCGCCGGGCGGCGGGCACCTCGAGATCCAGGCGGGTCTCGCGGCGGCGGGACACGTCCCGGGGTCAGACCCCCGGACCTGTCTCGACGAGCTGCTGCTCGTCGGCTCGTTCCTGCGCAGGCCGCCGCCCGAGCTGCTCGTCGCGCCGCTCGAGCTCGAGGCGATCCTCCGCGCCGCGGAGCGCGTTCGCCGGCTCGGCGGACGCGTCCCGGGGTCAGACCCCCGGACCCGCCCACCGGAGCCTCGTCCACAGGAGACGGGTCTGTTCTAGACGGGCTAGGCGGCGACGCTGATCAGGTCGCGCAGCGCGCCGAGGCGGGCCAGCGCCTGCCCCTCGAGCTGGCGGACGCGCTCGCGCGTCAGGTCGAGCTCGTTGCCGATCGCCTCGAGCGTCCACGGCTCGCCCTCGAAGCCGAACCGCAGCTCGAGGATCCGCCGCTCCCGCTCGGGGAGCGCGTCGAGCGCGCGCCGGACGCCCTGGCGCCGGAGCGACTCCTCGGCCTCGTCGAACGGGTCGGCCGCCTCGCGATCGGCGAACAGGTCGCCGAGCTCCCCCTCGTCGTCCGCGCCGACCGTCTGGTTCAGCGAGACCGACGCGTGCGCGGCCCCGAGCGCCTCGTCGACGTGCTGCATCGGCAGCCCGGTCGCCTCGGCGAGCTCGTCCTTCGTCGGCTCGCGGCCCAGCTCGACCTCGAGCCGCCGCGCGGCGCGCGACAGCTTCTGCTGGCGCTCGACGACGTGCACCGGCACGCGGATCGTGCGCGCGTGGTTCGCGACCGCGCGCTGCACCGACTGCCGGATCCACCACGTCGCGTAGGTCGAGAACTTGTAGCCGCGCCGCCAGTCGAACTTCTCGACCGCGCGGTTCAGGCCGAGCGTCCCCTCCTGGATCAGGTCGAGGAAGGGCACGCCAAGCCCGCGATAGCCCTTGGCGATCGACACGACGAGACGCAGGTTGGACTCGATCATCCGCCGCTTCGCGGTCGGGTCGCCGCGCTCGATCTGCTTCGCGAGCATGACCTCCTCCGCCGCGGTCAGCAGCTTGTGGCGGCCGACGTCGGCGAGGAAGAGCTGGAGGCTGTCGGCCGCCCCGGAGAGCTCCGCCGCAGGCGCGGGCTCCGGCTCCGCCTCGGCGGCGGCCTTTTCCTTCTCCTTGTCCGCCTCTCCCTCGGCGGCCGGCTGGCCGATCTCGAGACCGATCCGCTCGAGCTCGCGCGTCAGCTCCTCGACCTCCTCCTCGTTGAGGTCGAGCTCGAGCGCGAACGCCTCGAACTCCGCCGGCTCGATGTAGCCGCGCTCCTCGGCGCCCTCGACGAGGGCACGCGCCTGGTCGGTCTCGAGCAATTCGTGAAGCTGGTTCTGCGTCAGTGTCCTCTCAGTCCTTTCGGTCCTGCGTCGAGAGCGTCAGCAAACCTTCTCACTCTAGGAGGGAAATCCTCCGCTTGCCAGGGGAACCACCACCCGGCTCGGGGAGCCGGGTTCCGAGACTTCGAACGTGCCCTGCGCCGGTGTCATTCCGCGAAGACGGACAGGTGGTTTTGCGCCGGGACGGGAAGCTTCGTCCTCCTATTGTACGACGTGGAGCAGTCGAGGGAAGTTGGCCGTTCAGGACGCCTTGCGGCGGCGCCCGCCGGGGCGTTTCGTCGCCGGCCCCTTGGCCCGCCGTTCGGCCAGCAGCTCCGCCGCCCGGTCGAGCTCCAGCGCCTCCGGGTCGTCGCCCTGGCGGAGGCTCGCGTTCGTCTCGCCGTCGGTCACGTACGGGCCGTAGCGGCCCGACTTGACGACGATCGGCTTGCCCGTCGCCGGGTCCGGGCCGAGCTCCTTCAGCGGCGCCGCCGCCTGCCGCTGCCCGCGGCGCTGGCGCGGCTGGGCGAGCACCGCGAGCGCCTCGTCGAGCCCGATCGTCAGCAGCTGCTCCTCCGTCTCGAGCGACCGCGACTCCTTCCCCTTCTGGACGTACGGGCCGTAGCGGCCGTTGCGCGCGACGATCTCCTCCCCGTCCTCGCCGACGCCGAGGACGCGCGGAAGGCGGAGCAGCTGCAGCGCCTCGTCGAGCGTCACCGTCTCCGGCGACATCGACTTGAAGAGCGACGCGGTCCGCGGCTTCTCCTTCGAGCCCTCCGGCAGCACCTCGGTGACGTACGGGCCGTAGCGGCCGGTGCGCACGGAGATCTCGCGGCCGGTCTCCGGCTCGACGCCGAGCACGCGGTCGCCCGACGGCTGGGCCAGCAGCTCCTCCGCGCGCTCGACCGTCAGCTCGTCCGGGACGACGTCCTCGGGGACGTTCGCGCGCTGCCCGTCGCGCTCGAGGTAGGGCCCGTACCGGCCGACGCGCAGGACGATCCCGTTGCCGATCTCGATCGAGTTGACCTCGCGCGCGTCGATGCCGCCGAGATCGGAGACCAGCTGGTGGAGCCCGTCGCCGTCCTCGCCGAAGTAGAAGCGGCGGAGCCACTCGACGCGGTGCTCGTCGCCGGAGGCGATCCGGTCGAGGTCGTCCTCCATCCGCGCGGTGAAGTCGTAGTCGACGAACTGCCCGAAGTGCTGCTCGAGCAGCCCGGTGACCGCGAAGGCGAGGAACGACGGGACGAGCGCCGTCCCCTTCTTGAAGACGTAGCCGCGGTCGAGGATCGTCCCGATGATCGAGGCATACGTCGACGGGCGGCCGATCCCGAGCTCCTCGAGCGTCCGAACGAGCGTCGCCTCGGTGTAGCGGGGCGGCGGGTTCGTCTCGTGCCCCTGCGGCTCGAGCGCGAGCAGCGTCACCGGGTCGCCCTCGGCGAGCTGCGGCAGCCGCCGCTCCTCGTCGGAGTCGCCGGCCCCGTTGCCGCCCGCCTCGTCGCGGCCCTCCTCGTACGCGGCGAGGAAGCCGCGGAAGGTGATGACCGTGCCGGAGGCGCCGAACTCCGCCTCCTCGCCCGCCGACGAGGTGCCGGCGATCCGCAGCGAGACGGTCTGGCCCTTCGCGTCCGCCATCTGCGAGGCGACCGTGCGGATCCAGATCAGCTCGTACAGCCGGTGCTCGTCGCGGGTCAGCTCGCGCTCGACCTCCTGCGGCGTCCGGAAGACGTCGCCGGAGGGGCGGATCGCCTCGTGCGCCTCCTGCGCGTTCTTCACCCGCCGCTCGTAGCGCCGCGGCTGGGCCGGCACGTACTCCGGCCCGAAGAGCGACGCGGCCTGCGAGCGCGCCGCCTTCAGCGCCGACTCCGACAGCGTCGTCGAGTCGGTGCGCATGTACGTGATGTAGCCGTTCTCGTACAGGCGCTGGGCGACGCGCATCGTCGTCTGCGCGGTGAAACGGAGCTTGCGGCTCGCCTCCTGCTGCAGCGTCGAGGTCATGAACGGCGCGCTCGGCCGGCGCACGTACGGCTTCTCCTCGACCCGTGAGACGCGGAACGACGCGCCGTCGAGCCGCTCGGCCAGGCCGCGCGCGGCCGCCTCGTCGAGCTGGAGCGCGTCCGCGCCGCGCAGCTTCCCGTCGGGGCCGAAGTCGCGGCCCTGCGCGACGCGCTTCCCGTCGAGCCCGACGAGCCGCGCCGTGAAGGACTCCGGGTCGAACGTCGCCTCGAGGTCCCACCAGCCGGCGGGGACGAACGCCATCCGCTCGCGCTCGCGCTCGACGACGAGCCGCGTCGCGACCGACTGGACGCGCCCGGCGGAGAGCCCGCGCATCACCTTCTTCCAGAGCACCGGCGAGAGCTCGTAGCCGTAGAGCCGGTCGAGGATGCGCCGCGTCTCCTGCGCGTCGACGAGCCGCTGGTCGACGTCGCGCGGCTCGTCGAGCGCGCGCTCGATCGCGTCGCGCGTGATCTCGTGGAAGACCATCCGGCGTACCGGCACCTTCGGCTGCAGCACCTGGAGCAGGTGCCAGGCGATCGCCTCGCCCTCGCGGTCCTCGTCCGTCGCGAGCAGGAGCTCGTCGGAGCCGGCGAGGAGCTTCTTCAGCTCGCTCACCTTCTTCCGCTTGTCCGGGTCGACGATGTAGATCGGCTCGAACCCGTGCTCGACGTCGACGCCGAGCCGCGCCCACGGCTCCTTCTTGTAGCGCTCCGGGATGTCGGCCGCGCGCTCCGGCAGGTCGCGGATGTGGCCGACGCTCGATTCGACGACGAAGTCCTTGCCGAGGTAGCCCGCGATCGTCTTCGCCTTCGCGGGCGACTCGACGATGACGAGGCGCTTGTGGGTTCCCCCGGGCACGGCTGGTCACGATAGCGCCCGGCTTGGAAGGTGAATACTCCCCCTGATGCGGCCCCCCGCCCTCTACAACGTCATCGCCGCCCTCAGCTGGCCCGTCCTCCACGGCCTCTACCGCCTCGAGGCGCGGGGGACTGAGAACCTGCCGGACGGCGGCTTCGTGCTCGCCTGCAACCACCTCTCGAGCTTCGATCCGTGGCCGCTCGGGCTCCCGCTCTGGCCGAGGACGTGGCTCCGCTTCATGGCGAAGTCGGAGCTGTACTGGTTCCCGCTGAAGCTCGTCGTCGACGGCGCGGGCGCCTTCCCGGTGAGGCGCGGGCAGCGGGACGTCGTCGCGATGGACACCGCGATCAGGCTCGCGCGCGAGGGGAACGCGATCGCGATGTTCCCCGAGGGCACCCGGCGGAGGAAGGGGCTCGTGAAGAAGTTCGAGGCGCGGCCGCGCACCGGGGCCGCGCGGATCGCGCTCGAGGCCGGCGTCCCGCTCGTGCCGGCCGCGGTCAGCGGCACCGACCGGCTGCTCCGGCTCGGGAAGCTCCGCGTCGTCTACGGGCGGCCGGTCGAGCTCGACGACCTGCGCGGGCTCGACGGCCACGAGGCGGCGCAGCGGGCGACCGAGCGGCTGATGGAGCGGATCTACGAACTCGAGGCGTCGCTCTGACCGGGGTCCTGCTGGCGGTCGACGGCGACTCGTTCGCGCACCGCGCCTACCACGGGGTCCCGAAGTCGGTGCGGTTGAACGCCGTCGTCGGCTTCGCGAACATGCTCACGCGCCTGTGGCAGCAGGAGCGTCCGGCGGCCGTGCTCGTCGGCTGGGACACGCTCACCGCCCCGACGTACCGCCACGAGGCGTTTCCCGCGTACCAGTCGGGCCGCGTGTTCGACGAGGCGCTGATCGAGCAGCTCGAGGTCCTCCCGGACTTCGTCCGCGCGCTGGGATTCGCCGCCGCGAAGCATCCCGGCTACGAGGCGGACGACTTCCTCGCCGCCGGCGCGCGCGCGTGGGACGGCGACGTGCTCGTCGCGACCTCCGACCGCGACGCGTTCCAGCTCGCAGGCGAGCGCGTGACGATCCTCCAGCCGACGAAGGGGGTCAGCGAGATGGCGCGCATCGGCCCGGCCGAGGTGCACGAGCGCTACGGCGTCGAGCCGGCGCAGGTGCCGGACCTGATCGCGCTCCGCGGCGACCCGTCCGACAAGCTCCCCGGCGCCCGCGGCATCGGCCCGAAGAAGGCGGCCGAGCTGCTCCGGCGGTACGGCACGCTCGAGGCGATGCTCGCCGACGGGCGCTTCGCGACGGAGGCGGAGGAATTGCGCCTCTACCGGCGAATCGCGACGATGGACGCCTCCGCCCCTCTTCCTCCCCTCGAAGACCAGACACCACAGTGGGCGGAGGCGTCATCCTTCGCCGACGGCCTCGGACTGGGCGCCCTCGCCGGGCGGCTAGCCTCCCTCGGGTGATCGGGCCATCGACGTCCTGACGCATCCTGCGCTCGCGCGCCTGCATCCGACCGGCCACCATCCCGAGCGGCCGGAGCGGCTCGCCGTCCTGCTCGAGCACCAGCCCCTCTGGTCGGAGGGCCGCCGCGCGACCGAGGCGGAGCTCCTGCTCTGCCACGAGCCCGAGCACGTCCGGCGCATCCGGTCGACCGAGGATCCCCAGTGGCTCGACTACGACACGATCTGCACCGAGACGAGCTTCGAGGCGGCGTCGCTCGCGGCGGGGACGGCGATCGAGGCGGCGCTCCGGGGCGGCTTCGCGCTCGTCCGCCCGCCCGGGCACCACGCGCTGCCGGGCCGGGCGATGGGCTTCTGCCTGTTCAACAACGTCGCCGTCGCGGCGCGTGCGGCCCAGCAGGCACTCGACCTCGAGCGGGTTGCGATCGTCGACTTCGACGTCCACCACGGCAACGGCACGCAGGCGATCTTCTGGGACGACGACAGCGTCCTCTTCTGCTCGCTCCACCAGTGGCCGTTCTATCCGGGCTCGGGCGGGCCGACCGAGCAGCGCGAGACGACCGTGAACGTCCCGATGTCGGCGGGCTCCGGGGACGAGGAGTACCTGCACGCGTTCGAGCACACCGTCGAGCCGGCCGTCGCCCGCTTCGAGCCGGAGCTCGTGCTCGTCTCGGCCGGCTTCGACGCGCACGTCGACGACCCGCTCGCGGACATGCGCGTCAGCGAGGACGGGTTCCGCGAGCTCGCCGCCCGCTGCGCCGGGCTCGCCCCCCGGGTCGCCGGCGTCCTCGAGGGCGGCTACGAGCTCGACACCCTGCCCGGCCTCGTCGACGCGGCCCTCGACGGCTTCACTCATCCGTCCTCCGAATAGCGAGCGGCCCCTCGAGAGGGGCCGCTCGCTGCCGCAGTACTGAACTTCCGCCATCGCCCCGCGTGGAAGGGGCCGTCATTGTCTGAGTGGACCATCGACGGGACCGGCCCGCGTCTCCTGCCCCCGGGCTGGTGAACCTGATCCCCCGCGGTGGGTGAGTCGCCGCTACCCGCGGGCAACGGCGAGCCGCTCCAGCGCCTCGCGGCGGGAGGAGACGCCGAGCTTCCGCAGCAGGCTCTTCACGTGCGAGCGGACGGTGTGCTCCGAGATGAACAGGCGCTTCGCGATCTCCTCGGTGCCGAGGTGCTCGTCGAGGAGGAGCAGCACCTCGACCTCGCGGGCGGAGAGGGCCGAGGCGATCTCGTCCGGGACGCCGGAGCCGCGGCCGTTGCCGCTGCGCACCTGCTCGAGCAGCCGGCGCGCGACCGAGCCCGAGAGCGCGGCCTCGCCGTTCGCCACGCCGTCGAGGAAGGCGGCGATCCGCTCGGGCGGCTCGGACTTCAGCAGGTAGCCGGCCGCGCCGCCCCGGATCGCCGAGAGCAGGTTCGTCTCGGTGCCGGAGGCGGTGAGCACGACGACCTCGCACTCGGGCGCCGCCTCGCGCAGGCGCGGCAGCGCCTGGAGGCCGTCCATCCCGGGCATGGACAGGTCGAGCAGGACGAGATCGGGCCGGAGCCGCGCGGCCGCCTCGATCGCGCCGGCGCCGTCGGCCGCCTCGCCGGCGACCTCGAAGCCGTGCGCCGACAGGAGCGAGGAGAGCGCCTCGCGGGTCAGCGGGTGGTCGTCGACGATGAGGATCCGTGCAGCCACGTACCCCTTATCGGCACGGAGCCTCCTGCCGACAAGAGGAACGTGCAAGAAGCTCGCAGCGAGTACGAGAACTGGCTCTGGGGCGAGATCCTCCTCGCCTTGCTGCTCGGCGCCCTGCTGGCGCTGTTCCTTGTGTACCCGGTCTTCCGCACCCGCTACGACCTGCCGCAGCTCCGGCTCGTCCTCCAGACGACGATGGCGCTCGCCGGCCTGCTCGTCGCCCTGCTCGCGGCCGTCCGCTTCTCGGTCGAGGGGCGGCGCCTCGACCTGCTGCTGGCGAGCGGCTTCTTCGTCATCTCGCTCTCGTCCGCGGTCTTCGCGATCGGCCCGCAGCTCGGACGGGGACACGTCAAGCCGGCGGAGGCGTGGGCTGCCCTGCTCGGCGCGATCATCGGGCAGGCCCTGATCGCGGCGGCGCCGCTCGTCCGGGGCCGAAGCAAGTACCGGGACTGGGCGATCGCGAACGCGGTCGCCGCGGCGGGACTCGCGCTCTTCGTCGCGTGGTCGCTGCTGCAGGCCGCCGGCTCCGACCTGCCGGCGCTGACTTCGCCGGAGGAGGGACTACAGCCGTTCTACCTCACCGCCACGCTCGCGCTGCTCGCGTTCCTGTTCCTCGTCTCCGTCGTCGGCTGGAGCGAGCGCTTCCGCCGCCGCGACGACGACCTCGCGAGCTGGCTCGCGCTCGGGTTCACGCTGATGCTGTTCGCGTCGCTCCACTACGTCTTCCAGCCGCTGCTGGCGAGCTCGATGGTCTCGTACGGCGATTTCCTGCGCATGCTCGCGTACGGGCTGATGCTCATCGGCACCTGGCGGGCGATCCGCTCGGCGGAGTTCGGGCGGGCGGTCGCCGGGGAGCGCGCACGCGTCGCGAGCGACATCCACGACGGCCTCGCGCAGATCCTCTTCGCGCTGTCGACGCACGCGTCGATGCTCGAGGCCGGCGCGCCGGTCGCCGACGTGCTGCCGCGGCTGAAGGAGGCGGCCGTGCTCGCCCAGCAGGAGGCGCGCTTCGCGATCCTGGCCCTGTCCGCCGCCGGCGGCACCGCGCCGTTCGACGCGGCGCTGCGGCGCTACATCGAGTTCCTCACCGCGGATGGGGCGCTCGAGGTCGAGCTCGAGATCGACCGCTCGGTCAGGCTGGCCCCCGACGAGCAGATCGAGATCTTCCGCATCGTCCAGGAGGGGCTCGGCAACGTCCGCAAGCACGCGAAGGCGACCCGCGCCGAGGTCGTGATCGGGATGCGGCCGTTCGGGGAGCGGTTCGTCACCATCCACGACGACGGCGAGGGCTTCGACGGCGAGGAGACGGCGGCGGGCCAGGGCCTGAAGAACATGCGGGCCCGGGCCGAGTCGATCGAGGGCGGCTTCTCCCTCACCTCGACGCCGGGGCGCGGAACGGCGTTGGAAGTCGTCCTGCGAACCTAGCGCGCCTCGAGCGGACGCAGGGCCGGGTAGAGCCCGCGGTAGCGGGCGTAGCCCTCGTCGTACGCGGCCCGCCAGTCCGGGTCGGGCTCGATCCGGTCGGTGACGTGGACACAGGCGGCGACCGCCTCGGCCGCGTCGGCGAACGCGCCGCTCGCGACGCCGCCCAGGAGCGCCGCCCCGAAGGCGGCGCCCTCCTCCGACGCGGCGGTGCGCTCGAGCGGCAGCCCGAGCACCGAGGCGACGATCTGCAGCCAGAGCCCGCTGCGGGCGCCGCCGCCGGAGACGCGGCCGACCTCGGCCTCGACGCCGAGCTCCTTCAGCAGCTCGAGCGAGTCGCGGAGCCCGTACGCGACGCCCTCGAGCAGCGCCCGGACGAGGGCGCCGCGCTCGTGGCGGAGCGACAGCCCGACGAACGCGCCCCGCGCGTGCGGGTCCGCGTGCGGGGTCCGCTCGCCCGCGAGGTACGGCTGGAAGAGCAGGCCCTCCGTCCCCGGCGCCCAGCCCGACGCCTCGGCCGTCAGCTCGTCGTAGCTCCCGCCGACGACGTTGTCCCGCAGCCAGCGCAGCGAGCCGGCCGCCGAGAGCATCACCCCCATCGCGTGCCACGTCTCCGGCACGGCGTGGCAGAAGACGTGGAGCCGCGCCTCCGGCTCCGGCCGGTACGCGGGCAGCGCCGCGAAGACGACCCCCGAGGTGCCGAGGACGACCGACAGCGGCCCGGGCCGGTCGATCCCCATTCCGAGCGCCCCCGCAGCCTGGTCGCCGGCCCCCGCGATCGCCGTCGACTCGAACGCGGGCGGGAGCCACGACGCCGGGAGCTCCAGGAGATCGAGGACCTCCTCCGACCACCTGCGGCGGCGGACGTCGAAGAGCAGCGTGCCCGACGCGTCCGCGACGTCGATCGCGTGCTCGCCGGTGAGCCGCAGGCGCACGTAGTCCTTCGGCAGCAGGATCCGCTCGATCCGGGCGTACACGTCGGGCTCGTGGCGGCGGAGCCAGAGGAGCTTCGGCGCGGTGAAGCCGGCGAGCGCACGGTTGCCGGTCAGCTCGATCAGCCGCTCGAGGCCGACGCGGTCCTCGATCTCGGCGCACTCGGCGCCCGTGCGCTGGTCGTTCCAGAGGATCGCCGGCCGGAGGACGCGGTCGTGCGCGTCGAGCGCGACGAGCCCGTGCATCTGGCCGGACAGCCCGATCGCGGCCGGCTCGACGGCGAGGTCGGCGAGCGCCGCCTGCGCCGCGTCCCACCAGTCCTCCGGATCCTGCTCCGACCAGCCGGGGTGCGGCGTCGACAGCGGGTAGCCGCGCTCGGCGCGGGCGAGCACCTCGCCCGTCGCGGTGACCGCGACCGCCTTGACGCCGGTCGTGCCGACGTCGAGGCCGACGAGCGGGCCCGTCCGCTCCGAACGATCAGGCACCGAGCGCGGCGTAGACGAGCTCGTAGGCCGCGACGGCGTCCTTCCCGTGCTGGGCGGCGCGGAGCGCCGCGTCGTCGATCCGCCCCGCGACGGAGTCGATGAACCGCCACTGGAGCACGCTCCGCCTCACCGCCGCCACCGCGTCCTCGGTGTACGGGTAGAGGTCGAAGCCGAGCCGCTCGCCGTGGTCGCCGTAGCCCGCGCGCCGGAGCTCGAGCGCGAGCTCGAGCGTCTCCATGAACGCCGTCGTGCCGACCATGTTGTCGTCGTCGAAGGTGCCCCAGCCGGAGTTCGCGTGCTGGTGGCCGAGCAGCCCTTGCGCGGCGAGCATCGCCGCGTACTCGGCGAGGTTCTCGCCGTTCATCAGCAGGTGCTGCCAGTCCATGTTCACCTTGACGTTGTCGATCCCCTGCGTCCGCAGCGAGTGGATGACGTGCAGCGTCATCCCGATGTTGCGCATGAAGATCTTCATCGCCGGCTCGGAGTTCTTGTGCTCGAGGAACAGCTGCACCCCGTGGTCCCTGCACCGCTGCGCCGCCTGGCCGACCCCGTCGATGAGGCGGGCCCAGCTGTCGGCGTACGGGGTCTGGAACGGGTAGTTGTAGCCCTCGATCCCCGGCCAGATGATGAAGTTCGCGCCGATCGACCCGGCGAAGTCGGCGGCCTCGATTGTGCGCTTTACGGCGTCCGCACGGATCGAGTCGTCGGGGGACGAGAGGCCGCCCTTGCCGAATTTCGGATCCAAGTGGAGCCCCGTCGCGACGCAGTAGATGCCGTGCCCTTCGAGCGCCGCTCGCACGTCGTCGAGATTGTCCGGCGACAGCTCCTGCGGGTAGTGGAACTCGTAGTCGTCCATCAGATCGCCCAGTCCCTCGACCGCCCGGCGGACCTTCTCCACCGTCGTCTCGCCGGCGTGCTGCGGCTGGTAGCCGCCCGGGACGAAGCGCGTGATCATGGACCCGAACGCCCAGATTCCGAGTGAGGTTTTCATACGCCTGACCCTACTCCGTCGGGCTCGATCTCGTGCCCGGACGCGCCGGTCGTCGTGTCCGCCACTTGACCCCGGTCGCGGTTTCATGGAAGGGTTTCCGCGCGTGGATCGCCGGAACGACAGTCGTCCAACCTATTGAGTCGGCAGGCGTCGAACCTCCAAACGGCAGCCGTCCAACCAGTAAAGGAGTGAGCGTGAGGAAGGTCTTTCGCAGATCGACGGTTTACATCGCCGTCGTCGTGCTCGGAGCCGCCGCGCTGATCGCGACGGGCGCCTCGGCGGGCGTCGCGCACAAGAAGGCGAGCGTCCAGGTCTGCGTCCTGCTGCCGGACACGAAGTCGTCCGTCCGCTGGGTGCAGTTCGACGCCCCCGACTTCGCCAAGGCGCTGAAGGCCGCGGGCGTCACGTACTCGATCACGAACGCGCTGAACGACCCGCAGAAGCAGAAGGCGCAGGCCAGCGCGTGCCTCGCCGCAGGCGCGAAGGTCGTCGTCGAGACCGCTCTCGACAACGGCTCGGCCTCGTCGATCGAGAAGCTGTTCACGTCGAAGGGCGGGTACGCGATCGACTACGACCGCCAGGTGACCGGCGGCACCGCCTCCGTCTACGTCACGTTCGACGGCAACGCCGTCGGGCGCGCGCAGGCCAACGGCATCATCGCCGGGATGAAGGCGAACGGCACCTACAAGCCGAGCTCCGTGGTCGCCGAGCTCTGGGGCGGCCCCACCGACCAGAACGCGTTCTGGTTCAAGAGCGGGAACGACGACATCCTCAACCCGCTCTTCAAGGCCGGCAAGCTGACGAAGGGCCCGCAGCAGTTCGTGCCCGACTGGCTCGCCACGAACGCGGGGCCGATCTACGCCCAGATGCTGGTCAAGACGAACAACAACATCCAGGCGGCCATCGCGGCGAACGACAACATCGCCGGCGCGGTGATCGCGGACGAGAAGGCCCGGCACCTGAAGCCGATCCCGCTGAGCGGGCAGGACGCGACGCCGCAGGGCGTCCAGTACATCCTCGCCGGCTGGCAGAGCGGCACGGTCTACAAGTACGTGCCGGACGAGGCGAACGCAGCGGCCGCGGCCGCCGTCGCCCTCCTCAAGGGCCAGAAGCCGAAGACGAACGGGGTCCGGAAGAACGGCTCGAAGAACGAGCCCACGTACGCCCTTCCGGTGATCTGGATCACGAAGGCGAACTACACGCGGCTCTTCACGGACAAGTTCCTGAAGAAGAGCGACGTCTGCGTCGGCACGTACGCGCAGTACTGCAAGTAGGCCGATGCCGAGCGAACGCGACGAAGGGGGCGCCCGGGCGGGCGTCCCCTTCTCGTTTGTGGTAGGAAAGCACCGGTGTCGGTGACCGAGGCCCCACTTCTCGAACTCCGCGGCATCACGAAGTCGTTCGGCTCCGTCCAGGCGCTGACCGACGTCGACTTCGAGGTGCGGGCCGGCGAGGTGATGGCGCTCGTCGGCGACAACGGCGCGGGCAAGTCGACGCTCATCAAGTGCGTCGCCGGCACGCACGCGGCCGACGAGGGCGACATCCTGTTCGAGGGCCGCGAGGTGCACATCCACAGTCCGAAGGACGCCGCCAACCTCGGGATCGAGGTCGTCTACCAGGACCTCGCGCTCTGCGACAACCTCGACGTCGTCCAGAACATGTACCTCGGGCGGGAGGCGAACAACTTCGAGGTTCTCACCGAGCCGGTGATGGAGCAGCACACCGCCGAGACCCTGACGTCGTTGCGCGTGACGACGATCAACTCCGTGCGCCAGACGGTGGCGACCCTGTCCGGCGGCCAGCGCCAGTCCGTCGCCGTCGCGCGCGCCGTGATGTGGAACTCGAAGCTCGTCATCCTCGACGAGCCGACGGCCGCGCTCGGCGTCGCGCAGACGGAACAGGTGCTCGAGCTCGTGCGCCGCCTCGGCCAGCAGGGGCTCGGCGTCGTGATCATCTCGCACAACCTCCACGACGTCTTCGAGACGGCGGACCGGATCGCCGTCCTCCGCCTCGGCCGGAACGTCGGCCTGTTCGAGCGCGACAAGACGACCCAGCAGGAGATCGTCGAGGCGATCACCGCCGGCCAGCCGACGAAGGTCTCCGGCATCCCCCAGACGACGGCGACGGGGCCCGCGTCGTGACGACCGCAGGAGCCGCCGCCGAGGGCAAGCCCGCCGCGCAGGAGGCGCCGCAGGGCGTCGCAGGCCTGCTCCACCGGGCCTACGACAACATGAAGTCGGGCAACCTCGGCGTGCTCCCGATCGTCATCGGGCTGATCTTCATCGTCGTCTTCTTCAGCTTCAAGGCGACGAACTTCTTCACCGCCACCAACTTCGTCAACATCATCATCCAGATGGCCGGGACGGCGATGCTCGCGTACGGCGTCGTCTTCGTCCTCCTCCTCGGCGAGATCGACCTCTCGATCAGCTACGTCGCCGGCATCGGCGCGCTGACGGTGGCCGAGCTCCAGCTGCCCGGCAGCGGGCACGAGATCAACGGCCTGCTGGCGATGCTCTGCGCCGTCGCGATCTGCGCCGCGATCGGCGCCGGCCAGGGCTCGATCGTCGCCTACGTCGGCGTGCCGTCCTTCGTCGTCACCCTCGCGGGCTACCTCGTGTGGCAGGGGGTGATTCTGCAACGACTCGAGCAGCCGGGCTCGATCATCATCCAGGACCGCTGGATCAACTACACGGCGAGCTACTTCTTCTCGCACACCGCCGGGTGGCTGATCGCCGCGCTCGTCACGGGGCTCTATCTGATCTCGGTGATCTGGACGGTCGTGTCGCACCGCCGGGCCGGGATCCCGACCAAGAACAAGGGAACGATGATCGCGAAGGTGCTCGGCGTCGCGGCCGCGAGCTTCGGCGTCGTCGCGATCTGCAACCACTCCTACGTGCAGGGCAACCCGCTCGGGCTCCCGCTCGCCGGCGTCATCGTCGTCGTGTTCCTGATCGTGCTGACGTTCCTCGCGAAGCGGACGACGTTCGGCCGCCACGTCTACGCGGTCGGCGGCAACGCGGAGGCGGCGAGGCGCGCGGGCATCAACGTGCACCGGATCCGGATCCTCGTGTTCATGATCTCGGGCGCGATGGCGGCGTGCGGCGGCATCATCCTCGCCGCCAACGTCAACTCGGTCGACCTCAACTTCGGCGGCGGCACCCTGCTGCTCAACTCGATCGCGGCGGCCGTGATCGGCGGGGTCAGCCTGTTCGGCGGCCGCGGCGAGGTGCGCGGCGCGTTCCTCGGCGCGCTCGTGATCGCGACCGTCTCGAACGGCCTGAACACGGCCGGCTACGCGACCGGCATCATCTACATCGTCACGGGACTGATCCTCCTCTTCGCCGTGACGCTCGACACGATCGCGCGCCGCCTGCAGGTGCGGTCGGGCCGCTAGCGTCCGGCGGCGCCGCTGAAATAGCGCTGGGCGAGCGACCACGCGCTCCGCCCGGCCGCGACGCCGAGCTTCCTCCCTGCGGCGACGTCCGCCGGGATGTCGATGCCGGCGGCGACGTCGGACGCGCTCGCCCGCCCGGCGGCGGCGGCGAAGGAGCGCCCGGTCGCGCGCGTGAGCACCGCGCTCGCGGCGTAGGCGAAGGCGGAGTCGCCCGAGACCCAACCCGGCGACGGCGGCGTCGGCCGGACCGGCGTCCAGCGCGTGCCGAGCACCCAGCCCTTCCGCGTCATGACCGCGACCTGCCCGACGTCGGCCGCGAGCGGGCCCCGCGTCCTGCTCGTGACCAGCTCGATCAGCCCCGGCACGAGCGGCAGCCCCTCGGCGTTGTAGGACGGGCCCTTCGGGTCGCTCGACTGGCCCTGGAAGGCCTCGTAGCGGATCATCGAGATCGGGCGCGCCGCCTGGTACTCGCGCTTCGCGCCCCAGGCGGCGATCGCGGCGTCGTGCAGCGCGCCGTTGAGCGCGAGGTAGAGCCTGACGTCCCGCCCGAGCGACGAGGGGACGGCGGCGTTCGCGCGCGCGTTCCAGGCAACCGGCGACGAGGACACGATCGGCGTCTTCGGGAGCGTGCTCACCGCGCGGACGACGGCGACGGCCTGCTGCTTGTACGAGCGGCTCGAGGCGTCGCCGATCGGAGGAGGACCGACGTCGCTCTTCCGCAGCGCGAACGGCCGGACGCCGCCCCACTGCGCGCCGACGAACGACTGCACCTCGGCGGGGACCGGCGCGAGCCCCTGCACCGCGGTCTGCGTGAGCGCGAGCGGCTGCCAGAGCGTCGGGTCGTGCATCGACGAGCCCGGCTGGCTCACGACCATGGGCGCGTTCTGGTCGACGTAGCTCGGATCGGCGTAGTGCTGCGCCTCGAGCGACCCGTCGTGGCGCCCGTACGCGATCAGCGCGGCGGCGATCCGGTTCCCGAGCGCCGCCGGCGAGTCGGCGGTCGTGCTCGTGAAGCTCGTCGAGTAGCAGAGCGACCGCATCGTCGACGTGAGCAGGCCGAACGTCCGGACGAGGTTCGCGTCGTGGGACGCGCGCCAGAGGAGCAGGCGGTACGCGGCGTAGCTGATCGCGGTGTTGCGGGCGGCGGCGACGTCGGCCGCGGTCGCCTTCCCCGTGTACACGTAGCCGGCGGCCGCCGGATCGTACGCCGCCCACGCGTCCCACATCGCCGCCGACAGGTGGAAGAGGTCGCGCGCCTGCGTCGTCGGCGCCGCGTTCCCCTGCCGGAGCACCGCCAGCGCCGTCTCGTCCCAGATCCGCGCGACCGAGCGGCCGCCGAGGTTGCCCGGCCGGCACGACGCGCCGAGGACGGGCGTCTGCGCGGCGGCGCTCGCGGCGACGCGCGTGGCGGGCCGCGCGACGTCGACGACCCGGTCGGCGCGGACGCCGGTGAGCCGCGTGAAGCCGCCGTCGGGGAAGCGGACGACGAGCTCGCGCAGCGTCGCCGCGCCGCCGAGACCGAAGTGGACGCGCGGATCCTCCGAGGACAGGTAGCTGCCGCCCGCCTGCACGTCCCGGACGAGCCGGCGGCCCGACGGCAGCACCGCCGTGACGGTCGCGCCCGGGGCGAACGAGTCGAGCCTCACGTCGAGCCAGTGGCCGACGGGCCCGGCCGGCCGGAGCAGGACGAGCCGGTTGCCGATCGTGTTGATCGCGACCTCCATGCGCCCGTCGTTGTCGACGTCGGCCGCGGCGAGCCCGCGTCCGTTCACGCGAACGCCGCCGCTCTCGAACACGCCGACGGCGGTGCCGAACCGCTGCCGCGCCTTCCCCGCCAGCGGCGCGAGCACGCGGACCGGCTCCGCGTCCCGGGCGAGGCTCGTCACCGGAATCGCGCCCGCGGCGAGCACGAGATCGGGCCGGCCGCTGTTCGCGAGGTCGACCCAGGACGCGCCCCACCCGGCGAAGCTCGTCCCGAGCGCGGGCAGGAACGCCGGCCGGGCGCTCGCGAACGCACGCGACGCCGCCGTCCGCACGTACGCGGCAGACGGCTCGCGGCGGGAGTTCGTCACAAACAGGTTGGTGCTGCCGTCGGTCGAGGCGATCCCCATCCCCGCGTACCGGTCGGCCACGCCTTCGGGGACGGCGCGGTCCTCGAAGCGGAAGCCGAGCCCGGCCGGGTCGGCCTGCGCGCCGCCGGGCCAGGGGACGTTCTCGTAGAGCTGGTTCGGGTCCTCGTCGTTCGCGACGTAGAGGTCGGGCCGCCCGTCGCCGTTGACGTCGAGGAACTCGGCGCCGAGGCCGTGCGAGAAGCTCGACGACTCCAGCCCGGCCTGCACGCCGACCTCGCGGAAGCGCGTGACGCCGTCCGTCCCCGGGCCCTCGTTGAGGTAGAGGAGGTCGCGGACGCCGGCGTCGTTCGTCGGGAAGCCGGCGGTCGACCCCTGGATCGGGTCGTTGAGGTCGGTGTAGCCCGCGACGAACAGGTCGGGCCGGCCGTCGCCGTTCACGTCGGCCACGGCGGCGCCGCTGTACCACCCGGTCGCGCCGGCGAGGCCGGCCTCCTGCGAGCGGTCGGTGAACGTCCCGTTGCCGTCGTTCCAGAGGAGCTTCAGGCCGTCGGTGGTCGTGACGAGGAGATCCGTCCGCCCGTCGCCGTTGAAGTCCGCGGCCACGCACCCGTCGCCCTTGACGGCGAGACCGGCGCGCGCGCGGCGGGTGACGTTCACGAACCTGCCGTGCACGTTCTCGAACAGCGCGCTGCGGGGGAGCCCGCCGTGCGCGGCCCACGCCGTCGTGTCGGCGTCCGAGTAGGAGTTGACGACGAACAGGTCCTCCCAGCCGTCGTCGTTGTAGTCGAGCCAGCAGAGGCCGCCGCCCATCATCGCGCCGACGTCCGTCGGCGACGGCCGGTAGCGGAACGAGCCCTGGCGGAAGTCGAGCCCGACCTGCCGTGCGACGTCGCGGAGGCGCAGGCCGCCGACCTTGACCGTCAGGACGCCGCCCGAGCCGGCGGCGCCGCCGGTCACGCCGGTGCCGCCGACGATCACCCAGCCCGACCCGCTCTGCGCCAGCTCGAACGTCCCCGTGAACGGCGCCGGGGCGTCGCGCCGGGTCGCTGCCTGCGACGAGCCGGTGTAGACCGCGTTCTGCACGAGCCCGGCGGCGGCGGCGAGAATCGTCGGCGGGCCCTGGTCGGTCCCCGGCCGGAGCCGGACGCTCAGGCGTTCGACGCGGTAGGTCGGGACGACGATCTCGCGCCCCTGCGCCGAGCGGATCTGCTCCTGCACGGACGCGAGCATCGAGCCGGCGACGCCGGTCGACGCGTGTCCCGCGTCGCGCAGGCGCAGCGCGTCGGCGCGCGCGCGCAGGTCCGCGAGCAGGTCGGCCGCGACCACCTTCGCCGTGGCGCCGTCGAGTTGCGTGGCGACCCCCGCCGAGTGGAGGATCGCCACCTGCGGGAGCGGGCCCGCGGCGACGAGCGGCGCGGCCGACGCGGCGCTCGGCCGGGCCGGCAGGCCGGCGAGGTCGAGCAGCCCCGCGAACACGGCGATCCCGACGAGGCTCGCCACGCCGAGGCCTCGCGGCCCGACGCGGAGCGTCCTCGTCGTCGGCAGCCACTCGAGCACGGGCCGCGCGGCGCACACGAGGGTCAGCGCGCCGAGCAGGGCGACCTTCGCGCCGAACTCCGTCGTCTGCGGCGCGATCAGGAGCGTCGCGAGCAGGCCGATCGAGACCGCATACACGAGCCTGCCGCGGCGGCTCTGCGGCGTCGTCCTCGGGTCGGTGATCATGAAGAACGTGAAGACGAGGACCTCGGGCGACGTGATCAGCACCCACCAGAAGGAGGCGCTCGTGATCGGCCCGAGATGCCACGACGCCGTCATCGCGTGTCCGCGCAGCGCGAGCAGGCCGATCCCCGCGGCGAACGCGATCCAGAAGGCGACCGCGACCTGGAGCAGGTGGATCCGCAGCAGGATCGCGAACCCGCCGCCGACGATGATCGCGAGCGCGAGCACCATCCACCACGACATCGGCCCCCACCAGAACTCGAGCGGGTCGGCGCGCTCCTTGCCGAGGATCAGGAAGCAGAGGACGAGCCCGAAGTTCGACGGGTTGAAGACGTGCCTGCCGCGGAAGGTGATGACGTACTTCGACAGGAGCGAGACCGCCGCCGTGCCGGCGTAGATCCACCAGCCGTTCATGCTCCACCAGTCGCCGTGCTGCGTGCCCGGGACGCGGAGGATGAAGGCGACGCCGTTGCCGGTGAGCATGGCGCTCGCGGGCCACATGATCACGTGCTGCCGGAAGAAGGCGATCCCGACCTCGAGCACCGCGCACGTGAAGATGGCGACGAGGATCTGCGCGATCGAGAGCTTGAACTCGAAGGCGACCTGCCCGAGCACCTGGAGCGAGACGATCACCACGGCCAGGTGGAGCCGCGGGTCGCTCGGCTTCGGCAGCAGGATCGGGTAGGAACGGCCTCGGATGACGAGCGCCCGGCCGCCCCGCCCCGATTCGGCCTGAGCCGTCATCGCCACGGAATCGTAGACGGTTCGATCCGGCCGGAGGTTTGGGCGAGAATGACGCCGTGAAGCTCGAGCAGGCCCTGGCGATCGTCGAGCACGTCGTCTCGGCGGCGCCGTCGCCGGTCTCCGTGTTCGTCGCCGACGGCCACGGCGAGGTCGTCGCGGCCGCGACGATGGACGGCGCCGCGCCCGACACGCGGCTGAACGCGCAGAGGAAGGCGTACACCGCGGCCCGGAGCGACGCGACCTCGACGCGCGCGCTCGCCGAGAAGGTGCGGGACGACCCGGTCGAGCGGGCGAGCTTCGACCCGTTCTTCACCTTCTTCCTCGGCGGCGTCGCGGTGTTCGACGGCGAGCGCCGCGTCGGCTCGGTCGGCGTCAGCGGCCTGCCGGGAGCCGACGACGCCGCCCTCGCCGTCGCCGCGATCGAGGCCGCGGGGCTCTCCACGTGAACGCGCGGCTCAACCGCATGTTCGGCGCCGACGGCCGGTGCTTCGACATCGCCGTCGACCACGGCTTCTTCGGCGAGCCCTCGTTCCTCAGCGGGATCGAGGACATGGAGCGTTCGATCGCAACACTCGTCGACGCGGCGCCCGACGCGATTCAGCTGTCGCCGGGGCAGGCACCGCTGCTCCAACTCCGCCGCGGCCCGAAGCCCGCGCTGGTCCTTCGCACAGACGTCGCGAACGTCTACGGGCCGAACCCGCCGGACCGCCTCTTCAGCGAGCTCGTCGACCGAGCGGTCGAGAGAGCGGTGCTCCTCGACGCGGCGTGCCTGTGCGTGAACCTCCTGGCCCTTCCCGGACAGCCGGAGCTGCACCGCCGGTGTATCCGCAACGTCAGCGCTCTGCGCGCCGCGTGCGACCCCGTGGGGATGCCTCTGATGGTCGAGCCGCTCGTCTTCAAGCCCGGGGCCGACGGGTACGGCGTCGACGGCGATCCCGCGAAGATCATCCCGCTCGTCCGCCAGGCGGTCGAGCTCGGCGCCGACGTGATCAAGGCCGACCCGACCGACGACCCCGACGACTACCCGCGTGTGATCGAGGTCGCGTCGCCGCGGCCCGTGCTCGTGCGCGGCGGCGGACGCGTCTCGGACGAGGAGCTCCTGCGGCGGACGGAGGATGTGATGAGCCGCGGTGCGTCTGGCATCGTCTACGGCCGAAACGTCATCCAGCACGCCGATCCAGCAGGGATCACGCGCAAGCTGATGGCGATCGTCCACCGTGGCTGAGACCGAGCGCACCGTCGGCGTCGGCCTCGTCGGCGGCGGGCTGATGGGGCGGGAGTTCGCGAGCGCCGCCGCGCGCTGGATGCATCTCCACCCGATCGGCGTGCGGCCCGAGCTCGTCGCGGTGTGCGACTCGAACCCGGCGGCGCTCGCGTGGTACGAGCGGCTACGCCCTGCGCCCCGCCTCGTGCCGGACTACCGCGAGCTGCTCGCGGACCC
>DATKNT010000029.1:0-17417 GCA_035541175.1 Gaiellaceae bacterium
CCAGAAGTGGACGTCCTTGACCAGCGGCCGCCGGCCGACCAGCACCGCCAGGCTCGGCAGGTACAGCACCAGCCCCGAGCCCAGCAGCACCAGGAACCCGGCCGCGTTCAGCCAGTGCAGCACCCGCTCCGTCCGGGAGAAGCGGCGGACGTAGACGCGCTCAGTACCCATTCGAGCGGCCGACCCATGCGTCCTGGTCGTAGCCGAGCTGCTCCCAGTAGCCCAGCTGCTCCTCGCCGACGAGGTTGATCCCGGCGAGCCACTTGACGTTCTTGTAGCCGTACATCTCCGGGATCACCAGCCGCAGCGGCGCCCCGTGCTCGCGCGGCAGCGGCTTCCCGTCCATCTCGTAGGCCAGCATCACGTCGTGCAGCCGCGTCTGCGGCAGCGTCAAGTAGTCGACGTAGGGCTGCTCCATCGACACGAACTGGAGCGCGCCCGCCCCCGGCAGCGGGCGGGCGCGCGCGAGCACGTCGGCGATCCGCACGCCGCCCCAGTGCACGTCCTTCACCGTCCAGCCGGTGACGCAATGGAAGGTCGAGACCTGGTTCGCGCGCGGCAGCGCCCGCAGCTCCTCGTAGTCGAGCGAGACCGGCTGCTCCACGAGGCCGCCGACCGACAGCCGCCAGCTCCGCGGGTCGAAGTGCGGCATCGAGCCGGAGACGGTGTAGATCCGCCAGCCGCCCGTCGGCACCAGCGGCACGAGCGCCTCCGCCGGCCCGAGCGCGCTCGAGACGCGACCCCAGACGGACTTGCCCCAGACGAGCGAGGACAGGCCGGCCGCGACGGTTCCGAGGAAGACGGCGCGGCCGTACCGATGCTGCTGCTCGACCGGCTCCGTCATCACATGTGCGCCATGCCGGCGAACAGCTTCCCGCGCAGGTCGCCGGGATGGCCCTTCGTGTCGACCCAGACCTGGTAGGCGGCCGGCTTCGACTCGATCATGTCGAGCGTCTTCGTCGCGACGGCGCCGCAGCCCTTCGCGGTGTAGTGCATGCCGAGCTCGGCGACCTTCATCCCGGCCGTGTCGCGGATCGACGCGGCGGTGACGCCCTTCGTCGTCAGCTCGAACGTCCAGCAGAGCTTCCCCTTGTCGGCGTTGGACTGCAGGTTCACGATCCCGTGCTCGCCCATGCCGGAGAGATGGGCGCCGAGCTCGGCGTGCATCGCGGCGAGCGCGGCGCCCGCGCCCGACAGGGCGGCGGCGCAGGCGGCGACGGCGGCGATCGTCTTCGGGTGCATCGATCCTCCTCGGTCGGCGTGTCCTCCTGAGGATCGGCGCCGCGGATTGCCACCCGGTTGCGAACTCCTTACGAGCCCCTTAAATCGTCATGCCGCGCCGAGATCGACCCGGCCCGAGACGCTGCGGCCGCTCGCGAGCTGCCAGGTTCCGGTGACGCTGCGCGAGCCGCCGCCGGGGAAGCTGCAGCTACCGGAGAAGCCGGACGCTCCGATCGACGCGATCGTCCCCGTGCAGATCGAGCCGCTCCGCTCGTCCTTCACCTGGAGCGAGGAGCTGTCGATCGTCCGGCCGTCCGCGGTGACGAGGTCGATGCGGACCGCGAGCGCGCGCGAGCCCGACCCGCGCCCGAGCACGGAGACGAGTGCCGCCGAGCTCCCGTCCCGCTGCGTCACCGAGCCGGCGAACGCGTCCGTCACCGATCCGCTCGGGACGGTCGCCGCGACGCGGTGCTTCGCCGTGGAGCCGTGCGGGAGCGAGCCGAGCGCGACCGTCAGCACGATCCCGGCGAGCGCGGCGAGCGTCGCAGTGCCCGCGACCGCGACCGAGCCGGCGCGGTTCCGGAGGATCCGCCAGGCGAGCGCAGCGAGCACCGACGCGACGGAGACGACGTAGATCGCCGCGAGCCACGTCGCATGACTGTCGGTGCCGGCGCCGATCCCGTGCACGGTCGCGCCGGCCCAGACGAGGAACGTCGCGTAGTGCATGCGACGCCACGCGCGGTAGGAGATTCGCGACTTCAGCGCGTTCGTCACCGCGACGGCGACGAGCAGCTCGGCGGCGACGATCCCGAGCCCGACCCACACGGGCCGGTACGACGACGCGAACGGGACGACGAGCTGCGTGACCGAGAACGGCGTGTACGTGTCGAGCCCGATCGTCAGCACGTGGATGCCGAGGAAGACGCCGACGAGGATGCCGCCGAAGCGGTGCAGGTCGGTGACGGCGAACTTCGGCCACGACCTCAGTTGCACGCGCCCGGAGAGGGTCAGGCCGACGAGCACGACCCCGGTGAGGAGCACGTACGCGACGACGCCGGCGGCACGCGCCGCATACCAGTCGACCGGCATCTAGGAGGTCGAGGTCTGGACCTGGGGCTGCGACGACGCGCTCGGCGCGATCGTGCCGGAGCCGAGCGACGAGCCGGCCTGCGTCTGCTGCACGAGCGCGGTCGGCGGCGAGAGCGTCGAGCCGCTGCTCGCCGCCGCCGTGCCGGGGTGGGTGGCGCGGGCGAGCCCGAGCACGGCGAGGAAGCTGCCGGCGGCGGTCAGGGCGACCGTCCGTTTCGCCCGGGCGGCCTTGTACCGTCCGGCTGCGACTCTCGAGCTCTCCTGCATGGCCACAGCTTGGCCGGGCGAGATTAGGCGACGCTGAGATGCGCCTAAGACTTGGGTGAGAAGCCCCGTTAGGGTTCGCCCATGGCGCTGAGCGACGGCGAGCGGCGGATCTGCGACGCGGTCGCCGAGCGGCGCGGCGACGTCGTCGCCCTCGCGTCCGCGCTTGTCGGCTTCGACACGACGGCGCGTCAGGTCGGCGACCCGCCGCGGCAGGAGGCGGCGCTGCAGGAGCATCTCGCCGAACGGCTGCGCGCGTGCGGCGCGGAGATCGACCTCTGGGAGCCCGACGCGGAGGCGCTCCAGGGCAAGCCGCTCGTGCCGCCCGGTCTCGACTTCGCCGGGCGGCCGCAGCTCGTCGCGCGGCGGCGCGGGGCAGGCGGCGGTCGCTCGCTCGTGCTCAACGGGCACATCGACGTCGTTTCGGTCGAGCCGCGCGATCGCTGGACGAGCGACCCGTTCGCGGCGGAGGTGCGCGACGGACTGCTCTACGGCCGCGGCTCCTGCGACATGAAGGGCGGGATCGCGGCGATGGTGCTCGCCGCGGAGACGCTCTCCGGAGAAGGCGTCGAGCTCGCCGGCGACCTGATCGTGGCGACGAACACGGACGAGGAGTCCTCCGGTGCCGGCGGCACGGCGCTCGTCGAGCACGGCCTCAGCGCGGACGCGGGCATCGTCACCGAGGCGACGGGCTTCGACGTCTGGGTCACGTGCCGCGGCTCCGAGTACGGCGTCGTCCGCGTCCCCGGCCGGCCCGGCCACGCCGAGGTGCATCAACCGGACTGGCGCGACGGCGGCGCCGTCAACGCGATCGAGAAGGCGACCGTCGTGATCGACGCGATCCGCTCGCTCCGCGCCGCGTGGGCCGCGCGCGAGGGGCTCGACCATCCGCGCGTGTCGCGGCCGGATCTGCTCCCGACGATGGCAGCGGCCGGCGAGTGGCCGGTGACGTATCCGGCGTCGTGCGACCTGACGATCGCGGTCATGTACGTGCCGCGGCAGGCCGACGCGGCCGGCTGGGGCGCGGACGTCCGCCGCGAGGTCGAGGAGTGGATCGCGCGGGAGACGGCGGCGGACGACTGGCTCGCGGCGAATCCGCCGACGATCGAATGGTGGCCGAACGCGGTGATGCCGCTCGAGATCGCGGAGTCGGAGCCGATCGTCGACGCGATGCTCGGCGCGACGGAGGACGTCGGCCGGCCGGGGCGGCTCGGCGGGCTCGACTCGTGGTACGACGGCGCGACGCTCACGCATCTCGCCGGGATCCCGTCGATCGGCTACGGGCCGCCCGGCTTCGACGCGAGCGGGCTCAGCGTCGCGCACATGGTCGACGAGTTCGTGCCGGTCGACGGGCTCGTCGCGTGTGCCCAGGGCATCGCGGTCGCGGCTATGCGATTCTGCGGAGTCACATGACCCGCGTCGCAGACCTCATGTCGTCTCCGGTGATCTCCTGCGCCGCCGGCGCGACGCTCGGGGAGCTTGCGACGCTGCTCGCGGAGCGGCGGATCCACGGCGTCGTCGTGCTCGACGACTCGGGCGCCGCCGCCGGCGTCGTCGCCGACACGGACGTGCTCGCCGGCGAGTGGCTCGCGACGGACGCGGAGAGCCTCGCGACGATGCGCGCGATGACGGCGGGGGAGCTGATGACGTCGCCGCCGGTGACGATCGACGCGGACGCGCCGATCGAGGAAGCGGCGGCACGGCTGGACGCGCAGCGGCTCGCGCGCCTCGTCGTCGTCCGGGACGGCGCGCCGGTCGGGATGATCGCCACCTCCGACCTCGTCCGGCACCTCGGCCGCGGCCACCTCGGCCGCGGCACCGTCGCCGACGTGATGTCCCACGGGCTCGTCGCCTGCCGCGACGGCACGACCGTGCGCCAGGCGGCGCGCGTGATGACGGAGCGCCACGTCCGCGCGCTCGTCGTCGTCGCGGCGGACGGCGCCCCGCTCGGCGTCGTCACCGGGACGGATCTGCTCCCGCTCGTCGGCACCGACGCCGGCGACCGGCCGGTCGCCGGGCTGATGCACCCGCCGATCGCGATCGCCCCGGACGCGAGCCTCCGCGAGGCGGCCGACCTCCTCCTGGACGCGGAGATCCACCGGCTCGTCGTCGTCGACCCGGGCGATCCGGACGCCGTCCCGCTCGGCGTCGTCTCGACGACGGACATCGTGGCCGAGATGGCCGAGCCCGGCTCGGTCTGGCGCTAGCCCTCGACGCGCTGGACGAGCTCGATCCCGGTGTCGCCGACGTCGACGAGGTAGCCGCGGAGGATGCCGTGGTTCGCCTCGCTGCCGGGATTGATGCAGAGCGTGTCGCCGATCCTCCGCTCGCCGCCCGACTCGTGGATGTGCCCGTGCACGGCGAGGAGCGGCTGGTACGTCTCGATCACCTTCCGCACCGCGGTCGAGCCGACGGGCCCGCGCAGCACGTCGCCGGCGGAGATGGTCGGACGGAGGTTCTCGTCGAGGATCGGCGCGGTGTCCAGCCCGGAGTCGTGCGGCGGCACGTGGATCATGAACACCGCGCGCCGAGGGTCGCGCACCTGCCGCGCGAGACCGTCGAGCCGCTCGTACAGCTGCTCCTCGGTCTCCTCGCGCGGCGTCTTCCACGGCGTGAGGTTCGACCAGCCGGAGGCGAGCAGCTGGAGCCCGCCCGGGATGTCCAGCACCTTGCCGTCCGCGTTGACGGTCGTCCACCCGTCGCGGTCGAGCACCTCGTCGATGCCGAAGTCGTCGTCGTTCCCCGGCATGAGATAGAGCGGCACCGGCGAGTCCGCGAGCCGCTCCGTCGCCAGCTCGAGCCACGACTCGACCCGCTCGTTCATCAGCCGGTGGAGCAGCGCGTCGCGCGCCGCCTCGTCGCCCGCGAGCCGCTCCGCCTCGTCGGCAGTCGTCACGAACGAGTAGAAGCCGACGTCCGCGATGTCGCGCTCGAGCTGCGCGAGCTCCTCGGCGTCGCGCGCGGTCCGGTGCACGCCGAACAGCTCCGTCTCGTAGCCGCCGTCCCGCTCGAGGATCGGCACGATCGCCTTCCCCGTCAGGTCGCCCGCGAGCAGCGCGACGTCCGCCTTGTAGACGCCGAGCCTGATCGCGTTGACGAACTTCCGCCACGCCTTCTCGGCCGCGTGGAAGTCGCTCGCGATGTACAGCCTCGTGTCGATGTGTCGAGCCTAGTCCGGCGGGATCTCCGTGAACAGCATCTTCGTGTCGACGCCCTTCGCCCGCGTGCGCCAGAGCATCACGAAGTAGATGACGATGCCGAGCGCGTAGAAGAGGAGCGCGTCGAGGATGCCGTTCGTCTCGAGATAGTGGAGCCTGCCCGTGCCCTTGAGCGCGTCGATGATCGGCTTGAACACCGCGAAGATGTAGACCCAGACCGGGAACAGGAGCCAGACGAGCCCCATCCACGGCAGCCACCGCCGGAACGGCGCGTTGCGGATGAGGTCCGGTCGGCGCCAGCGCACGAGCATCGCGTTGATCCCGGGCATCGTCCACGTGAGGATCGCCATCGTGATCGAGAACCACGCCGTGCCCGCGAGGTTCAGCTTGTGGCCGGTCGTCGCGAAGATGTGCGGCAGCGCGTTGTAGCTCTGGAAGAAGAGGAACAGGGCGGAGAGCCCGAGCACCGCGAGGATCGCGTTCAGCGGCGCCTTCAGCCGGTCGTTCACCGCTCCGAACCACTCCGGCACCTGCCGGTCGAGGCTCCACGCGAGCTCCATGCGGCTGATGAAGTTGATGTACACCGGGCACAGCAGGAACGGGAACAGCACGCCGCCGAGGCTGATCAGCATCCAGATGAACCAGAGGCCGTGGTTGGCCACGGCCGCGAGGAGCGGCATCGAGTTCGGTTGCCCCATCGGCAGCGCGCTCAGGTTCGAGTTGAAGCCCCAGTAGCTCGCGCCCCAGCTGACGTTCATGCCGAAGCCGAGGTGCTTCGAGATCAGATCGACGTAGAACGAGTTCGCGAACACGCCGATCGCGAGCGCGCCGATCAGCGCGATGAGGACGCCGCGCTTGACGTTGCCGCGCACCTCGCCGGCGATGTACGCCGAGTACTGGAAGCCGATGTACTGGAACAGGAGGATCGAGAGGACGAACGGGAACACCGTCGTCGAGAAGATCGAGCTGAGGAAGTGATCCGTCGGCCCGGGGAGGAACGCCGCCTTACCCGAGGCCGCGATCTTGTCGGCGGTGACGCCGCCGGTGTACTTCGGCAGGTTCGCGTCGAAGCTCGACTTGCTCGTCGCGGCGAGCCCGAAGATGAACATCCCGACGAAGCACGCGACGCCGAAACCGGCGAGCGCGGTCACGACCTTGTGGAACGTCCGGGTCGGCAGGCAGACGACGACCCCGATCACGAGCAGCACGACGAGCGACGCGACGAAGCCCGGAGTCCCCGTGATCCCGCCGGTCGAGTCGGTGAACCACGTGTTCGCGTGGTCGAAGAAGTGGCCGCCGGGACCGATCCCGATGATCCGCGCGGTGATCTGGAGGTTGCGCAGGACGAGCGGCACCTCGAAGGCGATGATCAGCACCGACGCGATCACGAGCGTCCACGACTCGAGCCAGCCGACGAACGGGTGCGTGATGCGGCTCGAGAACACGTAGTCGCCGCCGGAGCGCGGCATCACCGACGTCAGCGACGCGAAGATGAACGCGAGCACCACGCAGAAGAGCCCGGTGATGATCGCCGCCCACGCGTAGTTGGAGAGTCCCCAGAACGTCCACACCGGGACGAACGCGAGCGAGTAGAAGATCGGGTACAGCGTCAGTCCGACGCCGACGAACGCGGCGACGTTGAAGAAGAGGGCGTTCGTCACGCTCACGTTGCGGACGAGGCCCGAGGACTGACGAACGAACAGCTTCGCGCTCGTACCGGCCTGAGCTGCGGAAGGCGCCACGTCGGACACGGCCGACCTCCAGAGTCGATCTATCGGGGCAACGATTCGGGAGCGGCGATTATCCCGCGATCGTGCCGGGCTGCACAACCGGTAGCGGCCCGGGTAGCTGGCCCAGGTAGTCGACGCTCTCGTCCACGCCGCCGCGCCCGCCGACCGGCGCCACGAGCAGCTCCTCGCCGGCGCCGGCCTGGGCCAGCACGGTGCCGTCGGCGGCGACGGAGCGGCTGAGCCCGACGAACTCGAGCCTCCGGACCGTGCCCGTCGCGTTCGCGTAGAGGTGCGGCAGCCGGTTCTCGAGCGCGCGGGCGCGGGTGGCGATCTCGTGCTCGGCGCCGTACGGCGCCATGTTCGCAGAGGAGGTGACGAGCAGCTCGGCGCCCGCCCGCGCGAGCGCCCGCACCGGCTCGGGGAACTCGACGTCGAAGCAGACGAGCGGCGCGACCGCGACGCCGGCGAGCCGCGCGAGCACGAGCTCCTGTCCCGGGCGGAAGACCGTGCGCTCGCCGGCGAAGAGCTGCGTCTTCCGGTAGACGGCGGCGAGCGTCCCGTCGCGGTCGATGCACGCGGCCGCGTTCGCGTACGTGCCGTCGGGGCTCCGCTCGGCGAAGCCGATGACGACGGCGGTGCCCGCCCGGGCCGCTGCCGCGGCGACGGTCGCGAGCTCGTCGCAGTCGGCGGGCCGCGCCGTCTCGTCGAGCGCGCGCAGGTCGTAGGCGCTGAGGAACAGCTCCGGGAAGACGGCGATGTCGACGTCCGGGTGCGCGGCGATCGCGTCCGCCGCACGCGCGGCGTTGGCCGGCGGGTCGCGCAGCACGGGCTCGATCTGGGCGAGAAGGGCCGTGTCCATTCCCGACATGATGCACCGGTCCAGCGTCTCGAACCGCCACGTCCAGGTGCCAGGCACCGGGACGTGGCTCGAGGAGACGGTCCGCCGCCGAAACGCAGGCGCCGTGCCGCATCGCGCCCACCGGTCCTCGCGGACATCTCTCCCAAACGGCCACGTCCAGGTGCCAGGCACCGGGACGTGGCTGGAAGGGAGGCGTCAGACGCGGACGACGCGGTTTCCGCCGGCGTGCTTCGCGGCGTACATCGCCGTGTCGGCGCTCGACATCAGCTCGTCCGGCGTGACGGCGTGCTCGGGATACGCGGCGATTCCGACGGAGATCGTCGGCAGCGCCGGGCCCCGCCGCTGCGCGGTCATCGCCGAGCGCACCCGCTGCGCCACCCTCTCGGCGACGTCGGCGTCGCCGTCGACGACGAGCGCGAACTCGTCGCCGCCGACGCGATAGACGTCGTCGGCCGCCCGCACGGTCGTGAGCGCGCGCCGCGCCACCTGGCGCAGCACCTCGTCGCCCGCCTCGTGGCCCGAGCGGTCGTTGATCTCCTTCAGGCGGTCGAGGTCGAACAGCGCCAGCGCGGCTGGGCGGCGAGGCCGGCCGAGCATGAGCTCGAGCCGCTCGTAGAACGCCCGCCGGTTGCCGGCGCCGGTGAGGGGATCGCGGCGCGCCTCCGAGAGCGCGTCCTCCGCGCGGCGGAGGCTCCCCATCGAGACCGCGGTGAGGTCGGCGACCGTCGCGAGCAGGCTCTCGGTGCGCATCGACGCATCGGCCGACACGCCGACGAGGAGCACGCCGAGACGATCGTCGCCGACGACGAGCGGAAGCGCGACCTCGTGCGGCCGGTCGGGTCGCGCCGACGAGCGCACCGGCGTTCCCGCGGCGAGCGCCTTCGCAGCCAGCCGCGGCTGCGAGGCGCTCGGCGCCGGAACGCCGCGCCGGCTCTCGAGCCGGAGCTTTCCGTGCTCGCCGACGAGGTACGCCGCGGCGAACGAGACGTCGCCGACGTCGACGAGCGCGTCCGCGACCCGCGCCGCCACTTCGGCCGGCGCCGACGAGTTCGCCAACGCGTGCGCAAGACGCACCTTCCCTCACCGCCCTCGGTTCGTGCCCTCCGGAGCCTAGAGTCCTACCGCGATCCGATGGAATCCGGAAACCCTCGACCGAGGGAGCCGCCGTCACCCGTTCGAGTTAGGCCCGCGGGAAGCCCGGCGTCGAGAGCACGGTGCCGTCGGCGAGGATCGTCAGCGCCTCGTAGCCGTCGAGCGACGCGGTCCAGGCCGGCCCGTCCCGCCCCATCGCCAATGCCGCGGTCGCGTAGGCGTCGGCGGCGCCGAGCGCGGGCCCGGTCACCGTCACCGAGAGGACGCCCTCCGGCGCGGCGCCGGTGTGGGGATCGAACACGTGCGCGCCGCGCTCGTACTGCCCCGAGGTCGCCACCGCGAGGTCGTTCGCCCGGACGACGGCCGCGATCCCGTGCCGGACGTGCGGATGCTGGATGCCGACGCGCCACGCACGCTCCGGCTCCGGGTAGCCGCGCGTGAGGATGTCGCCGCCGGCGTAGATCGAGAAGGTCGACGCCCCGGCCGCCTCGAGGATCTCGCCCGCGTGGTCGACCGACCAGCCCTTGACGAGCCCCGACGGGTCGACGTCCCCGCCGGGGCGCACGCGCGCGTCGAAGTAGCCGTCCGTGCGCTCCCTCAGCCGCTCGCACTCGTCGAGCACGCGGCGCACCGCGGGCGACGCGCCCGCGAGCGAGAGCTCGCCGCGGTTCAGCCGGCTGATCTCGCTGCCGTCCTTGTAGGTGCTGAAGGTCGCGTCCACCCAGCGCAGCCAGGCGAACACCTCGTCGACCGCCGCCTCGGGGACGCCGTCGTCGCGGACGTCGATCCGCACCGGCATCCCCATCACGTGCTCGACGCGGAGCACGTCCCTCAGAAGTTCGCCTTGTCGAGCGCGGCCTGGAGCGACTGCGCGTACGCCTCGCTCGTCATCGTCGCGCCGCCGATCAGGTCGATCTGCGCGCTCTGGAGCTGGAGCACCTCCTGCCGGAGCATCGGGATCGCCTGCTCGTTGATGAACTGCGAGCGCGGCCGTTCCGTCGGGTACGTCGCGGACACGTCGACGATCGCCTTGCCCTTGATCTTGACCGTGACCTGGATCGGGCCCCACTGCATGTCGACCGACGGGCCTTGGACCGTGCGCGTGGTGGCCGCCGGCTTCTTCTTCTTCGGCTTCGTCTTCGCGAGCGCCGGCGCGACGGGAGCGACGAGCGCGAGCGCGGAGACGACCGCCGGGATTGCCCTGCCTGCCTTGTTCATCCGTTCTCCTTCGGGTCAGAGGGCGAAGCGCTCGACGTGGACGTAGGAACGGGGCACACCGGCGCGGCGGACGCTCTTCTCGATCGCGTTCGTCATCGCGGGCGGGCCGCAGAGGAAGACCTCGCGCTCGACGACGTCGGGCACGAGCTCGCGCAGGTGCTCGGGCGAGAGCAGGCGGTCGCCGCCGGGCGCCAGGTGGTCGCCGACGACGTACGAGAGCGCCACGCCGCGCCGCTCGGCGAGCGCGTCGAGCTCGTCGCGGAAGACGACGTCCTCCTCGCGGACGACGCGGTAGAGGACGGCGACGTCGCCGCGCATCTCGTCGAGCAGGCTGCGGATCGGCGTGATCCCGATCCCGCCGGCGATGAGCAGCGCCTTGTCGCGGCGGCGCACCGCGTCGGTGAAGACGCCGAACGGGCCCTCGGCGATCACGCGCGTGCCGGGCCGCACGTCGCGGAGCGCGCGCGTGTAGCCGCCGACGCCCTTCACCGTGATCCGCAGCGACGACCCGTCCGGCGCGGCCGAGAGCGAGAACGGGTGCGCCTCCCACCAGCGGCCGCGGTGCGAGAGGAACCGCCAAAGGAAGAACTGCCCCGCGCGCGCGTGCAGCCGCTCGAGGCGGCGGCCGCCGATGCGCAGCGACACGACGTCCGGCCCTTCGGCGACGACCTCCTCGACGCGCAGGCCGAGCGCGAACGTACGCGCGAGCGGCTGGAGCACGCGGAAGACGACGAGGATCGCGAGCGTCGCGAGATACAGCGCGCGCCAGTAGTCGGCGGCGACCGGATGGACGCTCAACTCGTTGCCGGTCGGGATCTCGTGGAACCAGCTGAGCGCGATCGCCGCGTACGCGGTGAGATGCACGGCGTACCACCACTCGTACGGGAGCCGCCGCCGGACGATCACGAGCGACGTCACGACGACGACGACGAAGAGCGCGGTGCCGACGGTCGCGGTGATCATCCCCGGGTAGCTGCTCAGGAGCCGCGAGACCTCCTTCGGCACCGAGATCCGGTCCATCGACGCGTACCCGATCGTGATCAGCACGACGTGGGCGAGGACGAGGTAGAGGACGAGCTTCCCGTTGCGGCGGTGCCAGACGGTGAGCCGGTCGAAGCCGACGAGCTGCTCGAGCCACGGCAGCCGGGCGAGCAGCAGCACCTGGATCAGCGCGAGGTAGGCGCCGAGCAGTCCCGTGAGCCGGCCGAGGCTCGTGGCGAGGTCGCCCCAGGTGTGGACGGCGGAGACGCCGCCGCCGCGGTACCAGAGCCAGACGATGACCGCCGCGTTGCCGGCGGCGAGAGCCCAGAGCGCCGCGGACAGCACACGCCGCCGCGTGCGGCCGCGCCGGGGCACGAAAAGGGCAGGCGCCTGCTCGGCGACCGCGTAGCCGACCTCGCTCATCTGAGGAATATGAGCAGCGGAACCTGAAAAACCTGTGAGATTCCCCTAAGGGCTTACACGGGCCTTACGCCGGAGGCCTTCTTAGTGCCGTCTCACCTCACAGGGCACACTTATAGGCAGATGCTGGTTCTCGTGGCAGACGACGACCGTGCGGTCCGGGAGGCGCTCGAGCGGGCGCTCCAGCTCGAGGGGTTCGAGGTCGAGCTCGTCCCGGACGGCGACTCGACGCTCGCGGCGGTCGAGCAGCGGACGCCGGACGCCGTCGTCCTCGACGTGATGATGCCCGGGCTCGACGGGCTCGACGTCACCCGCCGGCTCCGCCGCGCCGGCAATCGCGTCCCGATCCTCCTGCTCACGGCCCGCGACGCGGTCGGCGACCGGGTCGAGGGGCTCGACGCCGGCGCCGACGACTACCTGCCGAAGCCGTTCGCGCTCGAGGAGCTCGTGGCGCGGCTGCGCGCGCTGCTGCGCCGTTCGCTGCCGACCGACCTCGCCGAGGTGCTCCGCTTCGCCGATCTCTCGCTCGACCTCGGCTCGATGGACGCGCGCCGCGGCGGCCGCCGCTTCGAGCTGACGACGACCGAGGCGCACCTGCTCGAGCTGTTCATGCGCAATCCCCGCCAGGTGCTCCCGCGCTCGCTCATCTACGAGCGCGTCTGGGGCTACGACTTCAGCCACTCGTCCAACGCGCTCGACGTCTACGTCGGCTACCTCCGGCGCAAGACCGAGGCCGAGGGCGAGCCGCGCCTGATCCACACGGTGCGCGGCACCGGCTACGTCCTCCGCGAGCCATGACCCTGCGCCTCCGGCTGACGCTCGTCGCGACCGCGGTCGTGGCGGTCGTGCTGAGCGCGGCGTCGCTGACCGTCTACTTCGTCATGCGGCACGAGCTGTTCAAGCAGGTCGACTCGCAGCTCGCACAGCACGCCGCGGTGCTGCAGGCTCGGCCGGACACCGCCTTCCACGGGTTCGGCCAGTACAGCGCCGACGGCTACGCGATCATCGAGTCGAACGGCACGGTCGTCGGCGGGAACTTCCGCCCGACCGTCGACGCCCCGATCAAGCAGGTCGCGAGCGGCAAGATCGACGGCTACTTCCGCACGATCGTCGTCCAGGGCTATCACATCCGCGAGGTGGTCGTCCCGATCCTCGGCCCTGGGGGCGGTGCCGTCGTCGTGGCGCGGATCGACGACAACGTCATCCACGACCTGAACCGGCTGAAGTTCATTCTCATCTTCGTCACGATCGCGGGCATCGGCGCCGCGGCGATCGGCGGCGCGCTCGTCTCGCAGACGACGCTCGCGCCGGTGCGCCGGCTCACCGCTGCGGCGGAGCGGATCGCGCGCACGCGCGACCCGAGCGAGCGCGTGCCCGAGGGCGGCCGCGACGAGCTGTCGCGGCTCGGCCATTCCTTCAACACGATGCTCGCCGCGCTCGAGGACGCGATCGAGATGCAGCGGCGCTTCGTCGCCGACGCGTCGCACGAGCTGCGCACGCCGCTGACGAGCATGCAGACGAACCTCGACGTGCTGCGCCGCCAGGATCAGCTCGATCCGCAGTCGCGCGAGCGGCTGCTCGAGGACCTCCACCGCGAGTCGCACGAGATGCGGAACCTCATCGGCGGGCTGCTCGAGCTCGCGCGCGGCGACGACCCGCGCCTCGAGCGGGAGCCCGTCCAGCTCGACGAGGTCGTCGAGGAGTCGGTCGAGCGGGCCCGCTCGCGGTTCCCGAAGGTCACGTTCGAGGCGACGCTCGAGCCGACGACGGTCGAGGGCATGCCGGACCGGCTCGAGCGCGCCGTCTGGAACCTGCTCGAGAACGCCGGCAAGTGGAGCCCCGAGGGCGAGACCGTCGAGGTCACCCTCGCCGACGGCGAGCTGCGCGTCCGCGACCACGGGCCCGGGATCGCCCCGGACGACCGCGCGCTCGTCTTCGACCGCTTCTACCGCTCGGCCGGCGCCCGCGCGATGCCGGGCTCCGGGCTCGGCCTCGCGATCGTCCGCGAGGTGGCCGAGGCGCACGGCGGCACCGTCACCGCCGAGGAGGCGCCGGGCGGGGGCACGCTGATGCGCCTCAGCCTGAACGGCACGCGCAACGGCTCGGCCCCCAACTCTTAGACCTGTTTCATCTCCGCGTGATGTCGTATGGAGGCTTCATCGACCCTCCTCTGGCCATCGACGCGGAAGCATCACGCGTCTCCGACGGTCCGGCGCCTTCCGGTTCCCCTGCAGGAAGGCGTCGCGACTGTCGGGCCTCGTCTCGGACGAGCGCGAGGGCGAGCGCCGGGCAGGCTGCGACCGCGCGCTTCGCGTGCTTCCCGAGCCCGCGCGGGACCGGCGTCCCGGGGACGATCGGGTAGCCCCACTCGTCGAGCCGGATCAGCTCCGGGACGAGCTCCGCGCACAGGCCGTGCGCGTCGCACGCGATCGGGTCGACGCGGAGGACGTCGCTCACCGCACCGCCTCCGGCCGCCGCGGCGGCAGCGGCAGGACGGCCCGCTCGGCTCGCGAGCTGCAGCGGCGGTGGTGCACGTGGAGCTCGACCTCGTGCGCGAACACGCGCAGCGCACTCTCGACGAGTCGCACGGCGCCGTCGGGGTGGCGGCACGCGCCGCGCCGCTCGAGCAGCGGCAGCCGCCGGTCGAGCGCGGCGAGGGCGCCGGCGTTCTCGTCGCGGCGCGCGATCCGGACGAGGTCGCCGGCGATCGCCGCGAGCCCGTGCACGCAGGGTCCGCACTGGCCGGCGGTCTCGCCGGCGAGCCAGCGGACGACGCGCGTCGTCTCGAGCACGCCGCACGAGGTCGCGGGCAGCGCGACGATCGCGCGCGCGCCGAGCGCTCCGCCGAGCGGCGCGAGGCCGGCGTCGGAGAGCGGCGCCGCCAGCGCCTCCGCTGCGGGCAGCCACGTGCCGAAGTAGCCGCCGACGAGGATCGCGCCGAGCTCGGTCGTCGCTCCGCCGGCCTGCGCGACGACGTCGCGCAGCGGCGTCCCGAGCGCCGCCTCGAACACGCCGGGCCGGGCGACGGCGCCCGACAGCGTCACGAGCGCGGAGCCGCGCTCGTCGCCCGCGCCGATCGCGCGGAACCAGTCGGGCCCGAAGCGGGCGATCTGCGCGAGGTGCGCGAGCGTCTCGACGTTCTGGACCAGCGTCGGCGCGCCGCCGACACCGCGCTCGAACGGGCGCGGCGGCGTGAACGTCGGCAGCGCCGGCCCGCCGTTCAGGAACCGGACGAGGGCGGTCTCCTCGCCCGAGACGAACCTGTCCGGGACGCGGGTCGCGCGGAGCGAGACGCCGCCGTCGAGCCGCGCCCGCTTCCGCTCCGCGATCGCATGCGTGACGACGTCGTGCGTGACGCGGTCGACCGCGACGATCGCCTCGCGCGCGCCGACGGTCCTCGCCGCGAGCACGGCGCCGTCGAGCACGAGGTGCGGCAGGTACGCGAGCAGCACCTTGTCCTTCCCGCTCGGCGGCTCGCCCTCCGCACCGTTGGCGACGACGACGGCGCGCCCGCGTCGCGAGGCGACCGCTTCGAGCTTGCGGGCCGTCGGGAAGCCGGCTCCTCCGCGGCCGCGCAGCCCGCTCCCGGCGACGGCCTCGACGAGCGCCCGGCCGCGCGTCGCCGGAAGCGCACCGTAACGCCGCAGGTGCGCGTCGAGCGACACCGGCCGCGCGTCCGGCCGCGTGCCGGCGAGGAGTCGCGGCAGCGTCTCCGCCGGCGGCACGCGGGCCGGCTCAGCGCGGTAGACCGTCTCGCTCATCCGCTCACTCCACCCGCGGTCCCGCGCAGCGAGCCCGCCACCGTGCCGCGCGCGCGGTCGATCGCGAGCGCGAGCGCGAGGTCGATCGTCGAGCCGGATCCGCTGCGCAGCGTCGCGTCGAGCCGGCTCCCGGCGAGCGAGACGAGCGTGCCGACGTACAGGTTCGGGATCGCCGCGGTGCCGAACGAGACGCGGCTGTCCTGAACCGTGATGCCGCCGCCGGCGAGCGGTGAGCCACGCATCCACACGCGCACCTCCCCGGCGCGCGCGACGGCGTCGATCGAGACGGTGACGCGCCCGGACGCGTCGGGCCGCGACTGGACGATCCGCCCGCGCAGCCGCCCCGCGAACGGCGGCGCCGGCAGGCTCGCGGTCGCGGCCGAGGAGCCGAGCAGCGCGGACGGCGTTCCCGAGCGCGACGCCCAGCCGGCCGAGCCGGGCCCACCCATGTACCAGAGCAGCAACGCGAAGGGAACGAGCACCGCGGCCGCCGCGGCGACGGTGCGGCCCGCGGTCCAGGCCGCCTCACCGGAGATGATCCGCCACAGGACGGCGAGCGCGACCGCGCCGGTGCACGCGGCGGCGAGCAGCGCCATCCAGCCGACCCGCGCGTCGCTGCCGGTGCCGAGGGCGTGAACGAGCGCGACCGGCCACGCGGCGTAGGCGAGCCGGTGGAGGACGCGCCACGTCCGGAGTCCGATCCGCGCGCGCAGCAGGCTCGTCAGCGCGAGCGCGAGCAGCAGGTCGAACGCGACCGCGCCGAGCCCGAGCCAGACGGGCCGGTAGGACGAGGCGAACGGGACGACGGCGTCCTTCAGCCCGATCGGCGCGAAGCCGTCCGCGACTGTCGTCAGCACGTGAACCGCGACGAAGACGATCGCGAGGAGCGAGAGGTTCCGGTGCAGCCCCGCGACGACGAAGCGCGGCAGCCGGTCGGTGCGCCAGCGCGTCGCTCCGGAGACGCCGAGGAGGACGACCGCCGTGAGCAGGAGCAGCGCGACGACGCCCGTGCCGCGGGTCAGGTACCACATCGTCCGCCCCGAGCCCGCGGCGGCGAGGGCGAAGGTCACGCCGCCTCCGCGGGCCAGCCGGCGACGCAGACCACGGTGCCGTCGGGGGCGGCCAGCCGTGCCGGCAGCCGCCGCTCCTCGAGCCAGGCGGGAGCGTCCTCGCCGAGGACGATCGCGGCGGTGCTCGCGACGTTCGCGTCGACGCAGGAGGCGGCGGCGACGGTGACCGTGCGCCACGGCGTGTCGGCGGGGCGGCCGGAACGCGGGTCGACGACGTGGTGGAGCTCCGCGTCTCCGGCACGCCAGCGACGGACTGCCGTGCCGGAGGTGGCGAGCCCGCCGCCGGCGAGCGCGATCGTCGGACCGGGCTCGTCGAGCGGCGCCGCGCAGTCGCCGGCGATCCGCACCGGCCAGCCGCCGGGCGGCGGGTCTCCGGCGAGGGCGATGTCGCCGCCGAGCGAGACGAGCACGCCGCAGCCGGCGTCCGATTGGGCGGCGCGGGCGCCGCGGTCGGCGGCGAGCGCCATCGCGGTCGCGCCGCGGTCGAGCTCGGGCCCGGGCGGGACCCGGACGGTCGTGCGCCGCTCGTCGAGCTCGACCGCAGCGGCCGAGGG
>DATKNT010000030.1:0-8394 GCA_035541175.1 Gaiellaceae bacterium
CGCACCGTCGTCTCCGCCGCGCTCTGCTACTACGCGCCGGAGCCGGCGCTGCAGGCGGGGCACGGGCGCCTGCCGCGCTACACGTGGTTCGACGCGTACGCCGAGCTCCGCGAGAGGCTCGACGAGCTCGGGCGGCGTCTCGGCGGTTCCTACCGCGTGCTCGTCGACGCGAACCAGCACGTCGACCGCGAGGCGGCCGCCCGCAGCGGCGTCGGCTTCTACGGGAAGAACACGCTGCTGATCACGCAGCGGCACGGCTCCTGGGTCGTGCTCGGCACGCTCGTCACCGACGTGGAGATCGAGCCGACGCCGCCGCTCGACCTCGACTGCGGCTCGTGCCGGCTCTGCGTCGACGCATGCCCGACGGGCGCGCTCGACGAGCCCGGCGTCCTCGACGCGACGCGCTGTCTCTCCTACTGGACGCAGGCGCCCGCGCCGATCCCCGAGCCGTACCGCGCGGGCCTCGACGCGCAGGTCTACGGGTGCGATATCTGCCAGGACGTGTGTCCGTGGAACCGGGGAATCGAGAAGCGCCGCGCGGCCGCGCCGGCCGCCGAGGCCCACGTCTCGCTCGTCGACTGGCTGCGCGCCGACGCGGGCGAGCTGCGCGACCGCTACCGCCGCCTCTACGTCCCGCGCGACGACGGCCGCTGGCTTCGCCGGAACGCGCTCGTCGCGGCGGGGAACGTCGGCGGCGCGGCGGAACGGGCGGCGGTCGAGCCGTACCGCGACTGCGACGACGAGCTGCTGCGCGAGCACGCGGCGTGGGCGCTCGCCCGCCTGGAGGAGCGCGATGGCTGAGCCGCGTCGTCTCGTCGGAGAGCGCGCGCTCGAGTCCCACGGCCTCGTCGGGGAGCGGGAGCTCGAGACGTGGCTGACCTGGGCTCGGCTCGCCGGGCTCGCGTTCGTCGTGCTCGAGATCGTCTGGTTCCGGGAGCCGTTCCCGGCGCACTACGAAGCCGCCGCCTGGGCCGTCACCGGCGTGCTCGCAGCCGGCACGCTGCTGTTCTTCGTCCTCGCGCAGCGCGCGGGCGACGGGCCGAGGCCGGTGCTCGGCCTGATCGCGTTCCTGTTCGATGTGACGATCATCTGCGCGTACGCGACGGTCTTCTCCTACGAGTACGGGAACCAGGTGCGCTGGGCGCTGATCCTCGTCGTCGCCGAGGCGGCGCTCCGCTACGGGATGCTCGGCGGCGTGCTCGTGCCGATCCTGCTCGTCCCGTACTTCTTCTTCGGCGAGTGGTGGCGCGCGCACTTCTTCGGCCCGCCGGAGTTCATGGCCGACCGCGCGACGTTCCCGGCGGGCGTGCTCCTGCTCGCGGGCTTCGTCCTCGGCTGGCTCGTCCGCCGGCTGGAGGAGGAGGCCCGCCTCGGGCTCGCGCGCGCGAGCGAGGCGGAGGCGCTGCGGGACGAGCTCGGGCGCCACGTGGACGCGCTCGAGGCGGCGAACCGCTGCGCCCGCGCGCTCGGGTCGTCGCTCGAGATCGAGGAGGCGTTCGGTGCGTTCATCTCCGAGCTGCGCGGTTTCGTCCCGTTCGACCGCACCGCGATCGTGCTCGTCGAGGACGGCGCAGCGGCGACGATCGCGACCGCCGGCCGCGGGTCCGGCGAGGTGTTCCCGCCCGGGAGCGTCGGCCCGCTCGAGGGCTCGGTGCTCGAGCGGGCGCTCGCCGGGGAGACGGTCGTGCGGCGCGACCTCGCCGTGACGGAGTACCCGGAGGATCGCCTGCTGGTCGCGCTCGGCCTCCGCAGCGAGCTGATCGCGCCGCTGCCCGTCGGCGCGCGGCCGATCGGGATGCTCACGGTCTCGCGCCGGTCGGTCGACGCGTTCTCGGACGAGGAGGTCGAGCTCGTCTCGCTGCTCGGCCGGCTCGTCGCGACGGCAGTGCAGAACATCCGCGCGTACGAGGCGGAGCGCCGCCGCGTCGACGAGCTCCGGCGGCTGTCGGCGATGCGGGCGGACTTCGTCTCGCTCGTCTCGCACGAGCTGCGCAGCCCGATGGCGGCGGTGATCGGCGCCGCGCGCACGCTGCAGGAGCGGCGGCAGGAGCTGACGCTCGAGCAGCGAGAGGCGTTCCTCGCGCTGATCGCGAACGAGACGAACCGGCTCGCGACGCTCGTCGGCGACGTGCTCGACACCTCGCGGATCGAGGCCGGGACGTTCAGCCACACGTTCAGCCAGGTCGACCTGGTGCAGCTCGTCGACGACGCCGTCGCGCTCGCGTCGATCGGCCAGGACCGCGTCCGGGTGCGGGCCGACGTCGCGGGCCGGCTGCCGCCGGTCCACGGCGACCGCGAGCGCCTGCGCCAGGTGCTCTCGAACCTCATCGACAACGCCGTGAAGTACTCGCCGGAGTGCGGCGAGGTCCGAGTCGGCGCGTGCGCGGAGAGCGGCGTCGTCCGCATCACCGTCAGCGACGACGGCCCCGGCATCGCCCATGACCAGCAGCAGCTGATCTTCGAGAAGTTCGGCCGCGCCTCCGGCGGAGGTGCGACGAAGCCGGGCACCGGCCTCGGCCTGTTCATCGCCCGCTCGATCGCCGAGGCGCACGGCGGCACGCTCGACGTCGAGTCGACCCCCGACGCGGGCGCCACCTTCACTCTCTCGTTGCCGGCGCTCTAGGTAGCAGGGGAACCCAGGGTTCCCCTGGTCGACCCCTCCTGCGGCTCTGGTGGCGATTCGGGGTGGGCGCTCCGCCGGGAGCGCGGTCCCGGCTGCGCGCGTCGAAGCGCGCTGCACCCAGAGCGACCTCGGCGCATTGCCTGCCTCGCGCCGTCCGTGGTGGCCTACGGCCATCCGGACGGCGAAGGTCGGCCTTCGGCTAGAGCAAACCCCGCTCTACCCTCCGGCCTCTTGCCGCTTCGAGCTCCGAGCGATGAAGGCCGGAGGCTAACGGTGCCGCAGGCGCGTTAGCCGCAGGCGGACTTCGCGGCTGGGGATGGCCGTCGGGCCACCACGAGCCGCGCAGGGGTGCGAAACCGCCCGGATCCGCTCTGGGTCGATGGCGAGTCCGCAGTGCGGAGGCCGGACCGCGCTCCGACCTTCGCGCGCACGACCAAACGCCACTCAGCCCCGAAGGAGGGGGCGACCGCGGGAACCACGGGTTCCCCCGGTCCTGAGGCGTTCGACGCCTAATTCCTTGGCGAGGGCGCGGGCGCGGGCGGCGATGCGGGAGCGCAGCTCCGCGGGCTCGAGCACGACGGCGGCGCCGCGCTGCGACAGGATCTCGCTCGCGAGCCACTCGTCGCTGCCGACGGGGAGCTCGCGCAGTGCGCTGCCGTCCCTGAGCCGGCGGGCTCCGCGCTCGACCGCCCAGCGGGCGATCTCCGGCGCGTAGAGCACCGGCGCGGTGTGCGCACCTCGGAGCCGCGTCGGCTCGAACCCTTCGCGCGGCTCGAACCGCTCGCGCGTCAGCTTCGCGCTGCGCATCCGGTCGAGCCGGAACGACCGCTCTGCATCGGAGGAGCGGTCCCACGTGTGGACGTACCAGTTCGGCAGCTGCCGCTCGAGCGAGTAGGGCTCGACGAGCCGCGTCGACGGCTGCGCGTCGACCTCCTTCTGGTACTCGATCTCGACGAGCCGGTGCTCGCGCATGCCGCGGGCGAGCGTCGAGACGAGATCCTCCTCGGCGCGCTCGACGTGCGGCTCCGGCGTCTGCGCCAGCTCGAACTGCCCGAATGTCTCCTCGAGCTTGCGGCGCACGCGCGCGAGCGGCGTGTGCGCGTCGGCGGCGATCATCGGGCCGACGTACTCGAGCGCGAGCCGGATCGCCCGCGCCTCGAGCGGCGTCAGCCGAGGCGGCAGCCGGAACGTGTCGCCCCAGAGCTCCTTGTCGACGTGCACCTCGTCGTCGCGGAGCTCGGCGTAGACCGTGTAGCAGCCGCCGCCGAAGTTGACGAGGTTGAGCAGCGAGAGGTGCTCCTCGAGCTCCTCCGCCGGGATCGGGAACCGCTCGAGGATCTCCGCCGCCGGGATCCGCGCCTCCTTCTCCTCGCCGCAGGCGGCGAGCAGGAAGGCGAGCAGCGCCTGGAGGACGGCGAACCGCTCGGGCGCGACGGGGCCCGCAGGCCGGTCGCCGGCCGGCTCGAGCTCCTTCGCGGGCCGCTCGGCGGCCGGCTTCGGCGGCGCACCCTCGTGGCCCTCACGGACGCGGCGGAGCGCCGTCGCCATCTCGCGCCGGAGCTCCTCCGGCTCGAGCGGCACCGCGCGCCCGTCCTGCCGCAGCACCCACGACGCGAGCTGCGGCAGCGACGAGTACTCGGTGACGAAGACGCCGTCCTCGAAGCGGCCGGTCGTCCCGTACGCGCGCTGCACCCACCAGGCCGTGTCGCCGCGCACCTCGATCCGCGCCTCGCCGACCGGGTCGCCGATCTGCCACGGCGGCCGGCCGCGGTACGCCTCGATGTCGAAGTCGGCCGGCGTCCGGAAGTCGCGCTCCCGCCGCGTGGCGAACTTGATCTCTCCGCGGATCCGGGAGACGCGGAAGGTGCGGATGTCGTCGCGGTCGAGGTCGCGGCCGACGACGTACCAGATGCCGTTGTCGGGGAGCAGGGCGTAGGGGTTGAGCGTCCGCTCGGTCACCTCGTCGCGCGAGATCGACCAGTACTCGAACTTCACCGTGCGCTGCTTCGAGATCGCGCCCTCGAGCTTCGCCAGCCGGCCCGGCATCTGCGGCGAGTAGTCCGGGTCGAGCACCTCGACGCGGCCGGCGGTCGCCGTCGGCGCCTCCGCGAAGCCGGGGCGGCCGAGCGCGAGGTTCTGGAGCGCGAGCCGCAGCGGCTCCGCGTAGGCGAACTGCCCCTCGAGCAGGTACAGCGCCGTCTGGAGCGCCGCCAGCTCCTCGTCCTCGAGCTCGAGCTGGGGGAGGAAGTACTGCTCCGAGCGGAGCGTGTACAGCTCCTCGCCGGTGAACTCGTCCCGCTGCGACTGGAGCGGCACCCCGAGCGCGAGCAGCTCGGCGCGGTCGGAGTAGAAGCGGCGCGCGAACGCCTCGTCCGACATCTCCGAGTAGCCCTCGACGTTGGACTTCACGTCCCGGGCCGTCAAGGCCCGCCGCTCCGCCATCAGGAACGCGACGAGCGAGAGCTGACGGATCAGCTTGTCCGTGTCGTGCGACACCCGTTGACAACCCTACAGGCGAGGGCCTGTGGATCGCCGCTGTGGAAAAGCTAGGCGGCGGCTTTCGCCGCGAGCTTCGCCTCGAGGTGCTGGTGCGACGGGCAGTAGTCGCGGTCCGGCAGCGGCGTGCGCTGGCACGGCTTGCCCTTGCGGGTCGTCGCCCGGCAGCGTGCGACGCCGCCGTCGAGCGCGCCCGACTCGATCTGCTCCTCGATGAACGCGACCGCGGCGGTGACGCCCTTCTGCACCGCCCACGCCACCTCGGCCTGGGCCGTGATCGGGAAGTAGCGGCGGATGTCCTGGAAGAGTGCCCGGTCCGGCTTCGCGAAGTAGAGCGGGTCCTTGGCGAGCCGCTCCATCGTCTGCTCACAGGCCTCGAGCACCGCGCGACGCGACTCGAGCTGCGTCTCGTAGTCGCTGTATGGGTCGATCCTGTCCTTGATCGACCGGTAAATCGCACGAGAGTATTGATACATGCAGTGCTGCAACTGGGAGGTTCGCTCGTCGATCACTAGTCTCGCCGTCTCCTATTAAGCGCGGGGGAATGCTTTGTTAACAGCGGGTAAGCACCGGCGCCCGTTCGACTGAACAGCCATCCTACACGCATCGCCTCACTGTTACAAAGTCGGGGTCAACGTTGCCCGGTCCGAGAACGATCCGGCCCGGGCTGCGGACAAACGGCAATCAGCCCGTGCGGGCCACCCGGACCTGGTACGCGCCGGGGAAGCCGCGCGCGTGGACGGTCGCGAGGGCGGCCGCGGCGGCGGCGCTCGTCCGGTAGACGCCGGAGAAGACGACGTAGTAGCCGGGATGGAGGGTCGCGTAGCGGGAGGAGACGAGCACGCCGGGGCGGGGGAGACCGGCGCGCGCCGCCGCGTGCGCGCCGGCGAGGGCGACGGCGCGGCCCGAGGCCACGGGGATCGACTGGAGCACGTCCGTGTACCCGCTCGTCCCGGCCGGCCAGGCCCCGGCGGCCGGCGGGCGCGGCCGGGCGGGCGGCTTCTGCGCGGTCGTCGTCGGCGCCGTTGTCGTCGTGCGGACGGTCTTCGCCGGCGTGGTGGCCGCCGTCGTCGTCGCGGGCGCGGGCGTCGAGGTCGAGGAGCCGCGGGTCGCGGCGATGACGACGGCGATCCCGGTCGCGGCGGCGGAGACGGCGAGGAAGAACAGCGCCGGGCGGATCCACCCGTCGTTGGAGCTCATGACCCCGGCATGGGACATCGCCGTCCGACTCTAGCCCTATCGCTGGACGACGACGAGCCGCTCCTCCGTCATCTCGCGGACGGCGTAGGCGGGGCCCTCCTTCGTGTTCCCGGAGGCCTTGACGCCGCCGTACGGCATCTGGTCGGAGCGGAAGGTCGGCGCCTCGTTCACGGTCACGCCGCCGAACTCGAGCCCGTCGGCGCAGCGCAGCGCCGTGTCGATCGACGCCGTGAAGACGCCCGCCTGGAGCCCGAAGGGCGTGCCGTTCGCGCGCTCGACCGCCTCCTCGATCGAGTCGACTGCGTTGACGACCACGACCGGGCCGAACACCTCCTCGCAGCTGACCTTCGCCGAGTCGGCCACGCCCGCGAGCACGGTCGGGCGGATCAGGCCGCCCTCCTCGCCGCCGGTCAGCACCGCCGCTCCCGCCGACCTCGCCTCCTCGATCCAGGCGAGGATCCGCGTCCGCGCGTCCTCGTCGATCACCGGGCCGACGTCCGTCTCGTCGGCGGCGGGGTCGCCGACCTTCAGCGCCTCGACCTTCGGCACGAAGCGCGCGACGAAGTCGTCGTGGACGGCGCGCTCGACGTAGATCCGCTGGACCGAGATGCAGCTCTGCCCGGCGAACGAGAAGGCGTTGCCGGCGAGCTTCGCGGCCGCGCCCTCGAGGTCGGCGTCCGCCGCGACGATCACCGGGGTCGAGTTGCCGAGCTCGAGCTTGACCCGCTTGCGCGGCGCGCGCTCCTGGATGCCCCAGCCGACCGGGCCGGAGCCGGTGAACGTGATCAGCTTCACCCGCTCGTCCTCGACGAGCACGTCGCCGATCGCCGACGAGGGGCCGACGACGACGTTGAGCCAGCCGGCCGGAAGCCCGGCCTCCTGCTCCAGCTCGGCGAGGAGCAGCGCCGAGAGCGGGGTCGCGCTCGCCGGCTTCAGCACGACCGGGCAGCCGGCGGCGAGCGCGGGGGCGAGCTTGTGCGCGACGAGGTTGCACGGGAAGTTGAACGGCGAGATCGCGCCGACGATCCCGATCGGGCGCCGGACCGTGAAGGCGAGCTTGCCCTCGCCGGCCTGGGCCGCGTCCATCGGGATCATCTCGCCGGCGAGCGTGCGCGCCTCGACCGCGGCGAACGTGTACGTCGACATCGCGCGCGAGGCCTCGACGCGCGCGGTCTTGATCGGCTTGCCGGCCTCGTCGGAGATCGTCCGCGCCAGCTCCTCGTGGCGGCGGCCGATCAGACCCGCGACCTTGACGAGGATCTCGGCCCGCCTGTGCGCGGGCAGCGGGTCGGCGAGCGCGCGCTCGGCGGCGTCGAGCGCGCGCCGCGTCTCGTCGGCTCCGGCCTTCGCGACGCGGCCGACGACCTCGCCGGAGTAGGGGGAGCGGACGTCGACCCAGTCGCCGGTCTCGATCCACTCGCCGTCGATCAGCAGCTTCCGCTCGGTGGCCGTGGCAGCCATCGCGCTCCCTTCGTCTCGATCAGGGAGGACCTTAGCCCGAGAGCGGCGGCGCCTGTGGCTCGGTGAGCGGGACGTAGAACGGAGGGGTGGAGATCTTCGAGACGCAGCGCGTGTCGAGGCCCTTCGCGGTGCCCGCGTCGAGGAAGCGCGCGAGCACGCTCGGCATGCAGCCGAGGAAGGCGACCTGCTGCCCCTGCCCGGGCACGACGATCTCCTTGCCGTTCGGCATCGCCGCCCGGAAGCCGGCGGTGTTGGGGGCGGGATCGACCGGGTCGGCCTGGCCGACGAGGTCCAGGACGGGAAGGAGCGAGTGCGGCCGCGACCAGTTCTCCGCGCTCCAATCGAGCTTCGGCCACGCGGCGCAGACCTGCGCCGTGGTCGCCACGTCGGCCATGAAGCTCGCGTAGCGGTAGAACGAGCCTCTCGCCTCCGCGCCGACGCGCGCCCAGTCGCGCACGGCCCAGGGCTCGGTGCACACGATCTCGTCCTCCATCACGGAGACGGGCTGCTGTGCCCTCGCCTGCACCGACGCGTCCGGGCCGCGCGCCTGGAGGATCGCCTCCGCGAGCGGGTCGAGATTCGCGGCCTCGGCGCGCGCGAGCGTGAACGGGATC
>DATKNT010000031.1:0-34737 GCA_035541175.1 Gaiellaceae bacterium
CGACGGCGACGGGCACTGTGGAGTTGAGCTTGAGCACGACGTGCGCGGGGAACTGCGCGACGAGGTTCGGACGCGATCCGACCGCGCCCGCCGGAGCTTCTCCCTCGGCCGTCTGCCCGACCTCGACGTCGCGGATCGCGCGGCCCTCGATCCGGAAGTACGCGATCGACTCGGCGCCGAGCGCCTCGACGAGCTCGACGCGAGCGTCGATCGTCGGCAGGTCCGGCCGCTCGGAGGCGGGGTGGATGAACTGGCTGCGCAGACCGGCGATGACCGTGCCGCCGTCGTAGGAGCGGAGCTGCGGATACGTCTTCAGCGCCTCGTCCGGAACGGGAAGCGTCTTCCCGGCGAGCTCGATGCCGACGCCGCCGTTCACGGAGACGCGGCTCTCGAGCAGGTTCATCGGCGGCGTGCCGATGAACCCGGCGACGAAGAGGTTCTCGGGCTTGTCGTAGAGCATCTGCGGCACGGCGACCTGCTGCAGGACGCCGGCGTTCATCACCGCCACGCGGTCGCCCATCGTCATCGCCTCGATCTGGTCGTGGGTGACGTAGAGCGTCGTCGTGCCGAGGTCGTCCTGGAGCTTCGCGATGTCCGCGCGCATCTGGACACGCAGCTTCGCGTCGAGGTTCGAGAGCGGCTCGTCCATCAGGAACACCTGCGGCTTGCGGACGATCGCGCGACCCATGGCGACGCGCTGCCGCTGGCCGCCGGAGAGCTGCTTCGGCTTCCGCTCGAGCTGGTCGGTGAGATCGAGCAGCTCCGCGGCCCACGTGACACGCTCGTTGATCACGTCCTTCGGCTCCTTGCGCAGGCGAAGCCCGAAGGCGATGTTCTCGAACACCGACAGGTGCGGGTACAGCGCGTAGTTCTGGAACACCATCGCGACGTCGCGCTCCTTCGGCGACACCGTGTTGACGACGCGGTCGCCGATGTACAGCTCGCCGTCCGTGATCTCCTCGAGCCCCGCGACCATGCGCAGCGCGGTCGTCTTCCCGCAGCCCGACGGGCCGACGAGCACGAGGAACTCACCGTCGTGAACCTCGAGCGACAGATCGGTGACCGCCTGGAAGCCGTTGTCGTAGACCTTGTCGACGTCCTTGAAGACAACATCAGCCATTGGGGATCCTCCAGACGTGAAAGGCGGGGCCGTCGGCGGGGAGCACGCCGCCGCGCGCGTCCTCGCCGTAGAGGCTCTCGAGCTCGGTGAACGGCACGGCGATCGGCTCGTGCGGCGCGCGCGAGGCGAGGCAGAGCAGCCGCTCGCCGGAGTCCTCGCGGAGGTAGGCGATCGCGTCCTCGGAGACGTGGACGTAGCGGATGCCGCCCCGTGCGAGCGCGCGGCTCGAGCGGCGCAGGCGGACGAGCGCGCGGTACTCCCGGAGCAGCCGCTCGTCCCAGCGCTCGGGGCGGTCCCACGGCATCGTCCGCCGCGCGTCCTCGCCCCACTCGCCTTCGAGCCCGAGCTCGTCGCCGGCGAACACCATCGGCACGCCGGGCGTCGTCATCTGCACGCCGACGCCGACGAGCTGCCGCCCGAGGTCGCCCGCGACGGTGCGGAAGCGCGCGGTGTCGTGACTGTCGAGCAGCACCCACGAGTGCAGCGTCGAGGGCCACGGCACACCGGCGCGGAATGCGCGCATCGTCGCCGAGGCGTCCCGGCCGGACGCGTGCGGGAGCCCGATCGGGATGCCCCAGAACGAGCGGCGGAGCTCGTCCGGCAGGTCGTCGCGGCGGAGCCATTCCCACACCGGGCGCAGGAAACCCGCGTAGTTCATCGTCCCGTGCCAGCCGAAGCCCTGGAGGTCGCCGCGGAAGTCGTGACCGTGCTCGGCGATGAGCACCGCCTCGTCGCGTGAGGCGGCTTGGGTCGCGCGCAGCGCGCGCGCCAGCTCGTGCGTGAGGTCGACGTCGTGGTGACGGCCCGCCATGTTCGCGACGTCGATCCGCCAGCCGTCGAAGCCGAAGGGCGGGCGCAGCCAGCGGCCCGCGACCGACTCGGGCCCGTCGACGAGCCGGCGGCGCAGCTCGCGACTGCGGTGGTCGAACTTCGGCAGCGACTTCACGCCGAGCCACGACACGTAGCCGTGCGGGAACGAGTCGTCGAAGTAGAAGAAGTCCCGCTCCGGCGAGTTGAAGTCGGCACGGCCGCGGACGAACCACTCGTGCCCGACGCCGCAGTGGTTGAGCGTCAGGTCTCCGATCACGTGCATGCCGCGCGCGTGAGCCGCGGCGAGGAGCGAGACGAGCGAACCGTCGCCGCCGAGCAGCGGGTCGACGCGGTCGAAGCTCGTCGCGTCGTAGCGGTGACTCGACCCGGCGGGAAAGACGGGCGTGAGGTAGAGCGTGTTCGCGCCGAGCGACTCGACGTGGTCGAGGTGCCGCTCGATCCCCGGAAGGTCGCCGCCGTACAGCTCGCGCGGCGTGTTTCGGCTGCGCCCCTCGGGCCGCGTGTCCCAGTCGCGACGGACGGCCCAGTCGGGCTGCCCCGCGCCCCCGCCCGCACCGGTCGCGGCGAAGCGGTCGGGGAAGATCTCGTAGACGACGGCGTCGAGATGCCAGTCGGGCCCGCCGGCGTCGAGCGTGATCACGAAGTCGCCGCCGTCCGGAAGGTCGCGCGGCGAGACGCCGCCGCCGTTGAGCCAGGCGTAGCCGCGCTCGCCGCGGTCGAGCAGCCAGCGGTAGCGGGTCGAGGGGTTGAGCATCGGGAACGACGCACGCCACCAGGTCTCCGTCTCCGTCTCCTCGTCGCGCACGGCCTCGACCGCGCGCGGCTCGCCGTCGCGCACGAGCCGGAGCAGGACGCGGTCGACGGCGGACTCGTGCGGGACGCGGAGCCGCAGCACCACGTCGTCGCCGAGGTCGCGCGGGCGGTCGAGGACGTACGCGTCGGAGCCGTCGTGATGCGGCTGCGCGAGCAGCTCCGAGGTCGCTGCGTGCGCGCGGTCGGCGATCCCGGTCCCGCTCATCCCTTGACGGCGCCCTGCGTCAGGCCGCCGACGATGTACTTCTGGAGCGCCATGAACAGCGCGGCGGCGGGAATCGCCGCGATCAGCGCGCCCGCCGAGAACGCGCCCCAGCGCTGCCCGTACTGCTTGTCGATGAACTGGTGCATCCCCACCGGGAGCGTGAAGTGGTGCGTCGTCTGGAGAATCGCGCTCGCGATCACGAACTCGTTCATGACGGTGATGAAGGAGATCAGGCCGACGACGGCGAGGACGGGCGTCACCAGCGGCATCACCACGCCCCAGAAGATCTGCCCCGCGGTCGCGCCGTCGACCCGCGCCGACTCGTCGAGCTCGGAGGGGACCGTGTCGAAGAAGCCCTTCATCAGCCACGTGTTCACGCCCATCGCGCCGCCGAGGTAGACGAGGATCAGCGCGGAGAACGTGTTCAGCCCGAGGAAGCCGAAGATCGAGCCCACGTTGAGGATGATCAAGTAGATCGCGACGACGAGGAGGATCGAGGGGAACATCTGGATCAGCAGCAGCGTCAGCATCCCCGCGCGCCGTCCCTTGAAGCGGAAGCGGCTGAACGCGTACGCGGCGAGCGCCGACAGGAACACGGTGAAGATCGCGACGGAGATCGACACGAACATCGTGTTGAGCAGCCAGCGGAGGTACGGCGCGTCCACGCGGCTGCCGCTGCTCTGGTCGACGACGGTGTTGTGGAGGATCTGCGAGAAGTTCTGCAGCGTGAAGTGTGTCGGCAGGAACGAGGTCCCCGAGACCGACTGGTCGCGGTTGAACGCCGCCGACGCCATGAACCAGACCGGGAAGAGCGAGACGACCGCCGCGGCGATGCCGACGAGGTGGCGCCACCACGTGTCCGAGAGTCTCGCGCGCTGCTCGGGCGCCCTGCGCGCGACCCGCTCGGCGCGCTCGATTGTCGCGTCAACGGTGCTCATGCGAGGTTCTCCAGCGCCCTCGTCCGGGAGAAGGAGACGGCCGAGATGAGGGCGACGATGAGGAAGATGATGATCGAGACCGCGCAGGCGAGGCCGAAGTCCTGTCCCTTGCCGGTCGCGATCGCGAGCTTGTACGTGTAGCTGATCAGGATGTCCGTCGATCCGGCGACCGACGAGTTCGCCTGCGGCGGACCGCCTCCCGTCAGCAGGTAGATGTTGTTGAAGTTGTTGAAGTTGAACGCGAACGACGCGATCAGGAGCGGCGCGACCGCGATCAGCAGCAGCGGCAGCGTCACCCGCCGGAAGAGCTGCCACGGCCCGCCGCCGTCGACGCGGCCCGCCTCGGTCAGCTCCTCCGGGATCGACTGCAGCGCCCCCATCGAGACGAGGAAGAAGTAGGGCACCGTCAGCCAGGCGCTGACGATGATGCACGAGACCTTCGCCCAGTTCGCGTCGAAGAGCCAGGGGACGTTCACGTGGAAGATCCGGTTGACGACGCCGAACTGGTCGTTGAGCAGACCCTGCCAGACGAGCAGCGAGAGGAAGCCGGGGATCGCGTACGGGATGACGATGATCGCCCGGTAGACGCGCTTGAACCGGAGCCCCTTCTTGTCGAGCGCGATCGCGAGGAAGAGGCCGATCGAGAACGAGAGCAGGACCGTCCCCGCGGCGAAGGCGATCGTCCAGATGAGCACGCGCAGGAACGGCCGCTGGACGAGCGGGTCGCTGACGATGCGCCTGAAGTTCGTGAACCCGACTCCCGTCTTCCAGCCGGGCTCGAGCTCCTCGGCTCCGTGCGTGAACGAGCCCACGCCGTTGTCGGCGAAGACGGCGCCGTCCGAGAGGCGGACGAACACCCCACGCTTCGCATCCCAGCGGAGCGTCGGCTCGAGCTCGACCGCGGTCGAGATCGACTGCGGGCGGATCCCGGCCTTGCCGACGGGGACGATGTAGTTCTGGAGCGTCTTGTCGAGCGCGAACAGCTCGTTTCCCTTGACGAGCGTGTAGCCCTTCGCCGAGGTGACCCCGAGCGGGCCGGTCGTGACGCTCCCGGGCGGAAGCGGCGTCAGCCCCGCCTTCGTGCCGACGTAGTCCTTCTTCGAGACGTCGTCCCGGAGGATGAGGACGAGCTTGCCGGCGGAGTCGCGTGCGACTCCCATCGTGTACGAGCGCCCGTTCGCCGGCGGCTGGAGCGAGGTCACCTTGATCTGGCTGATCGCGTCCGACTTCGTGAGGATGTGCCCGGTCGAGTAGTTCGTGAACGCGACCTCGATCGTGTAGATGATCGGGATGACGACGAAGGCGACGAGGAAGATCGAGCCGGGGACGAGGAACTTCAACGGCAGGGTCCAGCGACGCGGCACGAGGTAGACGAAGTCGATCCCCGCCGTCGCCGCCGCGAGCACCAGCACCGCGACCCAGTGGCCGCGCGAGATCAGCACGTACAGGGCCCAGGCGGCGAACGCGTTCAGCACCGCGAGGAGCACGATCTTCACGACCAGGCCCGTCGTTCCCGAGAAGAGCGAGATCAGCCGCGGCAGCAGGGCGGGCCGCGGGATCTTCACCGCCGTCGACGTGCGGGGCACTGCCGTTGAAGCGCTCACTCGACCTCGCGGGGGAGGAGGGAGCGTGGGCGCCCCGCGAGGCGCCCACGCCATGCCGGTCGCCGGTCTAGCCGATCTTGTCGGCGATCGACCGGGCTGCTGCGGTGAAGGACTGCTTCGCCGGCGTCGCGCCGGCGCCCTTCGTCGAGTTGACCCACGCCGCGCCGAGATCCGACCAGACGCTGCTCATCTGGGGGATGTTCGGCATCGGCACGCCGCCGGTCCCCGCCCTGCCGAACTGCGCGAGAACCGGGTCGTTGACCTGCTTGCCGGCGACGGTGTTCGCCGGATAGCGGCCGTTGGCGGTCGCGAGCGCGAGCTGCGCGCTCGGGGTGGAGATGTAGTTCGCCACGAGGTCCTGTGCGAGCGAGTCGACGCCGTGCACGGACGCGTACTTCGTGACCATGAAGCCCTGGACGCCGAGGAACGGCACCGAGGGATAGACGATCTTCGGCATCTGCATGACCGCGAACTTGATGCCGCTCGAGGAGAGCAGCTGCGAGTTCCACGGGCCGGTGATCCAGAACGCGGCCTTCTTCGTGAGGAAGGCGTTCTGCGCGGTCGACGAGTCGACGGCCGCGTTGACGAGGCCCTCCTTGTTCCACTTGTCGATGAGCGACGCGTTCTTCAGGAACTTCGGGTTCGCGACGCCGATGTTGGACGGGTCGAGGTTGCCGGCGCTGTTCGTGCCGAAGATGTAGCCGCCGAGACCCGAGAAGAAGGGATACATGTGGTACGCGTCGCCGCCGGCGCCCTGCTGGACGGCGATCGCGAGGTTGCCGGAGGCCTTCTTCTTGTAGGCGAGCGCCTCCTGCTCGAGCTGCGCGAAGCTCTTCGGGATCTTGACGAGACCGGTGTTGACGACGAGCCCGATGTTCTCGATCTGCGTCGGGACGCCGTAGAGCTTCTTCACGGCGAGCCCGTACGAGAACGCGTTCAGCGTGTACGCCGGGAACTGCTTCTTCACGGCCGGCGTGAGGTAGATCGGCTCGACGAGGCCGTTGGCCGCGAGCTGGCCGGTCCAGTCGTGCGCGCCGACGATGATGTCGGGCGCGTCCGCCGCGTCGACCGTGCCGAGGTTGTCGCGGATGCTGCCGAAATCCTTGACGACGACGTTGACCGTCGCACCGCGGGCGGTCGCCCAGGTGGTCGCGACCTGTGTGACCGCCGCCTTCCGGTTCTGGTCGGTCCAGATCGTGACGACCGGGGTGGCCGCCGCCGCCGCCTTCACGCCGCCCGCCACTGCGGCGAGAATCGCGGCGAGCACGACGGCGACCACTGCGGCTGTGCGCTTGGTTCTCATCCCTGACCCTCCTGTGCTCCGACTGTGGACGCCGGCGTGAGCGTGCACGGCGCGATCGGCGCTCCCGGTCGAGCCCGTCCCTTCGCACGCGGCCGAAGGGTCACGAACGGGACACGTGCCACCGGCATGACCCGATCGACGGTATTGCCGCCGTGCCGTCGCGGCTTCGGTAGGCGGCCGCAATTCCGCGCGGGGAAATCCGCAGACCCGGGGGGCCTGGAATCCACGCCTCGTTGCGTGTACAAGAGGGAACGGATGCGTCGTCTCTCCCTTGCCGCCGGCCTCGCGGTGGTCCTGGCCCTCGGCGCGACCGCCGCTCTCGCCGCGCTCCGCGGCGGGCAGCCGCGTCTGCGGGAGACCGCCGGGACGTTCGTGACGCGAATCCTGCGGGAGGAGCTGCGCGGTCAGTGGGCCCGGCAGTGGGACGAGCTTCACCCGGGCCATCAGCGGCTGATCACGCGGGCGCAGTACGTCGCCTGCTCCCGCGGGCTCGGGACGAACATCGGCGACGAGGAGCTGACCGTCCGCGGCGTGCGCGCGATGCCGATCCACGTGCCGGGCGTGCCGCAGCGAACGGCCGAGGTCGTGACGATCACGATGCGCCGTCGCGGGAGCACGGACGCCGTCACGTACCACGTCCACGCCGTCTCGGTGGACGGCCGCTGGGCCTGGATCCTCGGCCGGCCGTTCCTGGACGCGATCGCGCACGGCCGCTGCATGGACGGGGCGCCGCTCGAGAAGCCGAGCGGGACGGGCGCGGCCGCCTAGCGCAGAGCCCCCGCGACCTCGTGGAGGTCGTCGAACCGCTCGTACGGGACGCGCTCTCGGTCGAGCCAGTCGGCGAGGCCGGCGCGCGCGAACACCCGGTCGGCGGCGAGCGCGGCGCAGCGGTCCGAATAGCCGTCGCCGACGAAGACGACCGGGCCCGGCGGCAGCGAGCGACGCTTGCAGACGTCGCCGCAGACCTCGCACGGCTCGGGGTCGCGCCAGCGGATCGTCCAGCCGCCGGCCGCGTCCGCGACCCCGTTGGCGCGCACCTCGAGGTCGACGCCCTCGCACGCCAGCACGGGACGGATCAGCTCCTCGAAGCCGGAGCTGAGCACGAGCGGGTCGTGCGCCCGCGCGAGCTCGTGGAATCCCGGCCGGATGCGCACGTGCTCGACGAGATACGCGGCCACCTCGGCGACCGGCGCCCGCATCGTCGCGCACTCGACCTCCATCGCCTCGCGGAACGAGATCGAGCCCTGCACGAGCCGGCCCTCCACGCGCCGGAAGACGTCGCGGTCGCCGAATGCGTCGAGCGCCAGCCAGAGCGAGTCCGTCTCGGTGACGGTCCCGTCCCAGTCGAGGACGACCTGCACTAGGGGAGGACGCGCACTACAAGTGCGAGGTGAGTCCCGCGCCGGTCGCGTCGTCGCCGGACGGCTCGCCGCCGGCGACGTCCGCGTTCGCGTACCACGAGAGCATGTAGCGGCCGTCGTCGAGGTCGCGCGCAAACGTCGACAGCCTCAGCGGATGGAACGTGTCGCACATGACCGCGAGCTCCGTCGTCTCGTGCATGCCGATCGACGCCTCGGCGAGCCCCGGCTGCGGCCCGTGCGGCAGCCCCGACGGATGGAGCGTGATCGAGCCCACCTCGACGCCCTTGCGCGAGCCGAAGTTGCCGGAGACGTAATAGATCATCTCCTCCGACTGCAGATTGGAGTGCACGTACGGGATCGGCACCGCGAGCGGGTCGAAGTCGAGCTTGCGCGGGCAGAACGAGCAGATGACGAAGTTCGGGCCGGCGAAGGTCTGGTGCGTCGGCGGCGGCTGGTGAATGCGCCCGGTGATCGGCTCGAAGTCGTGGATCGAGAACGTCCACGGGTAGAGGTAGCCGTCCCAGCCGACGACGTCGAACGGGTGGTAGTCGAGGACGTACGTCTGGTAGCCGCCGCGGACGCGCACCTTCACCGGGAACTCGCCGCGCTCGCGGACCGTGCGCAGCTCGGTCGGGGGATGGATGTCGCGGTGGTAGTACGGCGCGCCCTCCATCAGCTGCCCGTCGACGTTGCGGTAGCGCCTCGGGATCTCGATCAGCCCCGGCGTCTCGAACACGAGGTAGCGCCCGGGCCCGTCCGCACGGAAGCGGTAGGTCGTGCCGCGCGGGATGACGACGTAGTCGCCGTCCGTGTACGGGACGTCGCCGAAGATCGTCTCCACCGTTCCCGATCCCTCGTGGACGAAGACGACCTCGTCGCCCTCGCCGTTGCGGTAGTGGTAGTCCATGCCCTCTGCCGGGCGGCAGAGAGCTATTTCCACGTCGTCGTTCCACATCAGGACTCTGCGGCCCGTTATCTCGTCGCCCTCCGGCTCGATCGCGTACGTCTTCAGGTGCCGGTGCGCGTGCTGGTCGGGCACCCACTCCTCGCGCACGATCGGCTCGAAGCCGGCGAGGTCCATGACACGGCACGGGGAGTGCAGGTGGTAGAGGATCGACTCGTTGCCGGTGAAGCCCTCGAGCCCCATCACCTCCTCGGAGAGGAGCGTCCCGTTCTCCCGGAACTGGACGTGGCGCTTGCGCGGGACGTCGCCGAGGCGCTGGTAGAACGGCATCCCGGAAGGTTACTGCGGCGTCACGCGCCGTACCGGAGCACCCACTCGGCGAGGAACGGCTCGACGATCCGGTAGCGGCCGGGCCCCTCGCGGGCGACGAGCTCGTCCTCGACGAGCGCGTCGAGCGCGCGGTGGACGCTCGAGCCGGCGGGCAGGCCGTGCCGGTGGCGGTATGCCGTGCTCGTCGCCGCCTCCGGCGGGTCGGCGGCGAGCGCCTGCAGCACGAGCCGCTGCGTCCGCGACGCGCCGTCCCACACGTGCGTGAAGTACGCGTTCTCGGAGCGGAGGACGCGGTCCATCGCCGCGGCGAGCCGGTCCGCGCTCGCGCTTCCGCGCGACGGCGTCTCTTCCCAGAGCGAATAACAGAGCTCCTGCGTGCCGTACGGATGCCCGCGCGTGATCGCGAGGACGGCGTCGACGACGGCCGGCGGTGCCTTCTTCCCGGTCGCCGCGAACCGCTCGGCGACGAACGCCGCGAATGCGCCGACCGGGATCGGGCCGAGCTCGACGTGCTTCGCGCTCCGCCAGAACGGCTCGTTCTCGTCGTTGAACAGGCTCGCCATCAGCGACCGCCTGCTGCCGAGGTAGACGTGCGAGACGTCGGGTTGGGACTGGAAGACCGCGCGCATGAGCGCGGGCAGGCCGGGGTCGAGGCCGATCACCTGCTGGAACTCGTCGAGGACGAGCGCGACCCGCCGCCTGCGCTCCGCCGCCAGCTCGGCGGGCAGCTCGAGCAGCCGCTCGAGCGTCGCGTCCACGTCCTCCGGGGTGTGGCCGGCGGCGAAGCTGAATCCGAGCGCGCCCGTGGACGGGTCGACGGTCATCACCGGGCGGATGCGGAGGCCGCGGAAGACGTCGGCCGCGCGGTCCCGCACGCGCTCGAGCGGCGTCGCCACCTGCTCGTACAGCGCCTGCGCGAGCTTCGCCGCGAGCTGCTCCTTCGTCGCGGTGCGCATGAGGTCGACCTGCGCGACGAGCACCTCGTTCCGGCGCGCGAGCTCCTGCGTCGCCCGCCAGACGAGCGACGTCTTGCCGTAGCGGCGTGGGGCGAAGACGACGACGTTCTGGCCGTTGCGGATGTCGGCGACGAGCTCGCGCAGCTCCTGCTCGCGGTCGGTGAAGCCCTCGTCGAGCGCGAGGTCGCCGAAGTTGAACGGGTTGACGGGCGGTCTGGCCATCGCGCGATTCGCAGACTTGCGAATCGCACTCTAGCGAATTCAGTCCAGCGCGAGCGCGGCCAGCCGCCGGCCGACCGCCGGCGCGAACTTGAAGCCGTGGCCCGAGCAGGCGGAGCCGACGACGACGCGGCCGCGCCGCTCGAGCACGAAGGACTCGTCCGCGGTGCTCGTGTACAGGCAGCTCTCCGCTCCGACGGGCTCCGGGTCTGCGTCCGGCAGCCGCTCGGCCGCCCAGGCGGCGATCCGCACGACGAGCGCCGGGTCCGGCGCGCCGTCCTCGCCCGGGTCGGCCTCGGCGCCCGCGTGGTGCGCGCCGGCCTTCAGCCCGTGCACCGGGTCGTGGAGCGCGTACATCGCGTGGCCGCGCGTATCCGGGTCGAGCTCGACGACCGACGGCGTCGGCGCGCCCTCGCGGCGGAAGTACGCGATCGTCTCGCGCGTGACGCTCACCGGCACGTCCGGGACGAGCTCTCTCACCCACGCGCCGGCGGTGACGACGACGACGTCCGCGCCGACGTCGTCCGTCGACTCGATCCGCCTCCCGGTCTCGACCCGCGCGCCGCGGGAGACGGCGACATCGAGGAATGCACGGCGCGCCAGGTCCGCGCGCACGACGCCCGCGTCGGCCTGCCGGAGCGCCGACCAGCCGTCCGGGATGGCGACGCCGAGTCGTGCCGCCCCGGCCGCGTCGAGCAGCTCGTAGCCGGCGCCGCACGCGTCGAGCGCATCCGCGGACGTGAGCTCCGGCGCCGGCGCCACCTCGACGAGCCCGTACAGCCCGAGCAGCGTGAGCCCGGACTGCTCCTCGAGCTCCCGCCAGCCGTCCATCGCCTCCTCGGCGAGCCGCACCCACTCGGCCTCGGGATACGCGCTGCGGACGATCCGCGTGCGCCCGTGGCTCGACCCGCGCGCGTGCTCGAGCTCGAACTGCTCGATGAGCGTCACGTCCGTCCCGCGCTCCGTCAGCGCCCACGCCGCGGCGCAACCCATCACGCCGGCGCCGACGACGGTGACCTGCGTCATCGAGTGACCGTGTTCCGCAGCGTTCCGACGTTGAAGTCCGTGAACTCGACGATCGCGCCGGCCGAAACCGGATCCCTCTCGATCGCTCCGGCGGCGATCACGTCACCCGGGAGCAGGCGCGTGTTCTGCCCGGCGAGCTCCACCATGCCGGGGCTGATCGGAGTGCCCGCTTCATCGGGCGTGACGACGACGGGGCCGAGCGAGATGGCGAAGTCGTGCGCCTTCGCCCCGGCAAGCGACGGCGCGTGCCAGTCGATCATCAGCGTGTAGCCGCCGATCTCGCCGTCCGCGCCGATCACCGCGGCGACGCGTGGTACGGGCACGATCTCGCCGGCTCCGGCCGGGAGGCGTACGACGTCGTCCGGCCCGACGATCGCCGCCGGGTTGGCGAAGCGGAAGTCCGCGTCGCCCGGCCCGAAGATCCGTACCGACGGCGGGTGCAGCACCGGCGCGCGCAGGACGACCTCGTCGAGCCGGAACCCCGCATGCTCGCGCGCGGTGCCGCCGCCGCTGAAGTACGCCTGCAGCGTCTGCGCCGCGAGCTGGATCACGTGGTCGCCTTCGATCCGCCCGGGCCAGCCGCGCTCGAGGCCCGCGTCCTTCGGGCTGAACATGCAGAGCTTCACGGCTCGGTGTGGACGATCACGTCGTGGATCTCCGGCCGCTCGCGCCGGATCGCCTCCTCGATCCGGCTCGCCTCCGCGTGCGCCTCGGCGAGCGGCGTGCCGCCGGGCACGCCGAGGGTCAGGTACGCGACAAGCCCCTCGTCCGTGTTGAGGAAGCGCAGCTCGCGCGGCTCGTCGCCGGTCTCGCGGCGCACGATTCGCGCGACCGTCTCGACGTCGACGGCCACCTCGGCGGCGGGCGGCCGCGTCGCCGCGCTCTCCTCCGCCAGCGGCTCCAGGTGCGTCTGCACGGACGAGACCTCCGGCGCCGCCTCCCGGATCGCCTGCTCGACCTGCTCCGCGATCTCGTGCGCCTGCTCGAGCGACAGGTCGCCGGGGAGCTTCAGGTGGAGCGAGACCTCGAGGCCCGAGTCGACGGAGACGACGACGACGTTGTGCACCTCGCGGACCTGCGGCACCGCGAGCGCCGCCGCGTGCGCGCGGTCGCGCGTGTCGTCGGTGTCGGCGCTCGGCTCGACGTGGACGACGACGTCCGCCTCCGGCAGCGCCGTCTGCACCGCCCGCTCCACCTGGTCCGCCGCCGCGTGCCCCTGCCCCACCGCCTGCTCGTACGAGACGCCGATGACGACGTCCGCGAAGTAGCGCCCCGCCGCCTGCCGCATGCGCAACCGGCGCAGCTCGACGGGCGGCTCGATCGCCGCGATCGCACGGCGCGCCGTCGCCTCCTCGTCGACCGGCACCCGGTCCATCAGCACGTCGACGTTGCGCCGCATCAGCCTGACCGCCGCGACGAGGACGAGCGCGGCGACGAACAGCGCCGCGATCGAGTCGGCGTTGTGGTAGCCGGCGCGCACGAGCAGGAGCCCGACAAGGACCGCCACCGAGCCGCCGAGGTCGCTGCCGAAATGGAGCGCGTTCGAGGAGAGGGCGACGCTCCCGTACCGCCTCGCCGCGCGCGCCGACGCGATCGTGCGCGCGATGTCGATGACGATGACGACGCCGATGACGGCGAGCGCGTACCAGGTCGCGTTCACCTCGGCGCTCGCGTGGCCGGTGAGCCGGGCGATCGCGCGCCAGACGATCACGCAGCTCGCGAGCACGAGGATCGCCCCCTCCGCGAGCGCCGCGAGATGCTCCGCCTTGCCGTGGCCGTACTGGTGGCCGCGGTCGGCGGGCCGTCCGGCGACGCCGACGGCGAAGAACGTCAGCAGCGCGGCGACGAGATCCGTCCCCGAGTGCAGCGCCTCCGAGAGCAGGCCGAGGCTGCCGGTCGCAAGGCCGGTGCCGAGCTTCAGGCCGATCAGCGCCGCGGCCGCGAGCACCGAACCGAGCGCCGTCCTCCGCTGCGGGCTCACGCCGCGAAGCGTACGCAGTACGTCAGTCGAGGGCTGCGACCGGCCAGGCGACGAGGTCCTGCCGGTCCGACGCGTGGCACAGCGCCGCTCCCTCGAGGACGAGGGGCGCGATCGACGCGAGCTCGATCTCCGCCTCCGCGCGCCGCAGCGACCACGGTGCGTGGTGGATCTCGCCCCGGTGGAGCCCGCCGCGCCGGTCGACCGCGTAGAAGCAGTAGCGCTCGACGAGGAACGCCTCGAGCGACCCCGCGGCCGGGGCGAACGCCTCGCCCTCCGTCCGGTAGCGCCCGCTGAAGACGCGGCCGCGCTCGCCCATCCGCGCGCACTCGACGTCGCACCAGTCGCCGACGCGGTCGATCGCCAGCCGCGCGTGGAAGAACGGCAGCCCGAACCGGCGCCGCCCGCCCTCGACGGCGAAGCGGCTCGACGCGTCGAGGCTGAAGAACCACACGCCGGGCTTGTCGTCGCGGCCGCGCACGTACGTGCGCACGTTGAGCTGGACGAAGGACGAGAGGCCCGGCACGGGCAGCAGCCCGCGGCTGCGCAGCGCCGTCACGCGGAACCCGAGCACACCGACCCACGCGGCGCCGTCGCGGAGATCCGGCTCGACGGCGGCGGGCAGCACCGACCGCAGGGATTCCGGCGGCACGCGCCAGTGCGCGAGGAACACGTCCTCGAGCGTCTGCCCGATCTCCCAGCGGCCCTCCGGCAGCGGCCACGGCCGGCCGTCGACGCGGTCGAGAAGGCGCGCCTGCCGGCCCGCCGCCCTGACCTGCTCGAACACCCAGCCTCCTAGAGGTTGCCGCGGAGCGCCTGCTCGCGCTCGATCGCCTCGAACAGCGCCTTGAAGTTGCCGTCGCCGAAGCCGCGCGCGCCGTGGCGCTCGATCACCTCGAAGAACACCGTCGGCCGGTCCTGCGCCGTCTTCGTGAAGATCTGCAGCAGGTAGCCGTCGTCGTCGCGGTCGGCGAGGATCCGGTGGCGCCGCAGGTCGTCGTAGTCCTCGTCGATCTCGCCGACGCGCTCCGGCACCTCGTCGTAGTAGGCGTCCGGCGTGTCGAGGAAGACGATCCCGCGCGCCTTCAGCGCCTCGACCGTCTCGACGATGTTCGAGGTCGCGAGCGCGATGTGCTGCGCGCCGGCGCCGCCGTAGAACTCGATGTACTCCTCGATCTGGCTCTTGCGCTTGCCCTCGGCGGGCTCGTTGATCGGGAACTTGATCTTCCCCTCTCCGTCCGCCATCACCTTCGACATGAGCGCGGAGTACTCGGTCGAGATGTCCTCGTCGGAGAAGTGGATCATCTCCGTCATCCCGAAAACGCGCTCGTAGTACTCGACCCACTCGTTCATCCGGCCGAGCTCGACGTTGCCGACGATGTGGTCGATGTTCGCGAGCCCGACGCCGCCGCCCGCGCCGTTCGCCGCGACGGACGCGTAGCCGGGCTTGAACGGGCCCGCGTAGTCGCCGCGGTTCACGAACGTGTGGATCGTGTCCCCGTAGGTCGCGATCGCGGACAGCTCGATCGAGCCGTGCTCGTCCTCGGCGCGGTGCGGCTCGACGACGCCGCGGGCACCCCGCTGCACCGCCTGGCGGTACGCCTCGGTCGCGTCGGGGACGGTGAGCGCGATGTCCTTCACGCCGTCGCCGTGCCGCGCGACGTGCTTCGTGATCTCGTGCTCCTCGCGGAGCGCGCTCGTGACGACGAAGCGGATGTCGCCCTGCTCGAGCACGTACGACGCGCGGTCGCGCACGCCGGTCTCGGGCCCCTCGTAGGCGGTGCGGGAGAACCCCATCGCGTGCTCGTAGAAGTACGCCGCCTGCTTCGCGTTGCCGACCCAGAGCTCGACGTGGTCCCAGCCCAGCAGCGGCATGAAGTCGTCGGCCACGGGACGGATCTTAGTCCCCGGTCGGAACGGCGGCCGGTTGCCTCCGCCAGACCCGCTCGAGCGCGATCCCGGCCGCGATGAGCACGCCGCCGGCGATCTCGAAGCCGCTCAACGACTCCGAGAGCAGGAGCAGCGCGAACACGACGGCGAAGAACGGCTGCGCGTTCCCGAACAGCGCCGCGCGCGCCGGCCCGACGCGGTCGATCGCAGTGAACCAGAGGATGTTCGTCAGGAACAGCGGCCCGACGACGGCGTACGCGAACCCGAGCCAGACCTTCGGGCCGAACGAGAACTCCTGCGCCTGCAGCTGCGGGATGCTGACGAGCACGAGCGGGATCCAGCCGATCGCGAGGACGAGCGCGCTGATCCGGAACGGCGAGTAGCGCTGCATGAGCCGGGCGATGACGATCGTGTAGCAGCCCCAGCTCAGCGCCGTCCCGAGGGCGAGCAGGTCGGCGGCGCCGTTCGACGAGAAGCTGCCGCCGGAGCCGAGGGTGATGAGCATCACCCCGGCGAAGGTGAGGGCGGCGCCGAGCCAGAACTGGCGGGGCAGATGCTCGAGCCGCAGGGCGATGGTGACGAGCCCGACGAAGACGGGCGTCGTGGCGAGCAGCAGCGCCATCGTCGTCGCCGCGCCGAGCTTCAGCCCGTAGACGAAGCAGAGCTGGTTGAGGAAGATCAGCACGCCCGCCAGGAGCACGAGCGGCAGGTCGCCCCGCTCGATCCGGAACGAGCGCTCGCGCCGGTAGGTGAAGACCCAGAAGAGCGCGGTCGCCGCGAAGTAGCGGATCGAGGCGTAGGCGAGCGGCTGCCACCCGTGCAGGAACATGTACTTCGTGACGGTGACGTTGAGCGCCCAGAGCAGCACCGTCCCGAGCAGCATCGCGTCCACGGGCGAGGGTCGGCGCACGTCCTGAACCTACCTCCGTTAGGGTTCCGGCGATGCCCGAGCCCACGTTCGCAGAGATCGACGCGCTCGTCGGCCCCGCGACGCCGCACTTCGCGTACCAGCTGCGCGCCCGCGTGCGCGAGCTCGTGCTCGACCTGCCGGACGACCATCCGGTGCGGCGGTACGCGGAGGAGAAGATGGAGCTGCTCGACCGGCTCGGCCACGCCTCGTCGAAGGCCGAGCACGGCGGCCGCGAGCCCCGCACGCGCCCCGGCTGGGACGAGCTGCCGAGCTCCGCGCCGGTCGACGAGCCGCTCCCCTCGGGGCGATGAGCCGCGCCGGCGCCTCGGTCCTCGTGACCGGGGGAACGCGGGGGATCGGGCTCGCGATCGCGCTGCGCCTCGTCCGCGACGGCGCCTCGCGGGCGGTGCTCGGGTACATGCGGAACGACGCCGCGGCGGCGGAAGCGGCGGAGGCGGTTCGCGCCGCGGGCGCGGAGCCGGTGCTCGTCCGCGGCGAGGTCTCGAAGCAGCGCGTGATCGAGGAGCTCGCCGCGGCGGCGGCGCCGTACCGCGTCGTCGTCCACAACGCGGCGACCGGGGTGATCCGCCCGGCGCTGGAGACCGACGACCGGCACTGGGACTGGACGCTCAACGCGAACGCGCGGGCGCTCCTCTCGCTCGCGCGCGCGACCGCGCCGGCGATGGAGCCCGGCTCGTCGATCGTCGCGATCTCGAGCCTCGGCTCGCAGCGGGTGCTCGACAACTACGTCCTCGTCGGCACGTCGAAGGCGGCGCTCGAGTCGGTCGTCCGCTACCTCGCCGTCGAGCTCGGCCCGCGCGGAATCCGCGTCAACGCCGTCTCCGGCGGCGTCGTCGACACGGGCGCGCTCGACTCCTTCCCGAACAAGGACGAGATGCTGCGGACGGTCGAGCGGACGCCGGCCGGCCGCCTCGTCGAGCCGGACGACATCGCGGCCGCGGTCTCGTTCCTCTCCTCGCCCGACGCCGAGATGGTGCGCGGGCAGACGATCGTCGTCGACGGCGGCTTCTCGCTGCGCGCGTGATGGAGCCGACGGACTACAACAGGCGCATGTTCGACGAGGTGCATCGCCGCGCGCCCGGCGACGACTCGCTGCCGCCGATCGTCCGCCGGACGCTCGGCGACCTGAAGGGGAAGCGCGTGCTCCACGTCCTGTGCGGGAGCGGCGGCGCGACCGCCGAGCTCGCCGAGCTCGGTGCGGTCGTGACCGGCGTCGATCCGTCGCAGGAGCTGCTCGACGCGGCGCGCGAGCGGTGGCCGTCGATCCTCTGGGTGCACGGCGACGCCGAGGCGCTGCCGACCGAGCTGCGCCGCGGGCGCTTCGACCTCGTCTACTCCGGCGAGGGCGTGCTCGCGCGGATCTCCGACCTCGACGCGTGGGCCCGCGGGCTCGCCGACGCGGCGCACGCGCACGGCGAGCTGCTCGTCTTCGAGGATCATCCGGTCGCGGACTGCGTCGACGGGCTCCTGCACTGGCGCGAGGACTACTTCGTCGACCCGGCTGAGCCGGAGCGGATCTGGCGGCTCGGCCAGATCGTGACCGCGCTCGCGCGGGCCGGCTTCACCGTCGAGGCGCTCGAGGAGTACCCGGGCGGGACGGGCCGGCGGCGGCACGACCGCCGCGTGCCGGCGACGTTCCTGCTCTACGCGCGGAGACGCTAGCGGCCGAAGGCGCGGCCGACGGTCGCCCGCGCGATCGTTCCCGCCATCGCCGGGTTCTCCTGGAGCCGGCGCAGCGAGTACCCGTACCACTGCTCGCCGTAGGGGACGTAGACGCGAAGCCGGTGGCCCTCGGCGACGAGCTCGGTGGCGCGGTCCTCGCGGACGCCGAGCAGCATCTGGAACTCGTAGTCGCCCGGCGGGAGCGAGCGCCCGCGGACGCGTGCGAGCGCCTCGCCGATCAGCCACTCGTCGTGCGTCGCGACGCCGACGTACGCACCGCCGTCGAGCAGCGCGTCGAGGCAGCGCACGAAGCTCGCGCGCACCGCCTCGTGGTCGGTGAACGCGATCGACGGCGGCTCGACGTAGATCCCCTTGCACAGGCGCACGTTCGGGCGCAGGTCGGCGAGCGCGCGCACGTCGTCGAGCGTCCGGCGCAGGTAGGCCTGGAGCACGACACCGACATTGTCGTGTCCGGACTCGCGCAGCTCGCGGTAGAGCCGCAGCGTCTCCGTCGTCGTGGTCGAGTCCTCCATGTCGATGCGAACGAAGTTCCCCCGCGCCGCCGCCTCGTGGAGGACGTCCTCGAGGTTCTCGCGGCAGAGGTCGTACGAGAGATGCAGCCCGAGCGCGGTCAGCTTGACGCTGACGTTCGAGTCGAGCCGCTCGCGCTCGATCTCCGCGAACACGCCGCGGTACGCCTCGGCGATCGCGCGCGCCTCGTCCTCGTGCGTGATCTCCTCGCCGAGCACGTCGATCGTCGCGAGCTTGCCGGCCGCGTTGAGGCCCTTCACGGTCCGCACCGCCTCCGGCAGCGTCGCGCCGGCGATGTAGCGGGCGGAGAAGCGCTGGACGACCGGCTTGGGGACGGCCGGGAGCAGGCGGACGATGGCGCGGTCGAGCAGCGTCACTTGCAGCGCGATCGTACGCCGCGCTACGGGCTCTCGCGCATGAACCCCTTGCGGGCCGCGCTGACGAGAGCGACCGCCTCGGGGAAGAGCACGCGCATGGCGTCGCGGAGCGCGATCGATTGCTCGTCGACGCCTCCGGTCGGCTGCACCCGCTGGAGCGCCGCGGCGGTGAGCTCGACGGCCGTGTTCAGCGTCAGCGTGGCGAACTGCTCGCGCTGCGCCTCGGCGACGCTCTCCGCCTGCTGCTCGGCGAACTCGCGCAGCCCGCGCATGAGGTCCTCGGGGTCGCCCCCGAACGGGAATCCGAAGTTGCCTTCCATGCCCCCACTGTACCCGGGCGGGCTACGCCAGAGGCCCCTTGTACCCGCGCTCGACGTCGGCGGCGAGCGCCTCGACGGCCGGCATCGCCTGCTGGAGCGCGACCGCGAACGGCGAGCCGCCCTCGTCGCCGAGCGCCTGCTCGAGTCGCCGCGAGGCGACGCCGAGCGCGTCGAGATACGCCGCGGCGGCGATCCGCGGCTCGGGCTCGATCGCCGCCTCGAGCGCCGCGGCGGCGGCCTCTGCCGCCTCGATCCCGTCGGGCGCCTCGGTCGCACGCAGCTCGGCCAGGCGGAGGCGCAGCTCCGCGAGATCGCCGCCGCCGGCGGCCTCCTCCGCCACCTCGCACAGCGCGGCGAGCGACGCGGCCTCGTGCACGAGCCGCCGGTCGCCGACCGGACGGCCGTCGTCGTCGAGCGCGAGCCACGCATACCCGCCGGCGGACTCGTAAGCGCAGAGATAGACGCGCCCGGCGCCCACCGGCTCCGCCGCGACGACCCCGGTGACGCGCTCGCCGGGCGCTGCGAAGGTCTCGGCGGCGGCCGCGGCGCGCTCGAGATCCTCGCTGAGCGACATCGGCCAAGAATAGACTCGACGTCTTGGCAGAGCTCTCGGCGAGAACGCGCGGGGCGCGCGACCTCTTCGCGCCGCTCGGCCCGACGTACGACCGCTACGCCCGGCTGCTCTCGTTCGGCCAGGACCCGCGCTGGCGCCGCTTCCTCGTCTCGCGCGTCCCGTCGGATGCGACGAGCGTGCTCGACGTCGCGACCGGGACCGCAGCGGTCGCAATCGAGCTCGCCCGCGCCGTCCCCGGCCGCACCGTCCTCGGAGTCGATCAGAGCCCGGAGATGCTCGGGGCGGGACGGGAGCGCGTCGCGCGCGCCGGTCTCGGCGGACGGATCGAGCTGCGCGAGGGCCGCGCGGAGTCGCTGCCGTTCGAGGACGCGTCGTTCGACGCGCTCACGTTCACGTATCTCCTGCGGTACGTGGACGACCCGGCTGCGACGCTCCGCGAGCTCGCGCGCGTCGTCCGCCGGGGCGGGACGATGGCGATGCTGGAGTTCGCGGTGCCCCGAGGCGCGTGGCGACCGCTCTGGGAGCTGTACGTCCGTGTCGGGCTGCCCGCGGCCGGGGCGGTCGTGTCGCCGGGCTGGCACGAGGTCGGGGACTTCCTCGGACCGAGCATCCGCGGCTTCTGGGAGCGGCTGCCGCTCGGCGAGCTGCTGCGGCTGTGGCACGAGGCGGGGATCGCCGAGCCGCGCGCACGGCTGCTCAGCCTCGGCGGAGGCGCCGTCGTCTGGGGGACGCGCGCGTGAGCGACGGTGCGAGGCCCGCGTTCTACGCGCTGCGCCCGGGCGGCTGGCGCGACTACGTGACGCTGCTCCATCCGCCGTACACGGTGTGGCACCTGTCGTACGTCGCGATCGGAGCGGCGCTCGCGCCTGCGATGAAGTGGGGACTGCTCGGCTGGACGGTGCTCGCGTTCCTGCTGGCGATGGGCGTCGGCGCGCACGCGCTCGACGAGCTGCACGGGCGGCCGCTCGGGACCCGCATCCCGGGACCGGTGCTCGTGGGGCTCGCCGTCGCGTCGATCGGGGCGGCGTGCGCGATCGGGATCGTCGTCGCCGCACGGACGACGCTCTGGCTCCTCCCGTTCGTCGCGTTCGGCGCGTTCGTCGCCGCCGCGTACAACCTCGAGCTGTTCGGCGGGCGGCTGCACTCCGACGTCTGGTTCGCCGCCGCATGGGGCGCGTTCCCGGTGTTGACGGCGTACTTCGCCTCGGCGGAGACGCTGCGCCTCGCCGCCGTCGCCGCGGCCGCGTTCGCCTTCCTGTCGAGCCTCGCGCAGCGGCGGCTCTCGACGCAGGTCCGGCTCGTCCGCCGCCGCGTCGCGTCCGTCGCGGGCGAGGCACGGCTCGCCGGCGGCGGCGCGGTGCCCGTCGGTGCCGACCTGCTCGCACGCGCGCCCGAGGTCGCGCTCCAGGCGCTCGCCGCCGCGATGGCGCTGCTCGCCGGCGCGCTCCTGTTCTTCCGGGCCGGCTGAGTACGATGCGCCGATGGCGCTGACGACGGCTCTCGACATCGCGTTCGCCGCGGGCGTGGTCGTCGCCGCCGTCTCGCTCGCACTCGCCGCGTTTCGCCTGGCGTCGGCGCGGCTGCTGGTCGCGGTGACGATCGCCGTCTCCGCGGGGGCGGTCGCCGCATGGGTGATCTACGCGCTGCACAAGCCGCGCGAGTCGGAGCTCGCCGTCGCCGCCGGCGGCCTGGTCGCGTGCGCCGTCGCGACCGCCGGATCGGCCCTGCTCCGTCGCGCGCTCGAGCGGAGCGACGACGTCGACGCGCGCCTCGGCGAGTCGCGGGCGCAGCTGTACGCCGTCGTCGACGCGGAGGCGGCGGAGCGCGCAGCCGAGCTCGAGCGGACGCTCGCTCGTGCGCGCGCCGACTCGGTGTCGCTGCTCGTCGAGGAGGAGCGCCGCATCGCCGAGGAGCGGCGGCGCGAGTTCGCCGCCCGCGAGCGTGAGTCCACGGCGTCGCTGACCGAGGCGCTGACGCGCACGCAGGCGCAGGTCGAGCAGCGGCTCGCCGCCTGGGCGCAGGACCTCGACCGTGCCTCCGACGCGACCAAGGCCCATATCGCGGAGCTGGCGGCGCGGCAGAAGCAGCTCGTCTCCGACGTCGAGCTCCGGCTCACGGCGGACGCCGACCGGCTCTCGGCCGAGAGCGACGAGCAGCGCGCCGCGCTCGCGCGCCTGCGCGGAGAGCTGGACAAGTCGCTCGAGGACGTGCTCGCGGCCGCCCAGGCAGAGATCGAGGCGCACGCCGCCGAGCGGCGGAACGCGCTCCACGAGCTCGACGATCGGATGCGGCGGCGCGAGCGGGCACTGCAGGAGCAGGTCGAGCGCGAAGAGGTCGAGGCGGTGCAGCGGATCCGCGCCGGCTTCGAGGATGCGTCGCGCCGGCAGGTCGAGCACATGGAGCGTCTCGTCGCGCGCGCGACGGCGACGTACGCCGAGGAGGCGGCACAGCAGTTCGCGGCCGTCGCGAAGACCGCACGTGAGGACGCGGCGCGGCGCCTCGCACGCGAGCTCGACCGTGCGGTCGAGGTGTTCGCCCGCGAGGCGGAGGCCGTCCTCGCCGAGCGGCTCGCGCACGTCGGCGACGCCGGCGCGCAGCGGCTCGAGCACCGGCTCGCCGAGGTGACGAAGGGGCTCGAACGCCAGCGCGACGAGTGGATCGCCTCGGTCGACCAGCGGATCGCCGATCTCGAGGCCGACGTGCGCCGGCGCCTCGAGGAGCTGAACGCCGACGCGGAGGCCGAGCGCGGCATCCTCGAGGCCCGGCTCCAGGAGCTGATGCGGCGCCTCGACGCCGAGCGCGCGGCTCCCGGCTCGCGCTAGTGGCTGCAAACAAACCGCGGCAGGGTTCGTCCAAGGGAAGACGAACTTCCGGAGCCATGAGCGAGATGACCGAGATCGCAGAGCCTGAGACCAGCGAGCGCTCGAAAGTCGAGAGCTGGCGCCTCCACGTGCTGATCGAGGCCGGGTATCCGCTCTCCCTCGCCGAGCGGATCGCCGCGAGCGAGGCCGACCTCCACCTCGCGGTGAAGCTCGTCGGCAGCGGCTGCGCGCCCGCGACCGCCGCCGAGATCCTGCTGTAGGGCCGGCTCGCCACCTCCTGATCGGACAACGGCCGGCGGCGCGCCGGGCGAGTACGCTGGCACGGTGAAGGTCGAGCCGCTCCCGTACGCGGACCGGAAGGTCTACTCCGTCGCAGCGTTCAACCGCGGCGTCGCGCAGTGGCTCGGCCGGCTCCCGACCGTCTGGGTCGAGGGCGAGGTCACCGAGCTGCGCCGCCACGACCGCTGGGCGAGCGTGTTCCTCACGCTCAAGGACCCCGCGGATGGATCCACGGTCCCGGTGACGATGGCACGGGGCCAGTACGACGGCCTGCGGCTCGACCTCGCCGACGGCGAGCGTGTGCACGTCTACGGGCGCCCCGAGCTGTTCGAGCAGCGCGGCGACTTCCGCCTCCGGGCGCTGACGATCGAGCGGTTCGGCCTCGGCGCGCACCTCGCGGCGCTCGAGCGGCTGAAGGCGGCGCTCGCCGCCGAGGGCCTGTTCGCGAGCGAGCGGAAGCGCCCCCTGCCGCTGCTGCCGCGTCGCATCGGCCTCGTCACGGGCAACGACGCCGCCGCGAAGCGCGACGTGATCACGACGATCCAGAGCCGGTTCCCCGCGGCGAACGTGCTCGTGGCCGAGACGTACGTCCAGGGTCCGCGGGCGGCGCTCGGCGTCGTCGACGCGCTCCACGCGCTGTGCGAGCAGCCGGAGGTGGACGTGATCGTGCTTGCCCGCGGAGGCGGGAGCTTCGAGGACCTGCTGCCCTTCAGCGACGAGCGGCTCGTGCGCGCGGTGGCTGCGTGCCCGGTGCCGATCGTCTCCGCGGTCGGTCACGAGCAGGACACGCCGCTCTGCGACCTCGCCGCGGACGTTCGGGCGTCGACGCCGACGATGGCCGGCAAGCTCGTCGTCCCGGAGCTCTCTCAATTGTCGGGGCGTCTCGACCGCGCCCGCGAGTCGCTCCGCCGGAGCGTCCGGCGCGCGCTCGACCGCGACGCGCAACGTCTCGGCCGGACCGCCGAGAGGCTTCGCGCCGCGCCGCGCCGTGCGCTCGAGCGGGAGCGGCGGCGCGTCGAGCAGACGCACGAGCGCCTCCGCCGCGCGCCCGCGCTCGCGGTCGAGCGCAAGCGGGCGGCGCTCGAGGCGACAGCCGGAAAGCTCGCTGCGTTGTCACCCAGGGCAACACTCGGACGAGGATACGCGATCGTCCGGACGGACTCGCGCGTCGTCGTCTCGTCGGCGGACGTCTCGCCCGGCTCGCGGGTCGACGTCCAGCTCGCGGACGGCGCCTTCGGCGCGAGGGTCGAGGACGTCGATTGAGCGCGCCGGAGCAGGCCGAGCAGACCTTCGAGCAGGCGCAGGCCGAGCTCGAGCGGATCGTCGAGCGGCTGGAGCAGGGCCAGGCGTCGCTCGACGAGGCGATCGCGCTCTGGGAGCGCGGCGAGCAGCTCTACGCGTTCTGCCGCGAGCGGCTCGATGCCGCCCAGGGCAAGGTCGAGGAGCTAGCGCGCCGCGTCGACGAGGCGCGCCCCGAGCCGGAGCCCTAGCTCCCGCAGGTCGTCGGCGGCGCGCGTCGGGTCGCCGGAGAGCGCGATCGTCTCCGTCTCCGGCAGCGGCTCGACGACGACGCCGCCGAAGACGACGCACTCGACGCCGTGCGCGGCGGCGCGGCGCACGACCTCCGCCGGCGCCTTGCCCTCGCGCGTCGTCCGGTCGACCGTGCCCTCTCCGGTGACGACGAGCTCCGCGCCCTCGAGGCGGCCGTCGAAATCGAGCGTGTCGAGGACGAGGGCGGCACCCGGCACGAGCTCGGCGCCGAGCGACGCGAGCGCCGCGCCGAGGCCGCCGGCGGCCCCCGCGCCGGGAAGCTCCGCGTACGGGGCGAGCGCCTCGTCGGCTGCGAGACGGCGCTCGAGCTCGACGACCGCCGCGTCGTCGGCGCCCTTCTGTCGCGCGAACAGCCGCGCCGCGTCGAGCAGCGGCGATGCGACGTCGCAGGCGACGCGGGTTCCCTCCGGGAGCGACGACACGACCTCCCGCAACCCGCGGCCTCCGTCCACCGTCGCCGATCCGCCGAGACAGACGAGCAGCCGGCGGACACCTGCCGCCTCCAGGGCTGCCAGGATCAGCTCCCCCAGGCCCCGGCTCGAGGCCCGCAGCGGATCCCGCTCCCCCGGCGCGACGAGGCCGAGCCCGAGCGCCGCGGCCGCCTCGACGACCGCCGTCCCGCCCGGCAGCTCGAGCCACCACGCGGCGACAGGCCGGCCGAGCGGGTCGGCCACCGTCGCGACGTGCCAGGCGCCGCCGAGCACCGACGCGACCGCGTCCGCCGTCCCCTCGCCGCCGTCGGCGACCGGGCACTCCTCGGACTCGACGCCGGCCTCGGCGAGCCCTGCCGCCACGGCGGCGGCCGCGTCCCGGGCCGCGAGCACGCCCTTCAGGCTCGCCGGCGCGACGAGGGCGCTACGGGGCACTAGCTCGAGACACCGGCGCGCTCACGCGACGGCGCGCTCGTCTCCTCGATCCCGTCGGCTCCGGCGGGAATCTCGGCCTGCGCGGCGGTCGGCATCACCCGCAGCATCGCGAACGACAGGCCCTCACGGGCGAGGAACAGGAGCCCGACCCCGATCCCGACCGACGCCTCGATCGCCTGGAGCCCGAACCCATACGCGACGCCGACGCCGTACTTCACGCCGTAGCCGACCAGCGCGGACGCGATCGCGACCTGCACGAGCCCGACGTTCCCCGGCCAGAACGGGACGATCGTGACGACGTTCATCAGCAGGAGCACGACGCCCGCCGCCGGCAGCGGCGAATGGATGTCGAACGCCCGCATCGCCGTCCACACCGCGAGGATCTGGAACGTCCAGCCGCAGATCTGGAAGAAGATCGCGACCGCGGCGCCGAGCGGCGAGCGCATGACGCCGAGCCCGGCCCTGCCCATCGTCAGCAGCCGCCGAACGGGCCCGAGGCCTTCGATCGTCAGCTCCTGGTGGTGCCGCCGCGCCGAGACGAAGGCGAACGCGAAGAGCCCGACGCCGATGCCGATCACGAACAGCAGCGTCGCCCGCGCCGAGGACGGGATGTTCGCCGTCGACACCACGAACAGCACGAGCAGGATCACCGGCACGATGTCGAAGACGCGGTGCGCGAAGACGGTTCCGACGAGCGTCGCCCACGCGCCCTTCCGCTCCGGCATCTTCCGCGTCAGCACGGCGACGCGCGCGAGCTCGCCGATGCGCCCGGGGAGTACCGCGTTCGCGAACAGGCCGACGGAGAACGCCGAGAAGACCAGCCTCACGCCGGGATGCGGCGGCGGCATCGCCTGCCGGATGACCGTCGTCCACGCAAGCGCGCGCACGATCACGGAGAGCAAGTTGAGGAAGATGGCGACCGCGACCCATTGCCACTTCACCGATGCGAACGCGTTCCCGATGACGCCGAGATTCGGCGGATGGATCCAGATGACGACGCCGAGGACGGCGAGTGCCGCGACGGCGAGCAGCACGCGACCCGTGGTCGACCGCGGCAGCGACGGTGGCCTCAGCCTCATCCTCATGCGGCGAGCTTCGCCTCGACCTCGCCGTAGATCTCGACGAGCCGCCGCGCGATGGAGTCCCACGAGTAGCGGCGGAGCGCGAGCTCGCGCGCCGCGGCGCCCATCCGCTGCCGGCGAGGCTCGTCGGCCAGCAGCGCCTCGATCGCGTCGGCGAGCGCCTGCTCGTCCCCTGCCGGAAACGCCACCGCCGTCTCTGGCGTCATGACGTCACGGTAGCCGGAGATGTCGGACGCCACGACCGGCGTCGCGCAGGCGAACGCGCGCGTCAGCACCATCCCGAAGCTCTCGCCGCCGAGCGACGGCGCGACGAGCGCCTTCGCCGCGAGCAGCTCCTCCGTGAACGCGTCCTGGTCGAGGAACCCGAGCAGCTCGATCCCGTCGTCGGGGATGCGCAGCCGCGTGATCAGCAGCCGCACGCGCAGGGGGTCCGCCCCGATCACGTGCAGGGACGCACCCGTCCGCCGGTGGATCTCGGGCCACGCGTGCAGCAGCACGTGCAGCCCCTTGCGTGCCTCGTGCCGGCCGGCGAAGACGATCCGGTGCTCGCGCCCGCCGGGATCCGCGTGCGGCGGGATCAAGACGCCGTTCGGGATGATCTCGTAGTCGCCGGGCAGCCAGCGCTGCGCCGAGACCTTCGCCATCTCCGAGACCGCGATGCGATGGTCGATGCGGTCGGCGAGGAATCCCCAGGTCTTGCACGCGATCCGCATCCAGGCGAGGTCGCCGCTCGCGTGCCACGTCCCGACCATCGGCCCGTCGAACAGTGCGAGCGCGGCGACGCACGGCGTCGGGGTCATCGGCTCGTGCAGGTGGAGGACGTCGAACTGCTCGCGCTCGAGCACGTCGCGCATGCGGAAGATCGAGCGCGGGCTGAGGATGATGTTCGGCAGGCTCCCGTTCGCGGGGACGATCACGGAGCGGCCGATCGGGATCACGTCGGGCGGCGGGTTGCCGTGGCGGCCGTGGCGCGGGTGGAGGACGCGCGTGAACTGCCCGGGCGGGTCGTTCCCCATGATCGTCTTCACCTCGCAGCCCTGGCGGCGCAGCGCCTCGGCCTGGAGCTCCGAATGCTCGACGACGGCGCCCCAGAACGACCACGAGTACGGCACGACGATGCCCACCTTCACGGCGACCATTATCGTCGGCGGACGGTGCGGCTCCGCTCACCACACGACCGCGAGATCCTCCGCCTGGCCGTCCCGGCGCTCGGCGCGCTCGCGGCGGAGCCGCTCTACGTGCTGGCGGACACGGCGATCGTCGGCCATCTCGGCCGCCCGCAGATCGCCGCCCTCGGCCTCGCCGGCGTCGTCCTCGCCGGCTCTTTCACGATCTTCAACTTCCTCACGTACGGAACGACGGCCGTCGTCGCGCGCGCCTCGGGGGCGGGCGAGGAGGAGCGGGCGGCACGGCTCGCGGCGCAGGCGCTGTGGGCGTCGCTCGCGATCGGACTGCTGCTGTTCGTCCTCCTCGAAGCGGTCGCGGTGCCGCTGCTGCGCGGCCTCGGCGGCCACGGCGAGTCGGGGCACGACGCGCTCGTCTACTTCCGGATCGCCGCGATCGGGCTGCCGGCGGCGCTGGTCGCCCTCGCGGGGCAGGGCTATCTCCGCGGCGTCGCGAACCTGAACCGCCCGCTCGTGATCGTCGTGCTCGCGAACGTCCTGAACCTCGTGCTCGAGCTGCTCTTCGTCTACGGCTTCCACTGGGGGATCGCCGGCTCCGCCGCGGGCACGGCGATCGCGCAGCTCGCGATGGGGATCGCGTTCGTTGCCGAGCTGCTGCGCCCGCACGCGACCTCGCGGCGGCCGAGCCTGCGGGAGATGCGGCCGATGGTGCGCGTCGGCTGGCAGATCTTCGTGCGGACGACGGCGCTGTACGCGTCGTTCCTCGTCGCCGCGTCGGTGCTCGCGCGCGTCGGGGACGCCGAGCTCGGCGCGCACCAGATCGCGTACGAGCTGTTCATCTTCCTCGCGCTCGTCCTCGACTCGGTCGCGATCGCGGGCCAGGTGATCGTCGGACGGACGCTCGGCGCGGGCGAGGCCGACGCCGCGTACGACGCCGCCGTGCGGATGATCGGCTGGTCTGTCGTGCTCGGCGCCGCGTTCGCGCTCGTGCTCGCGCCGCTCGCGCACTGGCTCCCGCGCGCGTTCACGGGGGACGCGTCCGTGCTCGCGCAGGCGGAGACGCTCTGGCCGATGTTCGTCCTCATGCAGCCGCTCGCGGGCGCCGTGTTCGCGCTCGACGGGATCCTCATCGGCGCGAGCGACACGGCGTACCTGATGTGGTCGATGCTCGCTGCGAGCGCGCTGTTCGTCGTCGTCGCGGCGCTGTCGCTCGCCTTCGGCTGGGGCATCGCCGGCGTCTGGATCGGCCTCGACCTCCTCATCGCCGCGCGGCTGACGCTGCTCGGGTGGCGGTTCCTCGGCCGCCGCTGGGCGGTCGTCGGCTGGGGATAAGATCGACGCGTGGACGGACTCGCCGAGCTGCACACCCATCTCGGCGGCTCGGTCTCCTCCGACATCCTCTGGACGCTCGCGCACGAGCAGGGGATCGCGCTCCCGGTCAAGGACTACTGGGACTTCGACCGCCTCGTCACGGTGAGCGACCCGCGCGGCGTCCCCGATCTCGACGCACTCGACCAGATCTATCACTGGACGGAGCTGATCCAGTCGAGCCCGCTCGCCGTCGAGACGTCGGTGCACGGCGCGATCGGCGGCGCCTACCGCTCGCAGCGGATCACGACGCTCGAGCTGCGGTTCAACCCGATGAAGCGGAACCGCGGCGGCGAGCGCGACCTCGACCACATCATCCTCGCGGCGATCCGCGGCCTCGACCGCGCGAGCCTCGAGTACCCGCAGGTGCACGCGGGCCTGATCCTGATGATGGATCGCACGTTCACGGCGCGGCAGAACGAGGTGATCGTCGGCAAGGCGGCGCGCTGGGCGTCGCGCGGGATCGTCGGCGTCGACATCGCCGGCCCGCGTCCCGGCCACGAGCGCTTCGACTACCGCTCCGTCCTGCCGATGATCGAGGAGGCGCGCGCGGCGGGACTCGGCGTCACCATCCACGTCGGCGAGGAGGGCGGCGAGTTCGGCCGCGAGGAGATCGGCGAAGTGCTCGAGGTGCTCCGGCCCGACCGGATCGGCCACGGCATCCTCGCCGCCGGCGACGCCGAGCTGATGCGCGAGCTGCGCGACTCGGAGGTCGTGCTCGAGATCTGCCCGACGTCGAACCTGCTGACGAAGGCGCTCCCGGACGAGGACGCGGTCCGTTCCGTGTTCCGGACGTTCGTCGACCACGGCGTCCGCTTCACGATCGCGACCGACGGCCCGGAGATGATGCGGACGCACCTGCGCGACGAGCTCGACCTGCTGCTGCGGATCGGCGCGCTGACGCAGGAGGAGCTGGCCGAGGCGAACCGGCGCGGCCACGAGGCGAGCTTCGTCCGCGGCGGCTTCCGCGCCGCCCGGGTGTAGTCCTTCACCCGCGGAATACGCCCATCGGCCGATGGTCGCTCGTGCGGCCTGTCTCTAGCGTCTCCCCGCATGAGAAGCACCCCGATCGGCGAGCCTCCGGCGCTCACGGAGCGGCAGCTCCAGGTCGTCCAGCTCATCGCCCGCGGGCTGTCGAACGAGGAGGTCGGGCTCGAGCTCGGCATCTCCGCCCGGACGGCGAAGGCCCATTGCGACGTGCTGCGCAGGAAGCTCGGCGTGCCCAGGCGCAGGCAGATCCCCGCTGCCTTCCGGATGCTCACGGGGGAGGACCCCCTCTCCCGCGGGCTCGCGCCGGCTACGGCCGGCGCCGGGGGCTGACGGCAACCCGCGCCCGGCGCCAGCTGCCCCGGGCGCGGGAGCCCCCTATTCAGGCACTGCGGCTCCGTTCACAATGGCCGAAGGAGGCAGTCCGAGAGCGAACACAGGGTCAGGCGTCGGCCCGGCAGGCAGGCATGGACGAGGGCACGAAACCGACGACGGAATCGCCGGCGCACACCTACATCATCAAGCGCCCGCGTTTGACCAAGCGCTTGGACGACTCGCGGGCGCGGATCATCCTGCTCGTCGCGCCGGCGGGCTACGGGAAGACGACGCTCGCCCGGCAGTGGCTCGCCGGGTACCAGCGGCCGGTCGCCTGGTACCGGGCGACGACGGCCTCGGCCGACGTCGCCGCCCTGGCCACGGGCCTCGCCGCCGAGATCGACGCGGCGCTGGACGACGGCGGGACGCCCACGACCGCCCGTGTGTCGACGCTCGCCGCCGTCCAGCAGAAGCCGGACGCGCTCGCCCGGGCGCTTCGGATGAGCCGCGGGACGTGGCCGAAGCGACTCGTCGTCGCGATCGACGACTATCACCACATCGACGACGCCGCCGCGGAGACGTTCGTCGGCGAGCTCGTGACGCTGCTGCCGGCGACGTTCCTCCTCACCTCGAGGTCGCGGCCGAGCTGGTTCACGCCGCGCCTGTCGGTGTACGGCGACACGGTGGAGGTCGTCACCGCAGACCTCGAGATGACACCGGCCGAGGCGCGGCAGGTCTTCGCGGCGTCCGCGCGAGCGATCCCCGGGCCGTCGACGATCGAGGCCGCGCGCGGCTGGCCGGCGGTGATCGGGCTCGCAGCCCGGAGCGGGCGGACGGAGTTTCCGGCGGAGGCGCTGCCGCACGACCTCTACGAGTTCCTCGCCGCCGACCTCGTCCGGGCGACGAGCCCGGAGACGCAGCGCGCGCTCACCATCCTGGCGCTCTCCGGGACGAACGACCGCGCACTCGCGCGCGAGCTGGTGAGCGGCGACGCGGACCTCGCCCTCGACGAGGCCGAGAAGCGCGGCCTGCTGACCTTCGACGGCCCGACGCGGATCGTTCTCCACCCGCTCCTCGGCGAGTTCCTGATCGAGCGGCTCCGCGAGTCCGGGCGGGAGGCGGTCGAGGAGCTCGTCGACCCGCTCGTCGCCGCGCTGAAGGACCACTCCCGCTGGGACGAGTGCCTCGCGGTCGCCGAAGCCCTCCCGGAGACGGCCGCCTTCGCCCCGGAGATCCTGGAGCTCTCGCTGCAAGAGCTCCTGAGCGGCGGCCGGGTGGCGACAGTCCAGCGCTGGGTCGACGTCACGCGGCACAAGAAGCTCACGGACCCGATCATCGAGCTGGCGGAGGCGGAAGTCGCGTTGAGGGCGGGCGAGTTCGGGCGAGCGCTGGCGCTGGGAGGACACGCAGCCGGCCGCTTCACGTCGCTCGACCTGCGCTCGCGGGCCGAACTGGTCGCCGGCCGCGCCGCCAACTTCTCCGAGAAGCGCGAAGAAGCGATGGAATGGTTCAAGGCGGCCGAGGCGTCTGCCCAATCCCTGCTCGTCCGAGCCGAAGCGTTGTGGGGGCAGGTGGTCGTTCACCATGAAGAAGAGACGGACCAGTTCGAGGAAGCCGTCAAACGGTTCGCCGCTGCGAGCGATGGAACTGCTCACCATCAGTCCAGACTGGTCCACGCACGCGCTTTGCGCGCCATGCGGAATGGCAATATCCCCGAAGCGATCGAGAGCACGGCCCAGGGCTTGGCCCTCCTGCCCCTTGGCTCGGATCCATTCGCGAGCCTTGCACTACTCACGCAGAGAGCCTGGGCGCTCGGGTACGCGGCACGGTATACGGAGGCACTTGACGCGGGGAGCGAGGCCCTTGCTGAAGCCGAGGCCCAAGAGATCGGGTTCGCAATCACGGTCAGTCTCTTGACACAAGCGCGTGCTCTTGTTGGACTCCGCCGCTTTGCCCACGCCCGGCGGGCGTTGGACCGCGCCGCGCTTCGCCTTCGTACCGAACATGACTTCTGGGCCTCAGCCGAGCTGTGCGTCAACGAAGCCCGGCTGCAGATAAGTCTCGGCGATCTTGATAGGGCTCGGGATCACCTCACGTTCGACCCCGATCAACGTGTCTACCTATGTATGCGGTCAGAGCATTACGCGTACAAGGCACTTGTCGAGGCAGCTCGCGGCCTTCCAGCACAAGCTGAGAAATGGGTTGGCATCGCCCTCCAGTCAATCCAGATCGAATCACGGGCGGTCGCCTGGCTCGTCGAGGACATGCTCTCACTCCTCGAGCGCGACTACGCTGAGGGCCCGCTCCCGGGTGTAGAGAGGGTCATCGAGGCCGGGTATCTCGATGCGATCGTGCTCGCCTGTCGTGCACAACCAAGACTTACACAACAGATCGCTCGCGATGACGTCCATCGAGACGCACTGACAGCGCTTCTCCTCTCCTCATCGGACAGGCAGCTGGCGCGAGCCGCGGGGCTCGAGCTGCCGAGGACGAGGACGCGCGGGCATCAGCTGTCTCCCCGCGAGCTCGAAGTGTACGAGCTGATGATCCAAGGACGGACGAACCGCGAGATCGGCAAGAGCCTCTTCATCACCGAGTCGACGACGAAGGTGCATGTGCGTCATATCCTTGAGAAGCTCGGCGTCCGCTCTCGAGTCGAGGCCGTGCGAGCGTGGCGCCCGTCGGAGGACTCAGGCTTCGAGAACTCCGACTAGCCCGACCGGCATTGCTGCGGCGGTCGGCGCAGGCTGAATACGCCCGATCCCCTCGAAGACGAAGTCATCTCGCACACCCATCCGATAGGCCTCGTCGGCGCCCGTCAAGACAGCCTCGAATGCGGCTACCACCGCCGTGTCGAATTGGCTCTCGACCGCCTGGGCTAGACGCAGACGCGCAACACGGCTCGGCATCGCGTCTCTGTAAGGACGATCGGAGGTCATGGCGTTGTACGCGTCGGCAACGGCGATAATGCGCGCGAGTAGTGGAATCTCCTCGCCGACGAGTCCGTCGGGATAGCCGTTTCCATCGACCCTCTCGTGATGGTGACGTACGATCGCAGCGATCTCGCTGTAGTCGTCGACGTTCCGAAGGATGCGCTCCCCGATGGTCGAGTGTTGCTCCATCTGGCGCCGCTCCTCAAGTGATAGTGCTCCTGGCTTCTCGAGCAAGCCGGGCGGTAGACCGATCTTCCCGATGTCGTGAACGAGCCCGCACAGGTGGGCAAGCTTCTGCTCGTGCTCAGGCAGTCCCATCCGCGTAGCGATGTCGCTCGCGTACACGGCAACAGCCGCCGAGTGACCGGCTGTGTACCGGTCTCGGGCGTCCAGAGTGGCGACCAGGGCTGTCGCGAATGACATGTTTGCTCCCGCGAGCCTTGCGTTCGCATCGCCCAGCGCTTCCGCGGTCTCCATCTGTTGCCTGTAGAGGACGAGGAGGCGATGGGCTGCAAAGGCAGGAACCGCGAACAGCACCACGCTCCACGGCGAGATGACTTTGTACGAGTAGGCGAGCAGGGCAACCAGTGGCACTTGCAAAGGCACGCTTGAGAGCGAGGCCGGAGCAACTGTCCGCACCGTCTCCGTCCATGAACCTGTGCCTCGAATCATCGGCGTGACGCCTGCAAGGCTGAGATCTGTCCCTGTCTCGACTAGGAAGGCCGCAGCCACAGCTGCGACGACACCCCAGAAGCCCACGCCCACGGCCCCGCGAACCACTACCGCGGTAACGCCGGCACAACCGGCGATGATCACACTCATCGATGTCCATGTGACCCAGCGCAGCACTGGCTGTGCCACATCGCGTCGCGGCAGATCGGCAAGAACAGCCGCGCCGCCTACGACAACCGCTGATAGCGGGCCAAGAACAACGGCCGCGAAGATCGACAGCAGTGAGACGATCGAGACCTCAACTGCAGGCGTGAGACGGATTCGTTCACGCTCCGCACCGATGGCGACCCCAGCCAATATGGCCACAGCTACGGGATGATGAAGTCGATATCCCGCTGCGACGAGCCCGAGGCAGATGGCGCCTGCTGCGGTCATCACCGCCGCGACCCATACGGCGAATGCCTTCTCCCGGCTGGTCTTACCTGAGAAAAATTGTCGGAATCTTCTCACGTGGGTTGAAATCTCCCCCAAAAGGGGTATAAGGTCATGTCGCCGTCAGTCCCTACCGGAGGTGCCACCGGTGAACAAGCGTCTTAGCTCGGCCCTTGCGCGTGCCGCAGTGGTCGGCATCACAAGAACCTGGTAGAAGCCGTCGAAGTCTCTTTTTTCCACAGATTCGGGTCATCCCCCACATGAGGGATTTCCACGGGTTGTGGAAAGTAGTCGAAACCGCGCTCTAACCGTCAATCCATGAGGCGCCGGGTGGGTGAGCACCCGGCGCGTAATGGATTCCCGTCGACGGTTGTCGACAGGATACTGTGGAGAACCAGGCGGCCGGCGTTCTAGCCGATGATGCCGCGGCGGA
>DATKNT010000032.1:0-10818 GCA_035541175.1 Gaiellaceae bacterium
GCCGAGCGGTCGCCGCCGGACTCGCGGACGACGGGAGCCGACTCTCCGGTGATCGCCGACTCGTCGACCGAGCCGACGCCGTCGATGATCTCGCCGTCGGCCGGGATGATCATGCCCGCCTCGACGACGACGACGTCGCCCTTCTGCAGCTCCGGCGCCGCGACCTCCTCCAGACGGCCGTCGTGGTTCCGGCGGAGCGCGGTCGTGGTCGTCCGCGTGGCGCGCAGCGCGTCGGCCTGCGCCTTGCCGCGCCCCTCGGCGATCGCCTCGGCGAAGTTCGCGAAGAGCACGGTCAGCCAGAGCCAGAACGCGATGCTCCCGACGAACCAGAGCTGGCTGTACTGCCCGCGGGCCAGCTCGAGGAAGAAGATCACCGTGGTGATGATGCTGCCGAGCTCGACGATGAACATCACCGGGTTCTTGAACTGGATCCGCGGGTCGAGCTTCGGGAACGAGTCGCGGATCGCGGCGAGCACGAGCTCGCGCGAGAAGACGCTTGAGCGCTTGGGCGCCATCTACTTTCCTCCAAGCTTGTCGAGGGCGAGGTTGAGCTCGAGCACGTTCACGCCCGGCTCGCCGAAGAAGCCGAGGCCTCGGCCGTCGGTGTTCTCGGAGATCAGCTTCTGCACTGTCGAGAGCGGAAGATGGCGCACGGCCGCCACCCGTCGCGCCTGGAGCTGCGCGTACGCCGGCGAGATGTCGGGATCGATTCCCGACGCGGACGTCACGACTGCGTCAACCGGGATCTGGTGAATGGTCAGCCCCGGGTTGTACGGCTTCTCGAGCTTCAGGATCGCCTGTGCGTTCTGGGCGACGAGCTTCGCGAGATCGGGATTCGTCGGGCCGAGGTTGAGGAACGTCGTGGCGCCGGCGTTGTACGCGGGCGACGTGCCCGAAGGGCGCTCGTGGAAGTACTTCGGCCACGTGAAGCCCTGCGCCGCCAGCTTCGAGCCGACGAGCCTCCCCTTGGCGTCGACGAGGCTGCCGTTCGCCTTGTTCTGGAACGTCACCTGCGCAAAGCCGGTCATCACGGCGGGATAGGCGAAGCCGAAGAACGCGGTGATGACGACGACTGCGACGATCGAGGCCACGATGGTCCGCATCAGTGCATCAGTCCTTCCATGATCGGCCCGAGCGAGAGCGCGGGGAGGATCATCAGCCCGGCCGTCAGCGCGATGACGCTGACGAGCAGGATCACGAACGTCGGCCCGTCGGTGCGGAACGTCCCCGCGGAGGCCGGCGTGATCTTCTTCTTGGCGAGCGCTCCGCCGAGCGCGAGCGCCGCGATCATCGGCACCCAGCGGCCGAGGTAGAGCGCGACCGTGCCGAACGACGCGGAGAAGCTCGTCGCACCGTAGCCCGCGAACGCGCTGCCGTTGTTGTTCGACTGCGAGTCGTAGGCGTAGAGCGACTCCGTGAAGCCGTGGACACCATGGTTGAAGATCGACGCGAGCCCGGCCGGCGTCACGACCGCGACCGCGGTCATGGTCAGCACCATCGTCGGCACGAAGAGGGCGCCGACCGCGGCGTACTTGATCTCGCGCGCCTCGATCTTCTTGCCGAGCCACTCCGGCGTGCGCCCGACCATCAGCCCCGCGATGAACACGGCGATGACGATGTAGAAGAACATCCCGTAGAGGCCGGAGCCGACTCCGCCGAAGATCACCTCGCCGAGGAAGAGGTTGACGAGCGGGACCGCGCCGCCGGCGGGCGTCTGGGCGTCGAAGCCGCTGTTGACCGAGCCGTTCGAGGCGTCGCTCGTCGCGACCGTCCAGTTGGTCGAGGCGGCCTGCCCGAAGCGGACCTCCTTGTCGGCCATGTTGCCGCCGCTCTGGCCGTTCCCCTGCGTGATGTTCACGCCGGAGCTGCGCAACACCGCCGAGCCGTGCTGCTCCGCGGGCAGGTTGATCGCCACCCCGATCGCGAACACGACGAGCATCGCCGCGAACACCATCCACGCATGCCGTCGCGCGCCGACCATCTTCCCGAACATGAAGACCTGGCCCGCGGGGATGAGCAGGATCGCGAGCATCTCGAAGAAGTTCGAGATCCCGTTCGGGTTCTCGAAGGGCACGGCGGAGTTCGAGTTGTAGTAGCCGCCGCCGTTCGTCCCGAGCTGCTTGATCGAGATCTGCGACGCGGCCGGGCCCCGGGCGATCGTCTGGTGCGCGCCCTGGAGCGTCGTCGCGGTGGCGTGGCTGTGGAACGTCTGCACGACGCCCTGCGAGATGAGGATCACGCCGAGGATGACGGCGAGCGGCAGCAGGATGTACACGAGCGAGCGGTAGAGGTCGCGCCAGAAGTTCCCGATGTCGTTTCGCGAGCGCCGCGCGATGCCGCGCACGACCGCCGCGAGCACCGCCATCCCGACCGCGGCCGAGACGAAGTTCTGCACCGCGAGCCCGGCCATCTGGCTGAGGTACGACATCGTGTACTCGCCGCCGTAGTACTGCCAGTTCGTGTTCGTGATGAAACTCGCGGTCGTGTTCAGCGCGATGTGCTCCGGCACCGCCGGCAGGTGGTCCGGGTTCAGGAACAGATGGCCCTGGAGCCGGAGGATGCCGTAGAGGAAGACCGAGAAGATCGCGCTGAAGATCAGCACGACCTTCGCATAGTTCTTCCAGTCCTGCTCGCGGTCGCCGTCGACGCGGAGCACGCGGAAGAAGCCGCGCTCGATCGCGCCGAGCCAGCGGAAACGACCGCGGCGCGCGAAGTCGTCGTTGTTGTAGACGCGCGCCATGTAGACGCCCAGCGGATAGCCGAGCGCGATCAGGACGACGACGTAGACGAGGATCTGGCCGATTCCCTGGGCGGTCACCTAGAACCGCTCCCCGCGGAACAGCGCATACAGGAGGTAGACGAGGATCGCGAGCGAGACGGCGAGCCCGAAGACGTCGGAGGCGGCCATCAGACCCGTTCCAAGAGGTAGAGGATCGCGAACGCGACGGCGAAGCACGCGGCCGCGATCCCGAGCGCGGCAAGGTCGTACATCAGGGACGCACCTCCAGGCGGTCGAGGACTGCGCCGAGCTCGGCACCGACATCGCGGGGCCGCTCGTCGAGGGGAGAGCCGGCGTAGAGGACGCTGCCCGGCTCGGTGAGAAGGTGGTGGACGCCGAGGATCCCGGCGGCGGAGACCGGCCGCCCGAGATCGTCGAGCCGGTCCGCGAGCGCGATCAGCGTCGCGCGGTGGGGCCGCAGGGCGTGCCGGTCGAGCAGCGATCCTGTCGGGCGGCGTCGCGCGGCGAGCTCCGGGACGATGTCGCGCACCGAGCACGCGAGCAGCCGGCGCTCGCGCACCGAGGTCAGCTCGTCGATCCGCCACGCGTAGCGCGATGCGCGGCTCTCGTAGCCGCGCTCGAGCCAGCGGTCGGCCTCGGCGCGGAGACGGCGGCTCTCGTCCCAGCGGCGGGCGGTGAGCACGACGCCGAGCAGCGCGAGCGAGATCGGCGCCACGAGCAGCGTGTCGCCGTGGAGCCCCGCGAGAGCCGCGACGCCGAGGACGGCGGCGGCGAGCGCTGCCAGGGCGACGACCGGCGTGAGCACGGCGCGCGGCGCCTCGTCCGGCTCCGCACGGAAGTCCGCAGGGTGGATGACGTCCACGGCGGCCACCGTATGACCGCCGCGGTCAACGCGCACTAGAAGTTCTCAGGTGCCGTCTTAAAGTCGCCTAAACGCCGTTCGACGAGGGATCGACGAGCCGGTAGCCGGCGCCCGGCTCCGTCAGGAGGTAGCGCGGACTCGCCGGATCCGGCTCGATCTTCCGGCGCAGGTGCGAGACGTAGACGTGGAGGTAGTGCGCCTCGACCTCGTACGCGGGCCCCCAGACCTCGCGCAGCAGCGCGCGATGCGTCAGCAGCTTGCCCCGGCTCTGCGCGAGCACGCGCAGGAGGTCGAACTCGTGCGGGCTCAGCTTCACCCGCCTCCCGTCGACCGTGACGATCCGCTCGGCGACGTCGATGTGGAGGTCGCCGACCTCGATCACCGGCTCCTGAGCCGCACCGCGCCGCCGCAGCACCGCGCGCAGGCGCGCGAGCAGCTCGTCGACGCTGAACGGCTTCGTCACGTAGTCGTCCGCGCCGGCGTCGAGCGCGGCGATCTTCTCCTTCTCCTCGCCGACCGCGGAGAGGACGATCACGGGCGCCTCGCTCCAGGAGCGGAGCTCGCGGCAGACGTCGGTGCCGTTCCCGTCGGGGAGGACGAGGTCGAGGATGACGGCCTCCGGCGGGTGCGCGGCCGCGGCGGTCAGCGCGCCCTGCGCGGTCTCCGCGGACTCGACGGTGTAGCCGGCGCCGCGCAGCGTGGCGCGGAGCGCCCGCAGGATCTGCGGCTCGTCGTCGACGACGAGAATCCGTGGTCCGGTCACGCCTGCAGCTCCGCAGGGACCTCGACGACGGGGAGCGCGAGCGCGAACGTCGCGCCCTGCCCCGGTCTGGACTCCGCCCAGACGCGCCCGCCGTTCGCTGCGGCGAAGCCGCGCGCGATCGCGAGCCCGAGCCCCGCGCCCGAGCGCGTGTCGGACCCGCGCCGGTAGAACGGCTCGAAGACGCGCTCGAGCTCGTCCTCGTCGAGCCCCGGCCCCTGGTCGACCACGCGGACGATTGCCTCCTTCCGCGTCGCGGTGATGCGCACGTGGACGCGCGTGCCCGGGTGCGAGTACTTCAGCGCGTTCTCGATCAGGTTCGCGAGCACGCGTTGGATCTGCGTCGCGTCCACGTTCACGAGCGGTGCCTCGCCGGCGACCTCCACCCGGTCACGCGCGTCGAGCGCGTCGACCGCCTCGCGGACGAGATCGTCCAGCGACCAGACCTCGGCCTCGGGCGCGGCGCCGCCCGCCTCGAGCCGCGAGAGGTCGAGCAGGTCGCCGACGAGGCGGCTCAACCGCTCCGAGTCGACGTCGATCGTGTCGAGCAGCTCGTCCCGGTCATGGTCGTCGAGGTGGAGCGTTCTGTTGCGGAGCGCACCGACGGCGGTGCGGATCCCCGTCAGCGGCGAGCGCAGGTCGTGCGACACGGCGCGGAGCAGCGCCGTCTTGACGAGGTCGCTGCGACGCAGGGTCTCGGTCTCCAGCGCGTCCCGCTCGAGCCGGTCGTGGTCGACGGCGACCGCGAGCAGCGCCGCGAGCGCCGGCAGGAAGCGGTGGCGGGCCGCGACGTTCGGGTCGGAGCCCGCCGGGACGTAGATCGTGCCGACCGTGCGGCCGGCCGCTTCGAGCAAGTACGGCGAGCTGCCCGGGGGAGGGCGCCGCTGGGCGCCGAGCTCGATCTGGGCCTGCTCGACGCCGAGCACCTCCGCGCTCCGGGTGCCGATCTCGCCGAGCTCGTCGCCGAGCTCGCGCCCACGCAGCAGCTCGGTCGCCAGCTCCGCGAGCAGCGCCGACTCGCGCTCGCGCTGCTCCGCCGCGACCGCGCGCCTCCGCGCCCGGGCCGCGAGGTCGCTGACGACGACGGCCGTCGCGAGGTAGACCGCGAGCGCGAACCAGTTCTCGCTGTTCGCGAGCGTGAACGTGTGCACCGGCGGCAGGAAGAACCAGTTGAACGCGAGCATGCTCGCGATCGATACGGGCAGCGCCAGCCACAGCCCCCACACGACCGCGATCGGCAGAACCGCGAACACGTAGAGCACGCCGAGGCTCAGCACCGGCACCCACCGCTTGACGAGGAAGATGACGCCGGTGACGATCGCGACCGCTGCGACGCTCGCGACGATGCCGAGCAGGAGGCTGCGACGGGACCTGGTTTTCACCCGGCAAACGCTACTCCGCCCGGGGGACTCGACAGCGTCCGGCTCACTCACTCCGGGGCATTCGTGCTGTCCGAGGGATTGGGACGCCGCCTCGCGGCGACGATCCGATGCGTATGCGGACATCACTCATTGCGCTGCTCTCGGCGGCGGCGCTCGCGGCACTCTCGGCCGCGGCCCTCGCCGACAGCGGCCCCACGAAACCGACCGCGTCGCCGCCCGGCACGCCTCCGACGGCGATCGCGGCACTGCTCTGCAAGGTGGAGGCGGCGAAGGCCGGGAAGGACGCTGCGGGCGCGACGGCCGGCAGCAACGACTCGCTCGCGGCCTGCGTGAAGCAGGAGCTCCCGATCGTGCAGGCGGCGCTCGCCTCCTGCAAGAGCGCGGGCTCGCGCGACGACATGAAGGCGTGCGTCGCGAAGGCGATCGGGCTCCCGGCGCCGGGTGACCTGCCCGGCGGCGGCGGCGACCAGCAGAACGGCTCCGGCGACCAGAACGGCGCCGGGGGTCAGGGCGGACCCGGCCAGGGCAGCGGCCATCAGGGCGGTCCCGGCCAAGGCGGTCCCGGCCAGGGCAGCGGCCGTCAGGGCGGTCCCGGGCAGGGCGGTCCCGGGCAGGGCGGTCCCGGCCAGGGCGGTCCCGGCCAGGGCCGCGGCCGCGGCAACGGCCGGCCCGGTGGACAGCAGCAGAACCGGAGGTAGTCGAGACGGGGCGGGGCGGCCCCGACGCCGCCCCGCCCGTCGTATTCGTCCGCGGCGCTAGCCGTGGATCGAGACGATCAGCGGGATGATCAGGATCGCGACGATGTTCGCGATCTTGATCATCGGGTTGATCGCCGGACCCGCGGTGTCCTTGTACGGATCGCCGACGGTGTCGCCGGTGACCGCGGCGGCGTGCGCCTCGGAGCCCTTGCCGCCGTAGGCGCCGTCCTCGATCAGCTTCTTCGCGTTGTCCCAGGCGCCGCCGCCGGAGGTCATCGAGATCGCGAGGAACAGGCCGGTGACGATCGTCCCGATCAGCAGGCCGCCGAGCATCTTCGCGTTGATCAGCCCGACGACGATCGGGAACGCGATCGGCACGATCGCGGGGACGATCATCGACTTGATCGCGGAGCCGGTGACGATGTCGATCGCGCGCCCGTACTCGGGACGCGTCGTTCCCTCCATGATCCCGGGGTTCTCGCGGAACTGGCGGCGCACCTCCTCGACGACCTCGCCGCCGACGCGGCCGACCGCCTGCATCGCGAGCGACGCGAACAGGAACGGCATCAGCCCGCCGATGAACAGGCCGGCGATCACCCACGCGTTCGACAGGTCGAAGGTGACGTGCTTGAGCGCCGAGCCGATGCTCGCCTGCTCGTGGATGCCGTCCGAGTACGAGCCGAAGAGGACGAGCGCGGCGAGCGCGGCGGAGCCGATCGCGTAGCCCTTCGTCACCGCCTTCGTCGTGTTGCCGACGGCGTCCAGCGGATCGGTGACGGCGCGCACCTCGGGCGGGAGGTCCGCCATCTCCGCGATGCCGCCGGCGTTGTCTGTGACGGGCCCGTACGCGTCGAGCGCGACGATGAGGCCGGTCATCGACAGCTGCGCCATGACGGCGACGCCGATCCCGTAGAGCCCGGCGAGGTGGTTCGCGACGAGGATGCCCGCCGCGATCACGACGGCCGGCAGCGCCGTCGCCTGCATCCCCTCGGCGAGGCCCGCGATGATGTTGGTCGCGTGCCCCGTCAGCGACGCCTTCGAGATCGTCTTGACCGGCGGCCAGCGGGTGCCCGTGTAGAACTCGGTGATCGCGACGAGGAGGAACGTCACGGCGAGCCCCACGAGCGCCGAACCGTAGAGGTGCCAGAACGAGAACACGCCCCCGCCCGTGTCGAACCCCATCGTCACCGGGATGAAGAGCCCGGCCGAGATCGCGGTCGCGACGAGCACCGCGCGGTAGAGCGCGTTCATGATGCTGCCGCCCGGCTTCACGTGCGCGAACTGCACGCCGATGATCGAGGCGATGATCGAGACGCCGCCGATCGCCAGCGGGTAGAGCCAGAGGTGCGTCCCCGTCGTCGCGGCCGCGCCGGTGATGCCGAGCAGCATCACGGCGACGGCGGTGACGGCGTACGTCTCGAACAGGTCGGCCGCCATGCCGGCACAGTCGCCGACGTTGTCGCCGACGTTGTCCGCGATCACCGCCGGGTTGCGCGGGTCGTCCTCGGGGATGCCCGCCTCGATCTTCCCGACGAGGTCGGCGCCGACGTCCGCCGCCTTCGTGTAGATGCCGCCGCCGAGTCGCGCGAACACGGAGATGAGGGAGCCGCCGAACGCGAGACCGATCAGGTCGTGGATCGCCGACTTCGGCGTGTGGTTGAACCAGGCCGTCAGCACCCCGTAGTAGCCGGCGACGCCGAGCAGGCCGAGGCCGACGACGAGCAGCCCCGTGACCGAGCCGGCGCGGAAGGCGACGTTCAGCGCCTGCGGCAGCCCGTGACGCGCGGCCTCCGCGGTGCGGACGTTCGAGCGCACCGCGACGTTCATCCCGATGAAGCCGGCGGCGGCGGAGAGCGTCGCGCCGATCAGGAAGCCGACCGCGGTGCCCCAGCCGAGCTTGTCGTAGAGGCCGATCAGCAGGAAGGGGACGATGGCGACGAGAGCGATCGTCGTGTACTGGCGACGGAGATACGCGGCCGCGCCCTCCTGGATGGCGCGTGCGATCTCCTGCATGCGCTCGGTGCCGGCCGGCTGCCGCAGCAGCCAGACGGTGAGCCCGAGACCGTAGACGATCGCCGCAGCGGCACAGAGGAGGGCGAACAGCACAGCGTGATGCATGAACCAGCTCATAGCCTCGAGGCTCTCCTTGGGTTGAGGGACGGCCGCGTCGGGATCGTCACAAAGTCAGCGCCGGGTGTCCCCGGCGCGGCGTGTTTTCTATCAGATCGCGCGGCCGGACCGTCACAAGAACGGTCGCCTCAGCGCATGCCGTGGCCGGGCAGCCGCACCGCGGGCTTCACGGCGGACTGGCGCGGCGGCGCGAACCGGTCCTGGCCGTGAACGGCCGCCTCGTCGGGCCGCCCGCTCGGCTGCGCCGTCTTCGTCTTCTTCCGCTTGCCGCGTCGCTTCTTCGCCATGCCGGAAGGGTCTCACACCGCGGTGCATCGCGCCATCGCCGCGCCCGCGGATGCGGGCTGCGGCTTTCCCGAGACGCCTCGTCGACTCCGAATGTCAGACACCCGGGGGCTCGGCGGTGTCGGACACGGGCGGCTCCTCGGCGGCGCCGGCTTCCGCCGGCTCGGCCGGCGCCGGAGCGGCCGCCGCCTCGGCGAAGGCGAGCTGGAGGTTCGCCGTCACCTGCTGGACGTCCTTGCGCGCCGGCTCGTCGAGGAGCGGGGCGAGCGCCTTCAGCGCCTCCACCGCGACCCGCGCCTGCTCGAGGTCGCGCACCTCCGGCGAGAGCTTCCCGTAGCCGAGCGAGGCGAGGAGCGAGCACGTGTGGACGAGCAGGTCGGAGACCTTCGCCTTCCGCAGCTCCGCGACCAGCTCCTCCGCGGTCGGCATTCCCTCGCTCATGCCCGCTCCCGGCGCCGGCAAAGCCGGCGCGTCCGCTTCCTGATGAGCTCCGTCGAGCCTACGCTCATCCGCCCACCCGCTCCGGCTCGTCGATCTGCTCCGCGAAGATCTGCTCCATCGTCGCTCCCTCGTCGTGGCGCGCGATCTGCCGCTCCGCAGAGTTCCGCTCGGGCACGGCGAGCCACGGCGCCGCGCCGAGCTCCTCCGCGACCGGCTGCACCCACTCGACGAGCTGCTCGATCCGGGCCCGCGCCGGCACCGTCTCGCCGCGCTCGAGGTCGATCAGCTCGCCGGAGAGCCCGTAGCGGATCGCCCGCCAGAGGTTCTCCTCGAGCAGCCGGTTCGGCCACGCCGGCAGCGGCTCGCCCTCGTCGAGCGCGCGCGCGAGCCGCGCCGTGAGCGAGTAGACGAGCGCCGCCAGCGACCGGGCCTCGGCGAGGTCCGGCTGCGCGTCGCAGATCCGGAACTCGACCGTCGGGAAGGCCAGGTGCGGGCGAACGCTCCACCAGATCTGCGTGTGCTCGTTGATCGAGCCGGTCTCGTACAGGAAGCGGACGTAGCGCTCCCACTCGTCCCACGAGTCGAACACGTCCGGGATCCCGCAGCGCGGGAACATCCGCGTGAAGATCTGCGTGCGCGCGGAGTGGAGGTACGTGAAGACGCCGTCGACGAACGGCGAGCTCGCCGACAGCGCGAGCATCTCCGGCAGGTAGTTGCGCAGCGCGCTGCAGACGCGGATCGCGCGGTCCGGGCCGTTGACGCCGACGTGCACGTGGAGCCCGAACGTGTTGTTGCGCCAGACGACGTAGCGGAGCAGCTCGTCGTTGCGCCGGTAGTGCGGCGTGTCGATGATCCGCTGCTCCTGCCACGGGCTCCACGGATGCGTGCCGACGGCGGAGAGCCCGATCCCGTAGGAGTCGGCGAGCGTGCGCAGCTGCGCGCGCCGCTCGCCGAGCCGCTCCGCCGCCTCGGCGAACGTCTCGCAGCGGCCGGTGCGCACCTCGACCTCGGACGCGATCAGCTCGCCGACGAGGTGCGGCTCGAGCTCGGTGCCCGTCGCCCCCGCCCGCAGCTCCTCGAAGCGGTTGACGAGCCCGAGCGTCGCGGGATCGAGGAGGGCGAACTCCTCCTCGACGGCGAGGGTGAAGTCCGGAACCGCCTCGAAGCTCGCCCGGGACTGCGCGAGCAGCTCCTCGTAGCCGACCTTCTGCTCGTCGCCCACGCGGGAAAGCCTAGATGAGCAGCCGTTCGGCGATGCGGGCCCAGCTCCAGTTCCGCTCGACGGCGCGGCGGGCGGCGAGGCCGAGCTCCCGGCGCCGCTCCGGCGGCAGGGCGAGGATCTCGGCGAGGCGGCTCCGCAGCGCCGCCGCGTCGCCGGTCGGGAACGCGCTCACGTGCTCGAGCCCCGGCGGGTACTCGCGCGCGAGACCGGCAGCGACCTCGGCGAGGCCCGAGTGCTCCGAGACGACCGGCGGCACCCCGGCCGCGGCCGCCTCCGCCGCGACCATCCCGAACGCCTC
>DATKNT010000033.1:0-19480 GCA_035541175.1 Gaiellaceae bacterium
GTCGTCCAGTCGATCGGCGACGCGCCGCCGGTGGCGTTGTTGAACGAGACGTCGAGCGACGTCACGGTCGCGGTGATCCCCGGGATCGTCAGCGTCGCGGCGAGGTTGCTGCCCTGCACCGCGATCCAGCGCCGCGCGTCGGACGAGGCGGCCGGTGCGATCGCCGCGACCAGCAGCGTCCCGTCGGTGACCGTCAGCCCGAAGCCGGGCACGCCGGCCTGGAGCGTCTCGCCGCCGCCGAGGCTCAGGCTGAACGAGACGAGCGTCGCGCCGCTGACGATCACGCTGCCCGGCAGCTGGACGTCGACGGTCTGCCGCGCGAACGAGACGTGCGCGGAGCCGCTGAGGATCCCGAAGATGCTGAGGTTCGAGAGGTCGCCGTCGGCCGAGAGCTGGTCGCCGGAGAGCCCGGGGAGCGGGTTGCCCTGCACCGTCGACCAGTCGAGCGCGGTGGCGCCGGCGCCGCTCGCCTCGTTCACCTGGACGCTGAGATTCGAGATCGACGCGGTGACGCCCGGCAGGACGAGCGACGCGCTGAGGTTCGAGCTGCTCAGCCCGAACCAGCGCCGCGGGCCGTTCGTCTCGACGAGCAGGCCGATCGTCAGCGAGCCGCCGCCGATCTGCGCGCCGATCGACGTCGTCCCGACCGCGAGCTGCACGTTCGAGAGCGCGATCGTCAGCAGGTCGGCACCGGTCAGCCCGACGCTCATGTCGTCGACCGTGCTCTGCGTGATGACGAAGTGCACGGAGCCGGCGAGGAGCCCGGCGACGTCGATCGACGCGTTGCCGGAGATGACGAGCGGCGTGTCGCCGGTCATCGCGATCGTGTGCGTGACGCCGTTCGCGTCGAGGACGGCGACGCCGCCGGTCTGCACCTTCGTCCAGTCGAGCGAGGCGCCGCCGGAGGCGCTGTTCGTCGAGATCTGGAGCGAGCTGACCGTGAACGTCAGGCCGGGGACGCCGTTGAGCGAGCCGGCGCTGAGGTCGGCCTGCAGCCCGAGCCACGAGCGGGTGTCAGTCGTGTCGGTGGGCGTGAGCGAGGCGATCGCGAGCCCGCCGCCGCTGATCTGGAAGCCGACGGTGCCGTAGCCGACGAAGAGGCTCGTCGCGGTGATCGCGAGCGTCGTCAGCGACGCGCTCGTCAGGCCGGTGACGCCGCCGATCGGATTCGCGGTCGTTCCGGTGATCGTCTGCGTCGTGAGCGCGAAGCCGACGGTGCCGCTGATCAGCGACTCGAAGTCGATCGTCGCGGTGCCCGTGATCTTCAGCGACGTCGTGCCGGTGAACGCGATCGGGATCGAGCCGCTGCCGCTGATCGCGACGCTGAGCTGGTCGGTCGTCTCGCCGAAGTGGCCGTTCGCGTCGAGGTCGAGGCTCTTCGTCCAGTCGAGCGCCTGCGTGGGGACGGTGCCCGCGGCCGGGTTGTGGATGTCGATCGTGTAGACGCCGCTCGCGCGGTTGATCTCGACGGTGAGCCCGGTCACGGTGAGCGTGAGGCCCGGGATCCCGGTGAACGACGCGCTCGTGATCTGCGCGTCGAGCGCGAGCCAGCTGCGGCCGTCGCCCGCCGCCTGCGCGGCGGCGCTCGGCGTCACGATCGCGAGCGCGAGCGAGCCGGCCGAGACGGTGAATCCGACGCCGCCGACGCCGAACGAGAGCGTGTGCCCGGAGGCCACGCTCAGCCCGAAGGTCGTGAGCGTCGCATTCTGGAGGTCCGGCCCCGGCGGCCCGCGCGCCCACGGCGTGCCGGAGACCGGAAGCTCGAGCATGCCGTCGCGGTCGACGTCGACGCTGACCGTCTGCTGCTGGAAGGCGAACGAGACCTGGCCGGTGATCATCCCGAACAGCTGGACGTCCGCGGTGCCGGAGACGACGAACGTCGCGCCGGTGAGGTCGATCGGGATGCCGCCGACGGTGAGCTGGTCGTCGGGGCTCTGGCCGAAGGTGCCGTTCGTGTTCAGGTCGAGCGCGGTCGTCCAGTCGAGCGGCGTCGCGTCGACGGTGGAGCCGTTCGTGTACGCGCCGGTCGCCTGGTTCAGCCGCAGCGTCAGGCTGTCGACGGTGAGCGAGACGTCCGGGATCCCCGAGACGAGCGACGCGCTCGTGATCGCGCCGATCACGCCGAGCCAGCTGCGCGTGTCGGTCGCACCGACGTCGGTCGGCGTCGGCGCGGAGAGCGCGGCGACCGCGAGCGAGCCGCCGGTGATCGAGAAGTGCGGGCCGGAGGCGCTGCCGACGGTGAGGCTCAGGTCGCCGAGCCCGAGGGTGAGCAGCTCGGCGCCGGTCAGCGCCGTGCCGCCGACGGTGACGTTGATCGTGCTCTCGGAGACGGTGAACGTCGACGAGCCGGTGATCAGCCCGTTCGCGATGGAGAGGTTCGTCAGCGTGCCGGAGACGGCGAACGCGCTCGAGCCGCTGAGCGTGATCCCGGAGCCCATGACGCCGTTCCAGTCGAGCGGCGTCGCGCCCGTGCCGCTCGCGCTGTTCAGGTCGATGGAGACGCCGCTGACGGTCGCGGTGACGAGCGAGCCGACGGTGAGCGAGCCGCCGAGGTTGCTGCCCTGCACGGCCGTCCAGCTGCGCCCATCGGGCGTCGCCGGCGTGAGCGACGCGATCGTGACCGTCGCCGTCGAGCCGCCGAGCGTCAGCCCGAACGAGCTCGTGCCGATCGACAGCGTCGGCGACGTCAGCGTGATCGCGAGCAGGTTCGCGGCGTGGAGCGTGGGTGTCGTCACGTCGACGTTCGACTCGGTGACGGAGAAGCCGGCGCTGCCGGTGAGGAAGCCGCCGAAGGCGACGGTCGCGGAGCCCTCGAGGTGGAACGTCAGCGCGCGCGTCAGGTCGCTGCTGAACGTGAACGGGAGGATCCCGCCGTCGAGCCCGGCCCAGTTCAGCTTCGCCGCGCCGCTCGCCGCGTTGTAGAGGACCTTGACGCCGCTGACGGTGAGCGTGACCGGGTCGAGGCCGATGAAGGTGCCGCCGATCCCGTCCGCCTCGACCGCCGTGTACGTGTCGGTGCCCTGGGTGATCGCGGCGACGTCGATTCCGCCGCTGACGGTCGTGTCGAGGCCGACGGTGCCGTCTCCGACGTCGTAGCCGGAAGGCGACCCGCTCGGCGTCAGCGTCGCGCCGAGCCCGACGAACACGTGCGCGCTGCCGAGCTGGAACGCCCACACGTCGGCGCCGCTCAACGTGATCGGACTCGAGGACGCGTTGTCCGACCCGCTCGCCGTCGTGTGATCGAGCGTGAAGCTGTCCGCGGTCGCCGCGAGGAACGAGCCGATCGAGAGCGCGGCCGCGCCGGAGAGGTGCAGCGTGACGTCGCGCGTCAGCCCGCTCGCGAACGAGAACGGCAGGACGCCGCTGTCGAGCCCGGCCCAGTTCAGCTTCGTCGTCGAGCCGGACACCGAGTTGGCGAGCGCGGTGACGCCCGCGACGTGCACCGTCAGGCCGGGGAGCCCGACGAGATCGCCGGAGAGCCCGTCGACTTCGACGCCCGCGTACGAGGCACCGCTCTGCGAGATCTGCGCGAGCTTCACGTCCGTGACTGCGCCGGCGACGCCGACCGTGCCGTTGCTCACGTCGTAGCCGGAGGCGGCGCCGCTGTCCGCCGAGAGCCCGCCCCCGACACCGACGAACACGTGCGCGCCGGCGAGGTCGAACGCCCACACGTCGGCGTCGCTCAGCGCGATCGGGCTCGAGGACGCGTTGTCCGACCCGCTCGCCGTCGTGTGGTCGAGCGTGAAGCTGTCGGCCGTCGCGGCGACGACGCCTGCGATGTCGAGCGCGACGGCGCCCGAGAGGTGGAGCGTCACGTCGCGCGTCAGCCCGCTCGCGAACGCGTACGGCAGCACGCCGCTGTCGAGGCCGGCCCAGTTCAGCTTCGTCGCCGATCCGGAGACGACGTTCGCGAGCGCGGAGGCGCCGGCGACGTCGACGGTGACGCCGGTGATCCCGACGAGGCTGCCGGAGAGGCCGTCGACCTCGACGCCGGTGTAGGAGGCACCGCCCTGCGAGATCAGCGCGACCTTCGCGCCGGAGACGGAGCCGGACACGCCGACCGAGCCGTTGCTCACGTCGTAGCCCGACGCCGCGTGCGAGTCCGGCGTGAGCGCGCCGCCGACGCCGACGAAGACGCTCGCGCTCCCGAGGCTGAAGGCCCAGACGTCCGCCCCGCTCAAGCTGATCGGGCTGCTCGATGCGTTGTCCGACCCGCTCGCCGTCGTGTGGTCGAGCGAGACGCTGTCGGCCGTCGCCGCGACGACGCCGGCGAGCTCGAGCGCGACCGCGCCGGAGAGGTGGAGCGCGACGTCGCTCGTCAGGCCGCTCGCGAACATGAACGGGAGGATCCCGCTGTCGAGGCCGGCCCAGTTCAGCTTCGCGGTCGAGCCGGAGACGGTGTTCGCGAGCGCGGTCGCGCCGGCGACGTGCACCGTCAGCCCGGGGACGCCGTCGAGGTCGCCGGAGAGGCCGTCGACCTCGACGCCGGTGTACGAGGCACCGCCCTGCGAGATGAGCGCGAGCTTGACGCCGGTGACGGAGCCGGCCACGCCGACCGAGCCGTTGCTCACGTCGTAGCCCGACGCCGCGTGCGTGTCCGGGGTGAGCCCGGCGCCCGCGCCGACGAACACGCTCGAGCTGCCGAGGCTGAACGCCCACACGTCGGCGTCGGTCAGCGTGATCGGCGACGACCCGTTGTCCGAGCCGCTCGCGGTCGTGTGGTCGAGCGAGAAGCTGTCGGCGGTCGCGGCCACGACGCCGCCCGCGGAGACGGCGACCGCGCCGGAGAGGTGGAGCTCGACCGACGACGTCAGCGCCGCGTCGAACGAGAACGGGAGGATCCCGCTGTCGAGCCCGGCCCAGTTCAGCTTCGCCGTCGAGCCGGAGACCGCATTGGCGAGCGCCGACGCGCCGGCGACGTGCACCGTCAGGCCGGGGACGCCGGCGAGGCTGCTCGTCAGGCCGTCGACCTCGACGCCCGTGTACGTGACCGCGCCCTGCGCGATCGTCGCGACCCTCGCGCCGGTGACCGAGCCGGAGAAGCCGACCGAGCCGTCGCTCACGTCGTAGCCGGACGCGGCGTGGACGTCGGGCGTCAGCGAGCCGCCGCCGCCGACGAAGACGCTCGAGCTGCCGAGGCTGAACGCCCACACGTCGGCGTCGGTCAGCGTGATCGGCGACGACCCGTTGTCCGAGCCGCTCGCGGTCGTGTGGTCGGCCGAGAAGCTGTCCGCCGTGACGGCGATCACGCCGGCGAGCTCGAGCGCGAGCGCCCCTGCGAAGTGCAGCGTCACGTCGCGCGTGAGCGCGGAGTCGAACGAGACCGGCAGCACGCCGCCCGCGAGACCGGCCCAGTCCAGCTTCGTCGTCGACCCGGAGACGAGGTTCGCGAGCGCCGACGCGCCGGCGACGTGCACCGTCAGCGCCGGGACGCCGACGAGGTCGCCGTTGAGCCCGTCGACCTGCACGGCGGTGTACGTGACCGCGCCCTGCGTGACCTCGGCGACCTTGACGTCGGTGACGCTCGCCGAGATCCCGACCGAGCCGTTGGTGACCTCGTACCCGGTGGTCGTCGCGCCGTTCGTGGCGAGCCCGCCGCCGACGCCGACGAAGACGCTGGAGCTGCCGAGGCTGAACGCCCAGACGTCCGCGTCGCTGAGCGTGATCGGAGCGGACGAGGCGTTGTCCGAGCCGCTCGCGCTCGTGTGGTCGAGCGTGAAGCTGTCCGCCGTCGCGGCGACGACGTCGGCGAGCTCGATCGCCGCGGCGCCGGCGAGATGGAGCGCGACCGAGCGCGTCAGCCCGCTGCTGAAGGAGAACGGCAGGACGCCGCTGTCGAGACCCGCCCAGTTCAGCTTCGTCGCCGACCCGGAGACCGAGTTTGCGAGCGCGGTGACGCCTACGATGTGCACCGTCAGGCCCGGGAGCCCGACGAGATCGCCGCCGAGGCCGTCGACCTCGACGCCCGTGTAGCTCGTCGAGCCGGCGGCGATGTCCGCGACCTTGACGCCGGTCACGGTCGCCGAAACGCCGATCGTCCCGTCGGTGACGTCGAACCCGGACGCCGACCCGCTCGGCGTCAATCCGCCGCCGACGCCGACGAACACGTGCGAGCTGCCCAGGCTGAACGCCCAGACGTCGGCGCCGCTCAGCGTGATCGGGCTCGACGACGCGTTGTCGGAGCCGGTCGCCGTCGTGTGATCGAGAGTGAAGCTGTCCGCGGTCGCCGCGACGACGCCCGCGAGCGACAGCGCGACCGCGCCGGAGAGATGCAGCGCGACGGAGCGGGTCAGCCCGGAGTCGAAGGAGAACGGCACGATCCCGCTGTCGAGGCCGGCCCAGTTCAGCTTCGTCGTCGACCCCGAGACCGAGTTCGCGAGCGCCGACGCGCCGCCGACGTGCACCGTCAGGCCCGTGACGCCGTCGAGGTCGCCGGAGAGGCCGTCGACCTGCACGCCGGTGTACGAGGCGCCGCCCTGCGAGATCAGCGCGACCTCGACCCCGGACACCGAGCCGGAGACGCCGACCGAGCCGCTGCTCACGTCGTAGCCCGAGGCGGCGCCGCTGTCGGGCGTGAGCCCGCCGCCGACGCCGACGAAGACGTGCGAGCTGCCGAGGCTGAACGCCCACACGTCCGCGCCGCTCAGCGAGATCGGACTGCTCGACGCGTTGTCCGAGCCGCTCGCCGTCGTGTGGTCGAGCGTGAAGCTGTCGGCCGTCGCCGCCACCGCGCCGGCGATCGACAGCGCGACGGCGCCCGAGAGATGCAGCGACACGTCGCGGGTGAGCGCGGAGTCGAACGTGAACGGGAGGATCCCGCTGTCGAGCCCGGCCCAGTTCAGCTTCGTCGTCGAGCCCGACACGGTGTTCGCGAGCGCGGTGCCGCCGCCCAGGTGCACCGTCAGCCCGGTGACGCCGACGAGGTCGCCGGAGAGGCCGTCGACCTGCACGCCGGTGTACGACGCGCCGCCCTGCGAGATCAGCGCAAGCTTCACCCCGGTCACCGAGCCGGCGACGCCGACCGAGCCGTTCGTCACGTCGAAGCCGGACGCCGATCCGCTCGGCGTCAGCCCGCCACCGGCACCGACGAACACGCTCGAGCTGCCGAGGCTGAACGCCCACACGTCGGCGCCGCTCAGCGTGATCGGAGCGGACGATGCGTTGTCGGAGCCGCTCGCGGTCGTGTGGTCGAGCGAGAAGCTGTCGGCGGTCGCGGCGACGGCACCGGAGATCAACACCGCGACCGCGCCGGACAGGTGCAGCTCCACGTCGCGGGTGAGCGCGGAGTCGAACGAGAACGGCAGCACGCCGCCCGCGAGCCCGGCCCAGTTCAGCTTCGTCGTCGAGCCGGAGACGACGTTGGCGAGCGCCTTCGCCCCGGCGACGTGCACCGTCAGCCCGGGGACGCCGACGAGGCTGCTCGTCAGCCCGTCGACCTCGACGCCCGTGTACGTGACCGAGCCCTGCGTGATCGTGGCGAGCTTCACGCCCGTGACCGAGCCGGAGAACCCGACCGAGCCGTTGCTCACGTCGTAGCCGGAGGGCGATCCGCTCGGCGTCAGCCCGCCGCCGGCGCCGACGAACACGCTCGAGCTGCCGAGACTGAACGCCCACACGTCTGCCCCGCTCAGGGCGATCGGACTGCTCGAGGCGTTGTCCGAGCCGCTCGCGCTCGTGTGGTCGACCGTGAAGCTGTCGGTCGTGGCGGCGACGACGTCGGCGAGCTCGAGCGCGGCCGCGCCGGCGAGATGGAGCGAGACCGAGCGCGTCAGCCCGCCGTCGAACGAGAACGGGAGGACGCCGCTGTCGAGACCCGCCCAGCTCAGCTTCGTGGTCGAGCCCGAGACGAGGTTGGCGAGCGCCGTGACGCCGACGACGTGGACGGTCAGGCCCGGAAGCCCGAGCAGGTCGCCGGAGAGGCCGTCCACCTCGACGCCGGTGTAGGCGGTCGTCCCGGCGGTGATCTGCGCGAGCTTGACGCCGGTCACGGTGGCCGCGACGCCGACCGAGCCGTTGGAGACGTCGTAGCCCGACGCGGATCCGCTCGGGGTCAGGCCGCCGCCGATGCCGACGAACACGCTCGAGCCGCCCAGGCTGAACGCCCACACATCCGCGTCGCTCAGGCTGATCGGACTGCTCGAGGCGTTGTCGGAGCCGCTGGCGGTGGTGTGGTCGAGCGTGAAGCTGTTCGCGGTCGCCGCGACGACACCGGCGAGGTCGAGGGCGGCCGCTCCGGCCAGATGCAGCGAGACCGAGCGCGTCAGCCCGCTGTCGAAGGAGAACGGGATGACCCCGGAATCGAGCCCGGCCCAGTTCAGCTTCGTCGTCGAGCCGGAGACGAGGTTCGCGAGCGCGGTCACGCCGGCCACGTGCGCGGTCACGCCGGTCAGCCCGACGAGATCGCCCGAGAGCCCGTCCACCTCGAAGCCGGTGTACGTCGTCGACCCGTCGGTGATCGCAGCGAGCTTCAGCCCGGTCACCGAGGCAGCCACGCCGACGCTGCCGTTGCTCACGTCGTAGCCGGAGGTCGCGTGCGAGTCCGCCGAGAGCCCGCCGCCGACGCCGACGAACACGCTCGAGCCCTGCAGGCCGAAGGCCCACACGTCCGCCCCGCTCAGGCTGATCGGGCTGCTCGACGCGTTGTCCGACCCACTCGCCGACGTGTGGTCGAGCGTGAACCCGTCCGAGGTCGCCGCGACGACGCCCGCGAGCGAGAGCGCGACCGCGCCGGAGAGGTGCAGCGACACGTCACGCGTCAGACCGCTGTCGAACGAGAACGGGAGCACCCCGCTGTCGAGCCCGGCCCAGTTCAGCTTCGTCGACGACCCCGACACCGAGTTCGCGAGCGCTGACCCGCCGGCCAGATGCAGCGTCAGGCCCGGCAGCCCGACCAGATCGCCCGCGAGCCCGTCCACCTCCACGCCGGTGTACGAGGCCGCGCCGTCCGTGATCTCGGCGACCTTCACGCCGGTCACCGAGGCCGTCACGCCCACGGAGCCGTTGCTCACGTCATACCCGGACGCCGCGTGCGAGTCCGGCGTCAGCCCGCCGCCGACACCGACGAAGACACTCGAGCTCCCGAGGCTGAACGCCCACACATCGGCGTCGCTCAGCATGATCGGACTGCTCGACGCGTTGTCCGAGCCGCCCGCCGACGTGTGATCGATCGTGGCGCTGTCCGCCGTCGCGACGACCGCGCCGCCGACCGAGACGGCGACCGCGCCGGAGACGTGCAGGCTGACGAGGCTCGACGCGGCGATCGTGAACGGCAGGACGCCGGAGCTCAGCCCGGCGAAGTCGAGCTTCGAGCCGCCGCTCGACGTGTTCGAGACGACCGAGGCGCCGGCGACGTGCACGGTCAGCCCGGTCACGCCGACGAGCGAGACCGTGGCACCGTCGACCTCGACGCCGACGTACGTCGTGCTGGAGTTCAGGATCCGGGCGAGCTCGATCGAGGCGGCGCTGCCGGAGACGCCGACCGAGCCGTCGCTCACGACGAAGTGCGACGCGGCGCCGCTGTTCGCCGAGAGCGTGCCGCCAGCGCCGACGAACAGCGAGGGCGCCGTCAGCGCGAGCGCCCAGACGTCGGCGCCGGAAAGCATGATCCCGTTCCCGTCGCTGCCGGAGATGCCGGTGGTGTAGTCGAGCGTGAAGCTGTCCGCGGTGGCGGCGATCACGTCGGTGACGGCGACCGCGACCGCGCCGGAGAGGTGCAGCGCCGTGTTCTCGGTCGCTGCGATCGTGAAGGGCAGGACGCCGGAGCTCAGTCCGGTGAAGTTCAGCTTCGAGCCGCCGCTCGAGGTGTTCGAGAGCGCCGAGCCGCTCTCGACGTGCACCGTGAGCCCGGTGACGCCGACGAGGTCGGCGGAGACGCCGCCTGCCTGGACGCCGGTGTAGGTCGTCCCGCCGCTCGAGATCTGCGCCACGTCGAGCGACGACGCGGAGCCGGAGACGCCGAGCGTGCCCGGCACCACGGCGTAACCCACCGTCAGCGACCCGCCGGTCCCGACGAACACGGTGACGCCCGTCGCGCCGAACGCCCACACATCCGCGCCGGAGAACGTGGTCCCGTTCCCGTCGCTGCCCGACACGCCGGTCGTGTGATCGACCGAGAACGTCCCTGTCGCCACGACGACGCCGGCGATCGACAGCGCCGCCGAGCCGGCCAGATGCAACGACGTGCTCGCCGACGCACCGATCGAGAACGGCAGCACGCCCGAGCTCAACCCGGCCCAGCTCAGCTTCGACCCGCCGCTCGAGCTGTTCGACAGCACCGACCCGCTCGACGCGTGCAGCGTCACGCCCGGGACGCCGACGAGATCCACGACCACGCCGTCCACCTCGACGCCGACGTACGTCGTGCCCGACGCCGAGATCTGCGCCACGTCGAGCGACGACGCGCTCCCGGAGACGCCGAGCGACCCGGCGACGACGCTGAACCCGGACGGATCGCCGCTCGGGGTGAGCGAGCCGCCCGTCCCGACGAACACCGTCGCGCCCGTCGCGCCGAACGCCCACACGTCGGCGCCGGAGAACGTGATCCCGTTCCCGTCGCTGCCCGACACGCCCGTCGAGTGATCCACCGTGAAGCTGCCGGTCGACGTGACGACGCCCGCGATCGAGAGCGCCGCGGCGCCGGAGAGCTCGAGGCTCGTCGTGTCCGAGGCGCCGATCGTGAACGGCAGGACGCCGGAGCTGAGCCCGGCGAAGTTCAGCCGCGCCCCGCCGCTCGACACGTTCGCGAGCGCGTACGCGCCCTTCAGCTCGAGCTGGACGGCCGGGATCCCGACGAACGAGCCCGTGAGCCCGTCGACCTGGACGCCGTCGTACGTCGTGCCGCCCTTCGAGATGCGGGCGAGCTCGAGCGACGTCGCGGAGGCGCGGATGCCGACCGTGCCGCTCGAGACGTCGTAGCCCGAGGCGGAGCCCGACGGGGTCAGCGCGCTGCCGGTCCCGACGAACACGTCGGGAGAGGTGAAGCTGAGCGACCAGACGTCGGCGCCGCTGAGGTCGATCCCGTTGCCGTCGTTCCCGGTGCTCACCGTCGAGTGGTCGAGCGTCATGGAGCTCGTCGTCGCGTCGAGCACGCCGGCGATCGAGACGGCCGCCGCGCCGGAGACGCGGGCGATCACGTTGCTCCCCATCGTCAGGCCCGGAAGATGCGAGCCGCTGAGCGCCGTCGTCCAGTCGAGCCGGCTCGCGCTCGACGCGCCGGTCGAGTCCGTCGCCTGGTTCACCGCGAAGGTCGCGCCCGCGACGTGGAGGAAGAGATCCGACGCGCCCGTGAGGTCGGCGCTGCCGATCGAGCCCTGCGCGCCGACGAACGAGGTCTGATCCGATCCGCTCGAGACCGGCTTCACGACCGCGACCTCGAGGGTCGTCGAGTTCGCGGAGAAGCCGAGTCCGCCTGCGCCGACGGAGAGGCTCGCGCCGGTGACCGAGACGTCGAGGAGGGTCGCGTCCGCCGCCGCGCCGCCGTTCACGCTCGGGGTCGTGAGCGTGACGTCGCTCTGCGTGAGGTCGACGGCGCCGTTCGCGGAGACGAAGCCGCCGACGCCGACCGACGCGCTGCCCGCGTGCACCTTCGCGAGCGAGCCGGTGAACCCGTCGAACGAGACGGAGTCGACCGTCAGCGTCCCGTACGTCGTGCCGTCGGCCGGATCGACCTGGGTGAGGTCGAGGGCGTGGCCGCTCGAGGTGCCGTTGTACGACACGGTCGCGCCGGTCGCGCTCAGCGTCAGGCCCGGGATCCCGGTCACGCTCGCGTCGAAGCTCGCGCTCACCGCCTGCCACGCGTCGCTGCCGTGGAAGAAGAAGGCCGCGACGAGGGAGCCGATCGAGCCCTGGAGCCCGGCGGCGCTCGACGTGCCCGCGTTCGCGCCGGCGAAGAGCGTCCCGCCGGTGAGCGCGGCCGTGTAAAGCGAGATGCCCGAGATCGCCGTCGAGCCGTCGTCGAGCTTCGCGCTGACGAGCCCGTGTGACTCGACGGTGACGGCGCCGCTGAACTGGACGAAGCCGCCGAGGCTCACCGACTGCTGGCCCGTGCCGAGCGAGGTCGTGCTGAACGGGACGAAGAGGACGGTCGTGGACGCGGTCGCGGGCGGGCTCGCGAGCTCGACGCTCGCCTGCACCGTGATCGCCTCGGTGGCCGTGTCGCTGATGGTGACGGTGCAGGTGCCGTCCGACCCGGTGACGCAGGAGTGGACGTCGCCGTCGAACGTCGCGCTGCCGCCCGCGACGAAGTCGACGGTCGCCGTGTCCGCGCCGATGCCGCCCTGGGTGACGGTCGCCGTGATCGTCGTCGAGTGCGAGGCCTGGACGATCTGCGGGGCCAGCGCGAGGGCGACGTTCGCCGGCGAGCCGGCGATGTACGTGCTGAAGTGGGGCAGCGCCGCGCTGATCGTGTGATTGACGGTGTCGACCGTCGAGGGGAGCGCGACCGGGCCGTTGACGGGATCGAGGTAGTAGATCGCCGTCGGCGTCGGCGCGGACGGGTCGTACGAGATGGTGAGCACCGGCGATCCGGAGAAGTGCGAGATCGTCGCGCCGGTGGTCGTGTCGGTCGCCGTCAGGTCGTACGCGGCCGACGCGGGCACGATTCCGAGCGGCGAAGCGTCCGTCGTCGAGACGGACACGACGGTGGAGCCCGTGACGAGGCCGGGAGCGAACGCGACGGTCGCGCTCCCGTCGCCGGCGACGGCGGAGCCGCCGCCCGCCGGCGTGACGAGACCGGGCGGGGACGGGCCGCTCCCCGGAGTCGCCGCCGGGTCCGGCGGCGGCGGAGTCGTGCCCGTCGGCGCGGTGCTCGTCGTCGCGGTCGTGCTGCTCGTGCCGTCGCCGGCGGCTGCGCCAGGCTGCGGCGTCGTCGTCGTGCCGCCCGCGCCGCCCGATCCGCCCGAGGCGCCCGCGACCGGCTGCGACCCGTCCGTCGACGTCGTCGAGGGAGCGGGACTCTGCGGGGTGACCGACGGCTGGCCGTCCGTGGTCGTCACCTGCGGCGGAGCGACGACGGTCGCTCCGCCTCCCGTCACCGCGGTGACGGGCGCGCCGTCGGCGCCCGACGACACCGGCGCCTGGACCTGCGGAGGCGCGGCGACGCCGGTGACGGGGACCGTCGGCTGCGGCGCCGGCGCATCGACCGGGGCCTGAGCCGGAGTCGACGAGCTGCTCGTCGTGTCGGGCGGCGTGCCGGCCGAGATCGTGTCACCGGAGCTCGACGGCGGTGCCGCGTCGCCGCCGCCGGTCGTCCCGGAGTTGCCGGACGCGCCGTCGCCGCCTTGCTGCACCACCTGCAGCGACCGTTCGCCGACGTGCGGAGCGGCCGGCGTCGCGTCGCCACCCGACGACTGCGTCGCGTCCGTGCCGCCCGTCTTCGTGTCGGCGGGCGCCGCGGGCGCGGGTGCCGGTGCGGCGGGAGCGCTCTGCTGCGTCGCGCCCGACGCAGGCTGCACCGGCGGGACGCCGACCGTGTCGACGACGACCGGCCGGTTCGCGAACAGGTCGACCGGCTTGTTCGTCTTCGCGATCCCCGACGACCCCGGGAGGGAGCGCTTGTCGGTGACGACGGGGATCCGGCGCGTGCGCTGCGCACCGGACTTCGCGTGCCTGGAGGCGCTCGCGCGCGGCGCGGCCGCGGGGACGGCGACCGGCCGGCGGAGCTTGGGAACCGCGAGCTCGGGGAAGCGGACGAGGGGAATGCCGACCACGGGGAGAGCCGGAGCGGGAGGCGAGTAGGCGGGCTGCCGGAACGCCGCGAAGCCGCTCGCGTACGGAACGGCGAGCCCGATCAGCCCGACGGCTGCGAGGACATGGCGTGCTCCGCGGAAGCGGAACACTGAAACAGTCGGTAGCTCCGCTGCCGCGGAACCGGCTGAGTACACCCCTCGACTCCCCCTCTATCCCTATCGACCGGGCCTCCCCTGCCCGGCACCCGGATCGCACTGTGGCACACATCGGATCGTGTTTCAACCGGCGACCGACGCGCTTTACCCGACCGTCGGTCAAGCGTCACCGCACCGACACATGAGACGGCGGCTCAGCCGAGCAGCTTCTGGATCCGCGCCCGCTCGCCGTCGACCTGCTGGGCGAGCGAGCCGACCGCACGGACGCGCGCGTCGTAGGCCTTCACGGCGGCGATCTGCGCGCGCTGGGCGGAGAGGCTCGTACTCGCGGCGGCGGCCGCGCGGAAGGCCTGATCGAGCGAAGCGACGCGCTTGAACTGCTTCGCTCCGAGCGCCGCCACGAGCGCGGCCCCGGAGGAGCGCACCTGCGCGAGCGTCGAGACCTGCGTGCGGTACGCCGGCGCGAACGCCGGCGGCGGCCGCAGGCCGTGCAGCCGCGTCTGCACCTTCGCGACCGAGGCGAGATACGCCTCGAGGGCCGCCGCCTGGGACGCGGACGCGGCGGCGACCGCGCGCGCGTACGCGGCGCGCGCCGCCTTCAGCTTCTTCTTCGCGACGGGTTTCGGCTTCGGCACGTTGACGGCGGCGAGCGACGTCTTCAGCGTCGCGTCCGCCGGGCCGAGCGGCTGCAGCGCGGCGACGTAGGCGGGCAGGAAGGTCGCGAGCACCGTCAGCTCGTGCGCGAGCTCCGTCTCGGCCGCGGTCAGCCGCACGAGGAGCGTGCGCAGCCGCTTCGCGTCGGGCGGCGCGTCGATGAGCGAGAGCCGCGTCTGCAGCGTGTGAAGCGTCGCCTCCGCGCCCGCGAGCTTCGGCACCGAGCCCTTCAGCGTGGACGCCTTCGTCGTGAAGGCCCTGTACGTCCGCTCGACCTTCAACAGGGGATAGCGGAGCTGCTGCTCGACGGTGTCGACGCGCTCGATGTACTGCGTCACCGCCTTCCGCCGCGCGGACTTCGACGCTCCGCCGCTCCCCCCGCAGCCGGAGGCGGCGAGCACGAGGACGAGAACCGCTGCCGCGACGCCGGCGCGCATCGGTGCCCCGGCTACTTCAGCAGCTCGACGGTCGAGACGCTGCCGTCGCCGTGCTTGAACACGAGCTTGACGAGACCGCGTCCCGCCGCGAACCAGCTCGTGCGCGTTCCGCTGCCGAACGGGAAGCCCGGCTGCGTCATGACCGTGCGGACGGCGAGCGCCTGGAACGTCCCCGCCGGCACCGTCACCTTCTGGACGCCGAGCACGGTGGACGTGCCGATGACGCCGTAGATCTGGAAGTCGCGGCCGCTCGCGGCGCCCTTCCACGTGTTCCCGGCCGCGGGGTAGGCGGGCAGGACGGGATTGAAGCCGAACGTCATCAGGTCGAACGGGGTCACGAAGTGTCGGCGCTGGCTCGGCGGCAGCGCCTTCGGCCCGAGCGGCGGCATCGTCACGAGCGACGCGCTCTTCGTCGTCCCCCAGATGCTCGTCACCCCGTCGGTGCGCGTCGTGAACCCGTACGCGCCGTTCACCTTGATCGGGCCCGAGACGCTCTTCACCGACAGCTGCGCCGACCCGTTCGCGACCTGGTCGATGGAGTAGCTCTCGACCTCGGGCTTCCGCAGGTGCGTCGGGTTCGTCCAGCTGTAGGTGCCCTTCATCCCCACCTGGAGCGGGAAGTAGTTCGCGTCGGACGGCGGCGTCGCGGGCGTCTGGTTCGTCGAGACGAGCACCGCCGTCGTCACCGCCGCGCCGGTGCCGCCCGCGTGGTCGAACTCGACCTTCACGGGGCCGACGCCGTAGACCCACCAGGTGGTTCGGACGCCGCTGCCGTACGGATCGCCGAGGGCGCCGGCCTGCGTGATCTGCGAGCGCACCTTCGCGGCGAGCACCGGCTGCGAGAACGCCGGCACGGTCACCATCTCGGTGCCGGCGTAGCTGTTCGAGCTCGCGACGTCGTTCTGCGCACCGCCGGTCGTCGACCAGGCCGTGCCCTGGAGCACCGGCTCGAACAGCGTCGGCGCCCGCGAGCCCCAGATGACGTTGTAGTACGTGCTCGCGAGGCTGTTCCCGCACGAGGCGAGCGAGGCGCAGAGGATCGGGAAGCTCGACGGCGGCGGGTTGCTCGACCAGTCGGTGTTGACGAGGCCGAGCGAGCTCTCCTGGAACGACACGCTGCCGGCGCTCGCCGGCGCGGCCGGGTCGTTGTTCTCGCCGTCCGTCGTCCAGTCGAGCTTGAAGCTCGAGGCCGTGGACGACTTGTCGACGGTGACCTTCTCCTTCGTCGGCGTCGTGTTGTAGACGCTGTCCGTCCACTGGTATTCCCAGGTGGCGTCCGCCGGATGCGGCAGCCAGCTCGGGTTCGGCGTCGTGCCGTCGGCGGTCGCTGCCGGGGCGATCGCGAGCACGCTGACGATGAGGACGAGGACCCCGGCTCGGCGCACCGCCTCAGGGTAGTCGAAAAACCGGCGCCGTCGACTCGCGCACGACGAGGCGGGTCGGGAGCTCGACGGTGAGCGCGTCGACCTGGTGGCCGTCGAGGAGCCGCATCAACATCCCGACGGCGATCCGGCCCATCTCCGCGAGCGGCTGCCGGACCGAGGTGAGGGCCGGGGTGAGCAGCGGCGCCTCGTCCGAGTCGTCGAAGCCGACGACCGAGACGTCCTCGGGCACGCGCAGGCCCCGCGCCCGGGCCACCTGGATGGCGCCGATCGCGAGGTTGTCGTTGAAGGCGAAGATCGCCGTCGGCGGCCGCGGCAGGTCGAGGAGAAGCCGCCCGGAGGCAAGGCCGCCCTCGAGCGTCCAGTCCGACTCGACCTGGAGCTCCTCCTCGGGCAGCACGCCCGCGCCGGCGAGCGCGCCGTAGAACCCGTGCAGGCGCTCCTCGGTCGCGTTCCAGCCGCGCGGGCCCGTGATCGCGCCGATCCGGCGATGGCCGAGCTCGAGCAGGTGAAGGGTCGCGTCCCGCGCGCCGGCCACGTTGCCCGCCGACACGCACGGGGCCTCCTCGGGGATCGGCGCCCTCGGATCGATCACGACGTACGGGAACCCGTGCTCGCCGAGCTGGTGCAGCTCGTCGGCCGACTCGGACGGGAGGATCAGGATCGCCCCCTCGGTCGTCCCGTGGATCAGCCGGTTGAGCAGGCCCACCTCGCGGTCGTGCTGGTGGAAGGTCGGGCTGATCACGGCGCGCAGGTCGTGCTCGTGGAGCGCCTCGACGACGCTCGAGGTGAGGTTCCCGAAGTACGACGACTGGAGCATCGGCAGGGTCACGCTGACGAGCCCCGTGCGCGCTCCCGCGAGCCCGCGTGCGGTCGGGTTCGTCGTGAACCCGGTCCGCTCGATCACCCGCAGCACCGCGTCCCGGGTCTCCGGCGCGACGCCCGCCTGCTTGTTGAGCACGCGGGAGATCGTCGCGACAGAGACGCCCGCCTCGCGGGCGATGTCGCGGATCGTCTGCGCCTTCGCACGGCCCGGCGGCGGCTGTAACCGCTTACCCATCGACGGGCATATAGGCACACCGCCGGGTCCCGCAGATCAGGGAATTCCCGCATGGGGAACCGAAGGCGCCGGATCCAGACATATCGGTACCGGTTCCGAATCCGGGGGCCCGGACCTCGCCGGGCAGGTGTGGGCAAGGGAAGGAGAAGGACGCACATGAAACGCATTTGGAGGCGCACGGCCGTCGGCCTGGGCGTGATCGCCCTCGTCGCGACCGTGTTCGCGACAGCCGGCGGGGCGGGCGCGCAACGGAAGAGTCCGCTCGCCGGGTATCCGCGCAATCAGACCCTGATCACGAGCGGCTCGCAGTGGGGCAACATCACGGGGACGAACCCCTGGGTCGGCGGCGCGGCCACCGGCACCGTCGGGCTCCTCTACGAGACCCTGCTCCGCTTCGACCCGATCAAGGGTCAGTACATCCCCTGGCTGGCGTCGAACGCGTCGTTCGTGGGCAACAAGTACGTGATCAACGTCCGACCGGGAGTCAAGTGGTCGAACGGGCAGGCATTCGGGGCGGCTGACGTCGCGTTCAACCTCAACCTCGCACGGTTCAACACGAACCCGTGGAACAACCTCTACCTCAACGTCCAGAGGATCGTTCCGAAGGGCAACACGGTGACCGTGACGTTCAAGTCCACCCCGAACTACGTGCAGTGGCAGAACATGATGTACAACATGCCGATGGTGAACCCGGCGCAGGCGCGGCCGGCGATCACCGACGCGGCGAAGCTGACCACCTACAGCCCGGCCAACCCGATCGGCACCGGGCCGTACACGTTCGACACGGCGGGCTTCGACCCGACGACCCGCGTCGTGTACGACAAGAACCCGAACTGGTGGGCGGCCAAGCTCGGCGTGTCCCCGTCGCCGAAGCCGAAGTACATCATCGACCTCGTCAACACGAGCAACACGAACAGCCTGTCGGCGGTGCTGGCGGGCGTCGAGGACCTGAACAACAACTACCTGCCGGGCGTCCAGTCGCTCGTCAACTCGGGCAAGGTCCTGACGTACTACAAGAAGGCGCCGTACATGCTGTCGGCGAACACGGCGTGGCTCGAGCCGAACACGACGCATCAGCCGCTGAACGACCCCGTGTTCCGCAAGGCCCTCGCGACGGCGATCAACGTCAACCAGATCGTCACGCAGGACTACGGCAACCTCGTCCTGCCGGCGAGCCCGAGCGGGCTGCTGCCGACGTGGAGCAAGTACATCGACACCTCGGCGGTGAAGAAGTACGGGTTCTCGTACAGCACGGCGAAGGCCGTGGCGATGCTGACGGCGGCCGGCTACAAGAAGGACAGCTCCGGCTACTTCATGAACAAGGACGGCACGAAGATCAATCTCGATCTGTCGGTGCCGCAGGGCTGGTCCGACTGGGAGGCCGCCCGCGACATGATCATCTCGTCCGCAAAGGCCGCCGGGATCCAGATCACGGCGAAGGTGAAGGACTACAACACCTGGCGCGATGACCGCAACACGGGCAACTACGACCTCGTCGTCGACAACAACTACCAGATCAGCGACAACCCGTGGACGTACTGGAACGGCATCTACCACCTGCCGATCCTCACGACCGGCACGGGGCAGACGAACTTCAACTTCGGACGCTACGAGAACCAGACGGCGTGGGCGCTCGTCCAGAAGCTGGACGCGACCCCACCGCAGAACACGGCCGCGATCAAGGAGATCAACAGCAAGCTCGAGACCATCCTGATGCAGCAGCTGCCGATCATCCCCCTCTGGTACAACGGCCAGTGGGCGCAGTTCGTCTCGAAGTACTGGACGAACTGGCCGTCCTCGACAAGCGCGCGGCAGTACACACCCGTGATGTGGAACGGGTATCTGCAGATGACGGGCATCGACGTCATCACGCACCTCGCGCCGAAGGCGTAGAGGTCGACGAATGACCGATCACCGCTCCTCCTGCCTGCACCCGGCAGCGGGAGGAGCGGTGACTCTTCCCCGACACGACTGACCCGGAGACCTCGTGCGAGGCTACTTCCTGAGGAAGCTCGGCATCTACGCCGTCACGTTCGTCGTCGCCGTCACGGTGGACTGGGCGATCCCGCACCTGATGCCGGGCAACCCCGTCCTGACGCTGGTCGG
>DATKNT010000034.1:0-33942 GCA_035541175.1 Gaiellaceae bacterium
CGCTCGAGGCGTGGCGGGCCGCGCCGGACTTCATGCGCGGGCTCGAGCTGCCGACGCGGGCCGAGTCGTCCCTCTTCTGCGGCGAGTCGGGAATCCTCCTCGTCGCGTGGCGGCTCGCGCCGACCGACGCCCTGAGGGACGACCTGCTGGCGCGGATCCGCGCGCACGTCGGCTGCGAGGCGATCGAGGTGATGTGGGGCGCGCCCGGGACGATGCTCGCCGCGCGCGCGATCGGCGCCGACGACGCCTGGGAGGAGAGCGCCGCCGCCGTTCGCGCCGCACGCGGGCCGGACGGCACGTGGACGAATCGGCTGTGGGGCAAGGATCGTCGGTCGCTCAGCCCGCCGCACGGGCTGACCGGGATCATGTGCGCGCTCGAAGGCGGCGACGACCTCGCGGCGGCGGCGCTCGCGCGCGAGGCGATCGTCGAGGACGGCCTCGCGAACTGGCCGTCGAGCGACGGTGAGCTCCGGCTGCAGTGGTGCAACGGCGCTCCCGGCGTCGTCATCCACGCGTCCGACTACCTCGACGAGGAGCTCCTGCGAATGGGCGCGGAGCTGGTCTGGCACGCCGGGCCGCCCGGGATGGAGAAGGGGCCGTGCATCTGCCATGGCACCGCGGGGAACGGCTACGCGTTCCTGCGGACGTTCGTGCGCACCGGAGACGAGGTCTGGCTCGAGCGCGCGCGACGCTTCGCCGTGCACGCCCTCGGCCAGGTGGAGCGGCGCGGCCGCGGCCGCTACTCGCTCTTCACCGGCGACCTCGGCGTCGCGCTCTACGCCGCCGACTGCCTCGACGCGCGCGGCGCCTTCCCGGTGCTCGATTCCTGGGACTAGCCCGTAGCGGAGCGCTCGACGAGGTCGGCGAGCGTCGTACCCTCGAGCACCTCGCGCATGCTCGCGCGCAGCTCGATCCACAACGGCTGGAGGCTCCGCGCCGGCCCTTCGTATTCGACCTCCTCGGGCCGCAGGCCGCGGACGCTGGCGATCGGCCCCTCGAGCGAGCGGACGACGTCGGCGACGCTGATCTCGTTCGCGGGCCGCGCGAGCCGGTAGCCGCCCTCCACCCCGCGCTGGCTCACGACGATCTCCGCGCGGCGCAGCTCGAGGAGGATGTTCTCGAGGAACTTCGGCGGGATCTTCTGCGCCGTCGACAGCCGCTCGGCCGTCACCGGCCCCGGCGGCGACGCGGCGAGCTCGAGCAGCGCCCGCAGCGCGTAGTCGACCTTCGCCGAGACTCTCACGAAGAGACGGCCGCGCGGAGAAACGCGCGCTGCGCCTCGTTCGCCTCCTGCGCCACGGCGATCGGGAACGCCGTGAACGCGTGGCACGCATCCTCGTACACGCGGAGCTCGGCGCGGTTGTCCGCGGCCTCCCACCGCGCCGCCATGAACAGGGAGTCGTCGAGCAGCGCGTCCGCGGTGCCGACGGTGAACAGCGCGGGCGGCATGTCGCGGAGATCGGCGTAGAGCGGCGACAGATCCGGATCGCGCCGCGAGCGGTCGTCGACGACGCCGACGAGACACTCCGTGAACCAGTTCATGATCGGGTCCGAGAGGACGAGCAGGCGGTCGCCCCAGAGCAGGCGGCTCGGCGTGCCCGAGAGATCGAACGCGCCGTAGACGAGGTTCGCGGCCGCGAACGCGCCCGTGATCCCATGGCGGTCGCGCAGCCGCAGCAGCGTCGTGACGGAGAGGTTCGCGCCGGCCGACTCGCCGCCGATCGCGAACGTCGCCGGGACGCCGAGCTCGGCGGCTCCGCGCTCGATCAGCCAGAGCGCCGCGTCCTCGCAGTCGTCGTGCCCGGCCGGATACGGATGCTCCGGGGCCAGCCGGTACTCGACGCTGACGGCGCAGAGCCCGGTCGCGTCCGCGACCGCCTCGAGCAGCGGATCCTGCTCGTCGGCGGAGCCGAGCACCCAGCCGCCGCCGTGGACGTGGAGAAAGGCGCCGGTCGCCTCGCCCTGCGGCGGCACCACGCGCAGGCGGAGCCCGCCCGCGCGCGACGGGATCTCGAGCCAGGACGCACGCGGCGAGTACACCGGCGCCGGCAGGAACCCCTCGCCCTTCCTCCGCAGCTCCCGCGTCACCGCCGGCGGCACCGACTCGAGCGGCGGCGCCGCCGCCAGCAGCCGCGTCAGCTCCTCGTTGAACGCCTGCGTCTCCTCGACGGAGTCTGAGCCGAGAAGAGTGCCTGAGACCGTCACGCGTGCATTCTCTCCCAGAGAGCCAGGTCCAGGGGTCAGACCCCGGGGCGTGTCCGCGACAGGCATGGCCGCGCCGGAGCCCGAGCCGTCGCGGCTACTCGACCGTCACCGTTTTCGCGAGGTTCCGCGGCTGGTCGACGTTCAGCCCGCGCAGCCGGGCGATCCGGTAGGCGAGCAGCTGCAACGGCACGACGGCGAGCGCGGCCTGCAGGAAGGCCGGCGAGCGCGGGATGTAGATGACGTCGTCCGCATGGTGCTGGATGTCCTCGTTGCCGTCGGTCGCGATCGCGATCACGTGCGCGCCGCGTGCGCGCGTCTCCTGGATGTTCGAGACGACCTTCTCGTAGATGAGCTTCTGGTCGGTCGCGACGACGACGACCGGTGTGCCCTCTTCGAGCAGCGCGATCGGTCCGTGCTTCATCTCGCCGGCCGAGTACGCGTCCGTCGGGATGTACGAGATCTCCTTCAGCTTCAGCGCGCCCTCGAGCGCGACCGGCAGGCCGATGTGGCGGCCGAGATAGAGGAAGAACGGCCTGTCGTAGAAGCGCCGCGCGATCTCGTCGATCGGGTGGTCGCCGTCGAGGAAGGCGGCCATCTTGTCCGGCAGCTCGTGGACCTGGTCGAGGATGAACTCGATCTCGTCGGCGGGGATCGTCTTCCGGATCTCCGCGAGCTTCAGCGCGATCAGGTAGAGCAGGCCGACCTGGGCGGTGAACGTCTTCGACGCGGCGACGCCGACCTCGAGGCCGCAGCGGGTGTAGATCGTCGAGTCCACCTCGCGCGTGATCTGCGTCCCCATCAGGTTCGTGATCGCGAGCGTGTGCGCGCCGCTCGCGCGCGCGAGCTTCACCGCGTTGACGGTGTCGCGTGTCTCGCCCGACTGGGAGATACCGATCACGAGCGTGTCCTTCGACAGCACCGGGTTGCGGTAGATCCACTCGCTCGCGATGTCCGGCTCGACCGGCACGCGCGCCCATTCCTCGATGACGTAGCGGCCGACGACGCCCGCGTGGTAGGCGGTGCCGCACGCGACGACGACGATCCTGCGCAGGTTCTGGATCTCGAGCTCGGTCATGCCGAGCGCCTCGAGGATCAGCTGATGCCCGCGCACGCGGTCGCCGATCGTCTCGCGCAGCGCCTCCGGCTGCTCGTAGATCTCCTTCAGCATGAACGTCTCGTAGCCGCCCTTCTCGGCGCTCTCCTCGTCCCAGTCGATCTCCTTGATCTCGGGATGCTCGATCTCCACGCCGGCCTCGAAGAAGCGGGCGCCGGCCGGCGTGATCTCGACGATCTCGCCGTCGTCGGGGAAGACGACGTTACGCGTCTCGCTGAGGAAGGCGGCGATCGACGAGGCGAGGAAGTTCTCGCCCTCGCCGATGCCGACGACGAGCGGCGTCTGGTGGCGGACGCCGACGAGCAGGTCCGGATGGTCGTGGTGGATCGCGACGATCGAGAAGTGGCCCTCGAGCTGCGCGTACGCGCGCGAGAGCGCCTGCGCGAGATCGCCGTCGTACTCGCGCTCGAGCATGTGCACGACCACCTCGGCGTCCGTCTCCGACGTGAACACGTGGCCCTGCGCGAGCAGCTCGTCCTTCAGCTCGCGGTAGTTCTCGACGATGCCGTTGAGCGCGATCGCGATCTTCGCGGCGTCGCAGCCCGTGAGCGGGTGCGCGTTCTGCTCGGTGACGCCTCCGTGCGTGGCCCAGCGCGTGTGACCGAGCCCGTGGTGCGAGGCCGACCCGTTCGGACCGGCGGCGGCGACGAGGTTCTCGAGGTTGCCGACGGCGCGGACGTACTCGAGGCCGGCGGCCTCGCGCAGCGCGATCCCGGCCGAGTCGTAGCCGCGGTACTCGAGCCGCTTCAGCCCCTGCAGGAGCAGCGGTTTCGCCTCTCTCGTCCCGACGTATCCGATGATCCCGCACACCCGATGCTCCTTGGAAACGGCCTCGGAAACGCGTCGAGCCCGGCTACGTGACCGGCCCGCAGCGTCGCGGAGCGGTCAGCCGAGCTCCCGTTTCACAAGCCGCGCGATGGTATCACAGAGGGTCTCGGCCTCCTCGGCCGTGGCCGCCTCGGCCAGCACCCGGACAACCGGCTCCGTGCCCGAGGGCCGCACGAGCACGCGACCCTCGCCCCCGAGCCGCTCGTTCACCCGCGCCACCTCGTCGAGCAGCGACTGCGGCAGCGGCCCCCTGCCCGTGCGGGCGAGATTCTGCTTGCGCTGGGGGAAGACCGGCATCACGGCGGCGACCTCCGACAGCGGCCGGCCCTTCAGCGCGGCGCAGAGGAGCAGGCTCGCGACGAGCCCGTCGCCGGCGACGTGGCCGTCGAGGTAGATGATGTGGCCCGACTGCTCGCCGCCGAGGACGCCGCCCTCCCGCCGGAGCGCCTCGAGCACGTAGCGATCGCCGACGTCGGTCGTGAGCACGCGGATTCCGCGCGCCTCCATCAGCCGGTGGAAGCCGAGATTCGCCATCCTCGTGACCGCGACCGTGTCGACACCGCGGTCGAGCGCGAGAATCGCGACGATCTGGTCGCCGTCGACGGTTCGGCCCTGCTCGTCGACCGCGAGCATCCGGTCGCCGTCGCCGTCGAAGGCGACGCCGAGGTCGAAACCGCCGTCGACGACGGTCGCGCTCAGGGCCGCGAGGTCGGTCGCGCCGCAGCCGACGTTGATGTTCGTCCCGTCCGGCTCGTCGCCGATCGAGACGACCTCCGCCCCGAGCTGTTCGAACGCGTCCGGTGCGATCCCGGAGTAGGCGCCGTTCGCGCAGTCGACGGCGATCCGCAATCCGCCGAGTGGAGTGCCGAAGCGCTCGAGCACGTGCTCGAGGTAGCTCTCGACCGCGACGCCGACGCGGTCGATCTCGCCGCCGCCGGGGGCGGGCGCGTCGAGCAGCGACTCGATCTCCTCCTCGTCCGCGTCGGTGAGCTTGCGGCCCTCGCGGTCGAAGAACTTCACGCCGTTGTACTCCGGCGGGTTGTGCGACGCGGAGATGACGACACCGAGATCGAGCCGGAGCAACGCCACCGCCGGCGTGGGAACGACGCCGGCGAGCACCGCCGCGCCGCCCGCAGAGACGACGCCGCGCGCGTACGCCTCCTCCAGCTCCTCGCCCGAGGCGCGGGTGTCGCGGCCGACGAAGACGCGGCCGCCGGACCACAGCGCGGACGCCTTCCCCAGCCGCTCGACGAGGTCGACCGTGAGGAAGTCGCCGACGATCCCGCGAACCCCGTCTGTCCCGAAGAACTGCCTCGCCATCACGCGGCTCGCCACGTGCGGAACCTCCACGGCTGTGGATGGAGCGCGTTAGCGCTTGGAGAACTGAGGCGCCTTGCGCGCCTTGTGCAGACCCGCCTTCTTGCGCTCGACCTGGCGCGCGTCGCGCGTCAGGAAGCCCTCACGCTTGAGCGGGACCCGCAGCTCGGGATTCGCCTCGACGAGCGCCCGGGCGATGCCGTGCCGAACGGCTCCCGCCTGACCGGAGAGGCCGCCGCCGTGGACGCGGACGCGGAGGTCGTACTGGCCCTCGAGGCCCGCGGTCTTCAGCGGCGACGTCGCGAGCGTCCGGTGCGTCGACCGGGGGAAGTACTCCTCCAGCGTGCGCCCGTTCACCCACGTCGTGCCGTCGCCGGGGCGGAGGATGACGCGCGCGACCGATGTCTTGCGCTTGCCGGTACCGCGGTACTGCGCGATCTGACTCACTTACTGCTCCCCACTCTTGTAGACGGTCAGGGGACGCGGGTTCTGGCTGGCGTGCGGATGCTCCGGCCCCGCGTAGACCTTCAGCTTCGTCAGCTGCTGGCGCGCGAGCCGGTTCTTCGGAAGCATCCCACGCACCGCGCTGCGGATCACCTCGGTCGGGCGCCGCTCGAGCTGCTCGCGGAGCGTGCGGCTCTTGAGCCCGCCCGGGTACCCGGAGTGCCGGTAGTACAGCTTCTGGTCGAGCTTGCCGCCGGTGACCGAGATCTTCTCGGCGTTCACGACGATGACGAAGTCGCCCGTGTCCACGTGCGGCGTGTACTGCGGCTTGCGCTTGCCGCGCAGCGTGTCGGCGATCGTCGTCGCGAGGCGTCCGAGGGTCTGGCCGTCGGCGTCGACGACGTACCACTCACGCGTGATCTCCCCGGGCTTGGCGCTGTAGGTCTTCATAGACAGGAAAGCGGCGGACTATGCGTCCGCCGGGGCGGGATTGTAGCGGAAGTGGGCCCGGCTCAGTCCGCCGGCGAGAGGGCGACGCGGGGCCCCGGCCGGGCGGCGAGGTAGAGCGCCGGGAGCGCCGCGAGCGCGGCCGCGGAGAGGGCCAGGGAGGCGGCTCCGCCGGCGGTGTAGACGAGGCCGCCGAGGAGCGCGAGGCCGGCAGCGACGAGGCTCGAGACGAGATCGGAGAAGCCGACGAGGCGCCCGCGCTCCGACGGGCTCGAGAGCGAGACGAGCTCGGTCGTCGCGCCGACGTAGGAGAAGTTCCAGCCGAGGCCGAGCCCGAGCAGGGCGATGCTCATCCCGCCGACGCCGCCGAGCCAGACGAGCGCCGCGTTCGAGACGGTCATCACGGCGAGCCCGGCGACGATGGCGGGGCGGCGGCCGACGCGGTCGATCAGCGCTCCGACGACGAGCACGAGCCCGTACATGCCGACGATGTGGGCGCTGATCATCGTGAACACGTCGCCCTCCATGTGGCCGCGCCCGATCGCCATGTAGCTCGCGAGGTTCATCATGCTCGCCATCACGGCGAAGCTCGCGACGGCGGCGACGAGCGCAGGCGCGACGCCGGGGCGGCGGAGCATCGCGCGCAGCGGCGCGGCCGGTGCCGAGTCGTCGTGCTCGTCCGTGTACGTCGCGGAGATCTCCTTCGGGTCGGGACGGACGAGCCCGGAGACGAAAAAGCCCGCGACCATGAAGGGGATGCCGATCAGCCACGGCGCCGCGAGCCCGTGCGCCGTCGGCATCCGGTGAGCGAAGAGCGGGCCGAACAGGACGGGCCCCCAGATCGCGCCCGAGACGGCACCGAAGAGGACGAACGACATTCCGCGTGCGCGGTGCCGCTCCGGGAACATCTCGGCGGCAGCGGCGCGCGACAGCTGGACGACGGCGGCGGCGGAGCCGACGAGCACGAGCCCGAGCGAGACGACGGCGGCCGACGAGATGCCGCAGCCGCCGGCGACGACGGCGCAGCCGATTGCGCCGAGCACGTATGCGCCGCGGATCACCGGCATGCGCCCGACGCGATCCATCAGGCGGCCGGCGGGGCCGACGGTCAGCCCGCCGGCGGTGAGGAAGATCGCCGGGCCGAGCCCGAGGATCCCCGTGATCCCGGTCACCGCGACGAGCGTCAGCGACGACAGCGCCGCCGCAAGCTGGAACATCCCGGAGTTGCAGACGAGCCCGAGTGCGAGCAGGAACGCGTTCTTGCGGATTCGTGCGGGCGAGACGGTGGCCGCGGTCACGCTCCGAGTGTACGTTCGAGCCCGAGCGCGAAGGCACGCGCGCCCCCGTGCGCGGGATGCCGGACGTACGGCGCATCGAGAACCGCCGCGGCGAGCCGTCCGACCGCGACGACGCCGCGGCCGCGCGTCAGCTCGTCGAGGAACGGCAGCGCGGCGGCGACCTCGTCCCGCGTCGGGCGCCGGTTCGACGACGCCGTTCCCGGATGTGTCGGGACGACGTTCCACAGCAGCACGTCGTCCTCGATCCCGAGCTCCGCCAGGACGCGGTGCACGATCGTGGCCGTCGCCTCGGCGGGGCCGGATCCGGTCAGTTGCCGCTCGGACGTGAACGGGACGCCGCTGATTCGCGCGCCGCGGTAGCCGGCCGCTTCGCCAACGAGGAGGAGCTGGGCGTGCCCGCGTGCGGCGAGGTATGCGCGGAGCCGCAGCCGCCGGAGCTCGGAGCCCGAGTACTGGTTGAAGGTCGCGCCGATGCGCGCCCGCGCGAGGCGGTCGACGAGATCCACCACGCGATCCTAGGCGCCGTCGCGGATGATCGGGTCGACGATGCCGCCCGTGTACCCGCTGCACGGAACCGCGCAGTACCAGCGGATCCCTCCGCGTGCGCGCGGAACTCCCTGTTCCCACTCGATGGCGGCCGGCGCTTCGAGGTGACGGGGCGTTCGACGAGGCTGCCCGCCACTTCGACACGATTTCACGCGAATCCACGAAGTCGCGACCATCTCGGCACACGTGGGCCACGATGATTGGCCCATGTGGAGCCGATTCCGACGGTGGCGTCGCCACGCCACGCCAAGTGGCGACGCCATGCCACGCCACTCTCAGTTGCTCACCGAGTACAACACGAGGGACGCACGCGATCTGTTCAGCCACCTGCTGCGTCGCGTGCGCCGTGGCGAAGAGATCGTCATCGCGCACGCCGGCCGTCCGGTTGCGAAGCTCGTTCCCTTCAGTGACGACGGGCCTCGCCGACAGGGAGTCATTCGGGCGCAGATCGTCGTCCGGGATGACCGTCAACCGTAGCGACCGAGGGTTACTCCCACTCGATCGTGGCGGGCGGCTTCGAGGTCACGTCGAGGACGACGCGGTTGACGCCGGGGATCTCGTTGACGATGCGGCTCGAGATCGTCTCGATCAGGTCGTAGGGGAGCCTGGCCCAGTCCGCGGTCATCGCGTCGTCGCTCGTGACCGCGCGGATGACGACGGGGTAGCCGTACGTTCGCTCGTCGCCCTGCACGCCCACGGAGCGGATCGCCGGGAGCACGGCGAACGCCTGCCACACGTCGCGGTAGAGCCCGGCGCGTCGGACCTCCTCCTGGAGGATCGCGTCGGCCTCGCGGAGGATCTCCAGCCGCTCCGCGGTCACGTCGCCGATGATGCGGATCGCGAGCCCCGGGCCTGGGAACGGCTGGCGCCAGACCATGCGCTCGGGCATCCCGAGCTCCTCGCCCACGCGTCGCACCTCGTCCTTGAAGAGCAGGCGCAGCGGCTCGACGAGCTTCATCTGCATGTCGTCCGGGAGACCGCCGACGTTGTGGTGCGACTTGATGGTCGCCGCGACGCCCTCGGTGCCGCCGGACTCGATCACGTCGCTGTACAGCGTCCCCTGGACGAGCCAGCGCACGTCCCCGAGCTTCCGCGCCTCCTCCTCGAACACCCGGATGAACTCGCGACCGATGATCTTCCGCTTCTGCTCCGGCTCCTCGACGCCGCCGAGCAGCTCGAGGAACCGCTCCTGCGCCTGCACGTGGACGAGCGGGACGTGGAAGTGCTCGCCGAAGGTCTCGACCACCTCCTCCGCCTCGTCCTTGCGCAGGAGCCCGTGGTCGACGAACACGCACGTGAGCTGGTCGCCGACCGCCTTGTGCACGAGCAGCGCCGCGACCGCCGAGTCGACGCCGCCCGAGAGCGCGCAGAGCACGCGCTCCGAAGCGACCTGGGCGCGGATGCGCTCGACCTGCTCCTCGATCACGGCGGCCGGCGTCCAGGCGGGCGGCGCGTCGGCGATCTCGTAGAGGAAGTTCTTCAGCACCTCCATCCCGTGCGGCGTGTGCACGACCTCGGGGTGGAACTGAACGCCGTAGAGCCTCCGCTCGGGCGCCTCGAACGCGGCGATCGGCGTCGACGGCGACCCGGCGACGACCCGGGAGCCCTCCGGCGGCGCGACGACCGAGTCACGGTGCGACATCCAGACCGTCTGCTCCTCGGGCGTGTCCCGGAACAGGAGCGACTCCTCGGCGCGCAGCTCCGTCTTCCCGAACTCGGAGATGCCGGTGCGGTCGACACGGCCGCCGAGGTCGAGCGCCATCAGCTGCATGCCGTAGCAGATGCCGAGCGTCGGAATACCGAGCCCGAAGATGCGCGGATCGACACGCGGCGCGTTGTCCGCGTAGACCGACGCGGGGCCCCCGGACAGGATGAGCGCGTACGGATTGCGTGCGCGCACCGCGTCCGGAGTGATCGTGTGGCCGACGAGCTCCGAATAGACGCGGCACTCGCGCACGCGGCGCGCGATCAGCTGCGAGTACTGGCCGCCGAGGTCGACCACGAGCACCGGCCGGTCCTCGTGGCCGGGGAACGGGACGACGTTCGACGGCTCAGCGGCGATAGTTCGGCGCCTCCTTCGTGATCGTCACGTCGTGCGGGTGCGACTCGCGCAGCCCCGCCGCCGTAATGCGGACGAAGCGCGCCTGCTTCATCTCCGCGAGCGTCGCCGCGCCGCAGTAACCCATCGCCTGTCGCAGCCCGCCGACGAGCTGGTGCACGATCGGGCCCATCGGCCCCTTGTAGGCGACGCGCCCCTCGATCCCCTCCGGGATCAGCTTCTCGACGTCCTCGACGTCGCCCTGGAAGTACCGATCCTTCGAGTAGGAGCGCGCCCGCATCGCGCCGAGCGAGCCCATGCCGCGGTACTCCTTGAAGCGCTCGCCCTGGACGAGGATCACCTCGCCGGGCGCCTCGTCGACGCCGGCGAGCAGCGAGCCGAGCATGACGACGTCGGCGCCGGCCGCGATCGCCTTCGCGATGTCGCCGGACGACGTCATGCCGCCGTCGCCGATCACGGGCACGCCCTCGGCGCCCGCCGCCTCGGCGCAGTCGTAGATCGCGGTCACCTGAGGAACTCCCACGCCGGCGACGACCCGCGTCGTGCAGATCGACCCGGGGCCGACCCCGACCTTCACCGCGTCCGCACCCGCCTCGACGAGAGCGCGCGCCGCGTCCCCGGTGGCGACGTTGCCCGCGATGAGGTCGACCGTCACCGCGCCCTTGATCGTCCGCACCATCTCGAGCACGCCGGTGGAATGCCCGTGAGCCGTGTCGACGACGAGGACGTCGACGCCGGCGTCGACGAGCGCCCGGGCGCGCTCCAGGGCGTCCGGTCCGACGCCGACCGCCGCGCCCGCGCGCAGCCTGCCGCGCTCGTCCTTCGTCGCATACGGATACTCGATCCGCTTCTGGATGTCCTTGACCGTGATCAGCCCGCGCAGCCGCCCGTCCGCGTCGACGACCGGGAGCTTCTCGATCTTGTTCCGGTGGAGGATCTCCTCCGCGTCCTCGAGCGTCGTCCCCACCGGCGCGGTGACGAGGTTGCGCGACGTCATCAGCGCCGACACCGGCTGCTCGACGTCGTCCTCGAAGCGCAGGTCGCGGTTCGTGAGGATGCCGACGAGGACCCCGTCCTCGTCGGTGATCGGAATCCCCGACACCTTGTAGCGCGCCATCAACTCGAGCGCCTCTCGGACGAGCGCGCCGGGCGGGAGCGTCACCGGCTCGACGATCATCCCCGACTCGGAGCGCTTCACCTTGTCGACCTCGGCGACCTGCTCCTCGATCGACAGGTTCCGGTGCAGGATCCCGATCCCGCCCTCGCGCGCGAGCGCGATCGCGAGGCGCGCCTCCGTGACCGTGTCCATCGCCGCGGAGACGATCGGAATGCTCAGCTCGATCGAGCGCGTCAGCCGTGTCCGTGTCGAGACGTCGTTCGGGAGCACACGCGACTCGGCCGGGACGAGCAGCACGTCGTCGAAGGTGAGCCCCTCCTTCGCGAACTTCCGGTCGAGCTCGACGAGACGCTGCAGGTCGTCGGGACGGATCTCGAGGCTCACGCGACGGCCCCCTCGATGCAAGTCGCTGCGAGCACGTTCAAGTGGTGATCGTACCAGCGTCCGCGGACGGGATCCGCGGCGGCGCACACACGGTCCTAACAGTCGCGGGCTAGTTTCCAAGTCGATGCGGACGATGCTCGCGGCGCTCGCTCTCGTTGCCGGCGGAGCGCATCCGGCGGCCACGGCCCCGCGCCCCCAGACGCTCTGGACCACGCCCGGGCCGATCGCCGCGTTCGCGCAGGACGGGCCGCTCGTCGCCTGGCTCGCGCCGAGCAGCACGAGCTGCAACGTCGTCCACGTCCTCGCCCTCGCGAACAGCGGCCAGATCCGGCTCCCCGACCAGTCGCCCGGCGCGAGCAACGTCACCTGCCGGTGGGACGTCGTCCCGCCGGTGCGGCTCGCCCTCGACTGGAAGGCGGACGACGTGCTCTGGACGCTGCGCGAGCCGGCGCCGGCGCCGCTTCCGTTCGACTATGTGCTCGGCGCCGGCGTCGGCGACCCGAAGGAGCGCCGCTTCGCCGAGGTCGCGCACGGCCGCAACGGCATCGGCCTCTGGTTCGCCGGCGTCGCGGGAGACGGCAAGACGCTCGTCTACGCGGTGAGCTCGGTCGGGTACATCGACCAGGTGGCGTGCCTCAGCGGCGGCACCTGCCGGAAGAAGCTCGTCGGGGGCGGCATCCACCGGATCGTCGGGCGCCGCGACACGGTCGTGCCGGGTACGTGGGCGACGGTCGCGGTCGCGGCGTCCGGGTCGCGCATCGCCGACGTGCAGGCGTACAGCGTCGCGGCGAACGGCCGGCCGGTCGCGTCGGCCGACTTCCCCGTCGAGGTGCGCGACGCGGCGACGGGGAAGGTGCTGACCCGCGTGGTGCCGCACGGAGCTCCCGAGGCGGTCGCGCTCGCGCCGCACGTCCTCGCCACGATCGAGAGCTCGTCCCTCGGCCTGCGCATCGCCTGGTACGACGCGGACTCCGGGGTGCCGCTCGGCTCGATTCCCGTGCCGAAGGGCACGAGTCCCGAGCTGTCGGCGAGCGACCAGCTGATCGTGTTCCACGTCGGCCGCTCGATCCGCACGGTCGAGGTGCAGTCGCACTCGGCGCACGCGCTCGGCAAGGCGGCCGGCGACCCGATCGGGCTCTCGGTCGAGGGCAGCCGGGTCGCGTGGGCGGAGAACGTCAAGGGGCGCGGCCGCATCCGCGCGATCTTCGTCGGCGGGCGCGGCTAGGCCGGCGTCCGCTCGAGCTCTTCGATCTCGACGGTCGCCGCGATCCGCGACGCCTCCCTCGGATCGAAGCGGCCCGCGCCGAGCTGGAGCACCGACGCGGCGGCGCAGCCGACGCCGTTCCGCAACGCCTCCTCGACCGGGCGGCCGTTGAACCGCGCGGCGATGAACCCGGCGAGCAGGACGTCGCCCGCGCCGACGGATGCGATCGGATCGAGCCTCGGCGTGGACGCGCGGAAGCGCACCGACTGGCGCTCCTCCGTGAAGACGCCGTAGCACGAGGTCTCCTCCGAGATCAGCACGTTGCGCGCTCCGAGATCGACGATCGTGTCGAGCGCCATGAGGAAGTCGTCGTGCTCGAAGAACTCCTGGCCGACGAGGCCCTCCGCCTCGCGCTGATTCGGCGCGACGAGGAACGGCTCGGCGTCGACGCCGACACGGAGCGGCTCGCCCTCGCAGTCGAGGACGCACTGGACGCCGCGGCGGTTCAGGTCGCGGATCGCCTCCGCGTAGAAGTCGTCCTCGACGTCACGCGGCAGCGAGCCGCTGAAGACGACGTACGACGCGACGCGCGAGAGGTAGTGCAGCTTGTCGAGCAGCGTCTCGAGCTCCTCCGGCCGCACGGCGGGCCCCCACTCGTAGATCTCCGTCAGCGTGCCGCCGGTCGGGTCGACGAACGCGCTCGAGGTCCGCGACTCGTCGGAGATGCGGACGAAGTCGTTGAGGATCGCCTCGGCCGCGAGCTCCTCGATGATCCGGTCACCCGTGCGCCCGCCGGCGAGGCCGGTGGCGATCACCGGCGTGTCGAGTGTCTTCAGCGCACGCGCGACGTTGATGCCCTTGCCGCCGGCCATCGTCAGGCTCGTGCTCGCGCGATGACGGTGGCCGATCTGGAAGTTCGGGACGGTGAGCGTCCGGTCGACGGCCGCGTTGAGGGTGACGGTGACGATCACGATCTCACCTCACGAGAAGAGTCCAAGGAAGTCATGAACCGTGCGAGTCGCGTACCAGCGGAGCCGGCCGCCGAGCCCGGGGCGCCGCACCGACCTCGCGGCGACGAGCGGGCGCACACCGACGACATGCCCACCAACACGGACCTCGATGGTACCGAGCAGCTGGCCCCGGGCGACCGGCAGCCGGATCGCCGACGGCGCCACGATCCGCTCCACGACCGCCCGGCCGGTCCTGACGACCTGCGTCAGCGGCCGCGTCGCGACGAGCGCGACGGCCGGGAGCCCGTAGCCCAGCCGGGCGTGCGCGTACGCCGTCCGGTCCACGAGCCTCAGCGTCCGGTACTGCGACACGCCCCAGGCGAGCAGCCGCCGCAGGTCGGCGTTCCGCTGCCCGCGGCTCGGGCTGCCGAGGATGACGGCGTAGATCGTGTACCCCTGCCGCCGCGCGGCCGCGACCTCGCACCAGCCGGCCTTGTCCGTGTGCCCGGTCTTCACGCCGACCAGCCCGGGAAAGACGCCGAGCAGGTCGTTCCACGTGTGCACGGCGACGTGGCCGCTCTCGATCGTGTCGCTGCGCTTGCGGACGAGCTCGCGGACGACCGGCGAGTGCATCGCGATCTGCGCGAGCACCATCACGTCGTGCGCGCTCGACACGTGCCCGGGCGCGTCGAGCCCGTCGGGACGGACGAAGTGCGTGTCGGCGAGCCCGAGCCGCTGCGCCGTGTCGTTCATCCACGAGACGAACAGCGGGATGTCTCCGCCCGAGGCGCCGGCCGCCAGCGTGTCCGCCGCGTCGTTCGCGCTCTGGATCAGCGCGCCCTTCAGCAGGTCCTCGACGGTGATCCTCTGGCCGGGGCGGAGCGGGATCCGCGAGCCGCCGACGCGGACCGCGTCCTTCGGCACGGTGACGGTCGCGTCGACGTCGAGATGCCGGAGCGCGACGATCACGGTCATCAGCTTCGTCAGGCTGGCGATCGGCAGCCGCTCGTGCGCGTTCCGCGCCGCGAGCACCTCGCCGGTCGACGCGTTGACGACCTCGTACGCGCGCGCGTCGGGGACGGGTGCGGCCGCCCGGGCCGGGCCGGAGAGGAATCCGAGGACGGCCGCGAGGACTGCGACGGCGACGAGCGGGCGGCGCATCGGCGCGAAGCGTAGCTCCGGGACTACTTCACGCGAATCTGCTGGCCGACGGTGAGCGCGTTCGAGCTGACCCCGGGGTTGAGCTGCTCGATCTGCGCCACGGTGGTTCCCGACTTCCCGGCGATGATCGTGAACGTGTCGCCCTTCTGGACGGTGTAGTACGTCGCGCCCGGGACCGACGTCGTCGCCGGCAAGGTCGTGGTCGAGGCCGAGGTCGTGGTCGTCACCGCGGGGGCGGTGGTGACGGGCGGCAGGGTCGTGACGGGCGGCGTCGTGTGCGTCTGCGTCGCCGTGCGCGGCGGGGTCGTCGTCGGCGCGGGCGAGCCGCCGCCGCCGAGCCCGGAGCGGATGAGCAGGACGGCGATCGTGACGGCGAGGAGGAACGCCGCAGGGGCGGCGAACCGGGCCACGTGCCGGCTGCTCGCGCGCGGCATCGCTACCAGCCGGAGACGGCCCAGACCTCGCCCGCGAGCCTCCCCGCCTCGGCGCCCGCCGCCGCGCGCCAGTCGCCGCCGGCGGAGCGGTAGGCGTAGATCACCGAGCGCGAGGCCGCGACGAGCGCGCTCGCCGGCCCGCTCGTGAACGCGCGCTCGACGTCGGCGGGGCGAGCCCCCTGCGCGCCGATACCGGGCAGGAGCAGCACCGACTGCGGCAGCAGCCGCCGGATCTCGGCCACCTCGCGCGGGTACGTCGCGCCGACGACCGCGCCGACCGTCGACAGCCCCCGCTCGCCGACGAGCTCCTCGCCCCACTCCCGCACGAGCCCGGCAACGTGCTGCCACAGCCGCCGGCCGTCGGAGAGGACGGCGTCCTGGACGTCGGCGCTGCCGGCGTTCGAGGTCTTGACGATGGCGAACAGCCCCGCGCCGGTGCGGCGAGAGGCCGCGAGGAACGGCTCGACCGAGTCGCGGCCGAGGTACGGGTTGAGCGTGACGGCGTCCGCGAGCGGCGGCTCCTCGCCGCGCGGCTCGACGAAGGCGGCGGCGTACGCGCGCGCGGTCGAGCCGATGTCGCCGCGCTTCGCGTCGGCGATGACGAGCAGCCCGGCGGCGCTCGCGTAGCCGCAGACCTCCTCGAGCGCCCTGAAACCGTCCGAGCCGAGTGCCTCGAAGAACGCCGACTGCGGCTTCACCGCGACCGCGTACGGCGCGACCGCGTCGACGATCCCGCAGCAGAACCGCGCGCAGGCGGCGGCCGCGTACGCGCGCCCGAGCACCGTCTCGCCGCGGAGCTCGACGGGCAGCTGGTCGGGGACGGGGTCGAGCCCGACGACGAGCTGGCTGTGCTTCCGCTCGACCGCCTCGGCAAGCCTGTCCGCGAAGTGCGCGACGGCGACGTCCCGGCCGGCTCGGAGATCGTGCGCCATCGCCGTCAAGGCTACTGCGCCCGTCGGCGCGCCGGGCCCGGATGCGCGAGGGGCCGCCGGAGCGGCCCCTCGGATTCCTCGGAGGAGACGTGCGAGCCGAGCGGGCGCTAGCCGCTCTTGACTGCCTGCTTCAGCGCGCTGCCGGCCGAGAACTTCGGGACGCGTGCCGCCGGGATGTGCACCTTCTCGCTGGGGTTCCGCGGATTCACCCCGGTGCGCGCTGCGCGCTGCTGCGACGAGAACTTGCCGAACCCGGTGAACGTCACCTCGCCGCCCTTCTTGAGCGTGTCGGTCACTGCCTCCAGGAACGCGTCGACCGCTTTGCCCGCATCGCGGTTCGACAGCTGGCTCCTGCGTGCCACCTCCGCAACAAACTCCTGCTTCGTCACTAGCCTCTCCTCCTGGTCGTGGGAACGGGAACGGGCCGAATCGACCCTAGCAGGGTTTCGGATTCGGCTCAACCATGCGGTTTTGCGGGACTTTTCGTTCCGGCCAGCAACTCTCCTGCCCTGAAGATGGGGCGCAGGCGCACGGCCTGGCGCGCGAGCGCGTCCGCTCCGCCCTCCTCGCGGTCGACGACGCAGACCGCCGTGTGGACGACGAGGCCGGCGCCGCGCAGCGCCTCGACCGACTCGAGCAGCGCCCCGCCCGAGGTGACGACGTCCTCGACGAGGCAGACGCACTCGCCCTCCTCGTACGGCCCCTCCAGCCGGTTCGCGGTCCCGTACTCCTTCGCGGCCTTCCGCACGATCACGAACGGGAGCCCCGACTCGAGCGACGCCGCCGCGACGAGCGCGACCGCGCCGAGCTCGGGGCCGGCGAGCCGCGTCGCGTCGGGCGCGTGCGCGGCGACCGCCGCGGCGATCCGCTCGCCGAGCGGTCGCAGCAGGTCGGGGCGGGTCTCGAAGCGGTACTTGTCGAGGTAGTAGCGCGACCGCTTGCCCGAGCGGAGGACGAAGTCGCCCTCGAGGTACGCGTGCTCGACCAGCGCGCGTGCGAGCTCGTCGCCGTGTCGCTCGTCCGGGGCGCTCACCGGCGCGCGGCCGCCAGCGCCTGCCGCGCCACCGGCAGCAGCCGCTCCGCCTCGGGCGAGCCGTCGACGAACGAGACCATCGAGCCGTCGGCGAAGTAGACGTCGATCCGGTCGCGCCGCCGCCCCGAGGAGCGGCGGTAGAGAAAGGTGCCGGCGAACAGGCCCGTGGCGAAGCCGGCGAGGGCGAGCAGCTTCCGCCTCATTCGGCCGGCTCCTCGCTCTTCGGGGCGGCCCGGCGCCGCCGCTTCGGCTTCTCCGGCTCCTCGGCCGCACCGCGGAGGCAGCTCTTCAGGTCGTAGAAGACGAGGCCGACGGTCGGGTCCGCCGCCGTCGTCGCCACGATCGACCGTCCCTCGTCGCGGACGACGAAGACGCTGCCGTCCTGCGTCGACGCCTCGAGCTGGGTCACCGCCGCGTCACCGCTCCGGAACTCGCCCGCGCCGGCCAGCAGCGAGCCCGCGGCGCGCACGAGCTCCTCGGCCCCGGCGGCGTCGGAGAGGGTCGATCCGAGGATCGCGCCGCCCTCGTCGAACAGCACGGCGGCCTCGATCTGGGACGAGATCTCTGTGAGGTCGGCGAGCGCCTGTGCGGCATCCATCTCGCCTTGAGGCTAACACGGTGCAAACTCTCGCCCGTGGAGGTACGGAAGCGGTTCCTCGTCCAGAAGTTCTTCGCCGACCGGGGCACCCACCTGGCGGCGATGGTCGCGTACTTCGCGCTCCTCTCGTTCGTGCCGCTCGTCTTCCTCGCGCTCGCGCTGCTCGGGTTCGCCCACCGCGCCGACGCATCCGACTTCCTCGTCAAGGAGCTGAACCACGCCTTCCCCGGCAGCTCGGTGAACAGCATCGTCTCGCTCGTCCACCGGGCGCAGGACAACGCCGCCGTCCTCGGCGTGATCGGCGCGGTCGGCCTGCTCTGGTCGTCGCTGTCGCTGTTCAGCGCGCTCGAGTCAGCGTTCAACATCGTCTACGGCCGGCCGAATCGCCGCTTCCTGCACGGGAAGGGGCTGGCCGCGGCGATCATGGTCGGCTCGCTCGTCGTGCTGTTCGTCAGCCTCGTGATCGGGGCCTTCGGCTTCGAGCTGCTGAAGCGGCACGCGGAGGGATTCGCCGGCAACCCCACGGCCGCGTACGTCCTCTCCGTCGCCGTCTCGCTGCTCGGCGTGTTCGCCTTCCTGCTCGCCGTGTACCGGCTGCTGCCGAACGCGTCGCTCTCGACCAGGGACGCGCTGCCGGGCGCAGTCGCGGCGGCGATCGTGCTCGAGGCGTCGTTCCAGATCCTGCCGGTGTTCGTGCGCTACGCCGGCGTGAACGTGACGCTGCGCGTGCTCGGCGGCCCCGTGATCCTGCTGATCTGGCTCTACGTGATGGCGAACGTGATCGTGCTCGGCGCCGAGCTCAACTGGTGGCAGGCGCAGCGGCGGAATCCGTAGCGGCGCACATCAGTAGCCCGGTCCCTGCGGCGCCGGGGCTCCCTCCTGCACGATCGACTGCACGTCGCCGTTCCGCTTGATGAAGAAGAACCACGTGTGGGCGAGCCCGCCGTGCTGCCACGTCTCCGTCAGCGTCACGACGGCGCGGTCGTGCTTGACGAGCGAGACGTCCGTCGCGCAGCGGCCCTCGATGCTCTGCCGCGCCGGCACACCGCCCCCGGGGATCGAGCAGTTGACGGAGCCGGGCTTGTGCGGGAACAGCGTGCTCAGCCTGTGCGCGACCGGGCTGCTGCCGCCGAAGAACGCCTCGAGCACGCGCTGCTCGGCGTGCTCGTTGCCGCCGCAGCCGGCGAGCGCGAGCGCGGAGAGCGCGAGGGCGACGAGGCTACTCGCCCGTCGCATCGAGCGCCTCCAGCAGGGCCCGGGCCGCGCGTGCGCGGTGCGAGTTGCGCGCCTTCCAGTCGTCGCCGAGCTCCGCGACGGTCCGCTCCTCGCCGTCCGGGACGAAGACCGGATCGAAGCCGAAGCCCTCGTGCCCGCGCGGCTCGGCCGCGATGCGGCCCGTGACCGTGCCGGTGCCGCGCAGCTCCGCGCCCGCCGGCGAGATCGCCACGAGCTCCGACACGTACCGCGCGCGGCGCCGCTCGTCCGGGACGCCCTCGAGCTCGCGGAGCAGCCGTGCGATCGCGGGCGCACCCTCGGGCGCGTAGCGCGCGGAGAGGATGCCGGGGCTTCCGCCCAGCGCCTCGACCTCGAGGCCGGAGTCCTCGCCGAGCGCCCACGCCTCGCCGTCGGCATGTGCGTGGCCGAACGCGGCCTTCGCCTCCGCGTTCTCGTAGTAGGTCTCGCCGGTCTCCGGCGGATAGTCGTCGCGGTCGAGCGGCTCGATCGTCCAGCCGGGCAGGAGCCGCTCGAGCTCGCGCGCCTTGTGACGGTTCCGGGAGGAGAGGACGGCGCTACGGGAGCTCGAGGGCAACGGCTTCCGCCTGCAGGTCCGCGATCTCGGCGATGCCGGCGGCGGCGAGCTCGAGCAGCTCGTCGAGGCGCTCACGCGTGAACGGGTCCTTCTCCGCCGTCGCCTGGACTTCGATCAGCCGCCCGTCACCGGTCATGACGACGTTCATGTCGGTGTCCGCGCCCGAGTCCTCCTCGTAGTCGAGATCGAGCACGGGCACGCCGCCGACGACGCCGACCGAGACAGCCGCGACCGAGTCGGTGAACGCCTTCGAGAGCCCGAAGCGGTCGAGCGCGCGGCGGGCCGCGACGTACGCGCCGGAGATCGACGCGCAGCGGGTGCCGCCGTCCGCCTGCAGCACGTCGCAGTCGAGCCACATCGTCCGCTCCCCCAGCGCGCGGAAGTCGACGACGGCGCGGAGGGCGCGGCCGATCAGCCGCTGGATCTCGACGGTGCGTCCCTGCAGCTTCCCGCGCGCCGCCTCGCGCTCGACGCGGTCGCCCGTCGACGCCGGCAGGAGCGAGTACTCGGCGGTCATCCAGCCGCGCCCCTGGTTGCGCAGCCAGCGCGGCACCTCCTCCGTGATCATCGCCGTGCAGAGGACCTTCGTCCTGCCCTGCGTGATCAGCGCGCAGCCGTGCGGGTTCTCGAGCCAGTCGGGCTCGATCGTGAGCGGGCGCAGCCGGTCGGGCCGGCGGCCGTCGTTCCTGCTCGTGCTCACGCGACCGCCCTCTCCAGGCGCGCGACGGTGACGTGCTCGACCTCGCCGATCGGGAACTGGAGGAAGCGGCGGCCCATCGTCCGGAACGCTTCGGGGTCGCCGGTGGTGAGGAAGCGGGAGCCGCCGATCCGGTCGCGCTCGTTCTCGATCCGCTTGCGCGCGAGCGTCGCCGCGATCTCGCGGGCGGTCTCCTCGGCGGAGAAGACGAGCGTCACGTCGCGGCCGAAAACGCGCTGGAAGACCGGACGGATCAGCGGATAGTGCGTGCAGCCGAGGATGACGGTGTCGCAGCCCGCCTCCCGCAGCGGCGCCGCGTACTCGCGCACCGCCTCCTCCGTCTCCGCCCCGTACGGGTCGTCGCTCTCGATCAGCGGCACGAGCCGCGGGCAGGCGACGGCGGTGAGCGCGACGCCCGCGTCGAGCGCCCGCACGAGCTCCGCGTAGCGGCCCGCGTCGACGGTGCCGCGCGTGGCGAGCAGCCCGATCCGGCGGTTCCGCGTCGCCTGGACGGCGGCGTGCGCCTCCGGCGTGATCACGCCGACGACGGGAACGGCGAGCTCCCCCTGCAGCTGCGGCAGCGCGGCCGACGTGGCCGTGTTGCAGGCGACGACGACGATCTTCACGTCGAGCTGCTCGAGGAACGCGCCGATCTCCTGCGCGAAGCGGCGGACCTCGTCGAGCGGCCGCGGCCCGTACGGCAGCCGGGCATGGTCGCCGAGGTAGAGGAAGTCCTCGTGCGGGAGCGTGACGAGGCACTCGTGGAGGACGGTCAGCCCGCCGACGCCGGAGTCGAACAGGCCCACGGGGCGGGAGTCCATGGCGAGGATTGTAAAAGGGGCTACTCTTGCGCGGTCGTGGGTCGGAGCTTGGTCTTGCTCGCGCCGCTCGCAGCGGCGCTCGTCTTCGTCGGCGCGGCGCCCGCGGCGGCGCCGCAGGAGCTGACGATCGCCGCCGCAGACGGGACGCCGCTCTCCTGCGCGCTCGTCGAGCCGGACGGGACGCCGCCGGCGGCGGGCTGGCCGGCGGTGATGCTCTTCCACGGGCTCGGCGGCAAGCACCAGGACATGGAGCCGCTCGCGACGGGCTTCCTCGCTCCGGCCGGGTTCGCATCCCTCATGTGCGACGCGCGCGGGCACGGGAGCTCGGGCGGCCTGTTCGGCCTCGACGGGCCGACCGACGTCGCCGACACGCAGTTCCTGTTCAACTGGCTCGCCGCCCGTCCCGAGATCTCCGACACGCAGATCGGCGCGCTCGGGATCTCGCTCGGCGGCGGCGCCGTCTGGAACGCGGCGGTCGCCGGCGTCCCGTTCAAGGCGATCGTCCCGGTGATCACGTGGACGAACCTGGCGACGGCGCTCGCGCCGCAGGGGCTGTCGAAGTCCGGGCTCGTCGTCTACCTGTCGCAGCTCGTGCCGTCGGCGCGGTGGGATCCGACGCTGCTCGCGGCCGTGCCCTCGCTGACGACGAGCACGAACCAGGCACAGGTGGACGCGCTGGCGGCGCCGCGCTCGCCGCTCGGGCGGCTCTCGTCGCTGACCGTCCCGACCCTGCTGATCCAGGGACGCCACGACTTCCTCTTCGACATCGACCAGGCGGAGGCCGCGTACAACGCGTTGAAGGGGCCGAAGCGCCTCTACCTCGGCGACCTCGGCCACTCCCCCGCCGCGAACCCGGCCGCGGAGCAGGCGACGTACTTCGGCGAGGCCGTCGCGTGGTTCGACCGCTACCTGAAGGGGACGCAGAACGGGATCGACAGGAAGCCGCCGGTCGAGCTCGCGCACGATCCGTGGGACGGGACGACGACGAGCTACCCGGGTCTGCCGCCGACGAAGTCCGCGAGCGTCGCGCTGCCCGGCACGACGACGATGCAGAGCTCCGGCAAGGTCGTGCGCGGCGCACGCCTCACCGGCGGCCCCCACGAGACGTTCGGCGACTCCACCGTCACCGTCCGCTACTCGAACGCGAAGGGCTGGGACCGGCTCGTCGCCGTCCTCACCGTCGCCGGCAGCAGTACGCCGATCAGCGCCGGCGGCACGAAGATCTCGACGGCGAACGGCGTCGCGACGATCCGGCTGATGAACGAGAGCGTGCTCGTGCCGGCCGGGGCGCGGCTCGTGGTCACGCTCGGCGCGACCTCGACGGTGCAGTCGAGCGCGAACGCGCTCTACCTCGACGACGTCCAGCCCGGCTCGTCGGTCACGATCGGCCGCGAGACGCTGAAGCTGTCGGTGCTGACGAAGGCGGTGTCGCGGTGATCCGCCGGCTCGCGGTCGCCGCGGCGGCGGCCGCGCTGGTGGCGGTGCCGGCGTCGTCGGGCGGCACGCGCGCCGCCGTCCCCGGCGTGACGCCGACGCAGATCCTCATCGGCGGGACCGGGCCGCTCACGGGCTCCGAGTCCGCGTACAAGCCGGTGCTGACGGGAGCGCAGGCGTACTTCGCGTACGTCAACGCGCACGGCGGCGTCGACGGCCGCAAGATCGTCTACCAGGTCGAGGACGACCAGTACGACCCGTCGCAGACGGTGCAGCAGACGCAGAAGCTCGTCGAGAGCGACCACGTCTTCGCCATCTTCAACTCGATCGGCACGGAGCAGTCGATCGCGATCGCCAGCTACCTGAACCAGATGAAGGTGCCGGAGCTGTTCGTCGGCAGCGGCGCGACCGCGATCGGCTCGAACCACGCGCAGACGCCGTGGACGATGGGCCTGCTCCCCAGCTTCGAGGGCGAGGGCGCGGTCTACGGCCGCCTGATCGCGTCGAGCAAGCCGAGCGCGAAGATCGCCGTGCTCTACGAGAACGACGAGTACGGCAATGAGCTGCTCACGGGGCTGAAGCGCGGGCTCGGGTCGCACGCCGGGCAGATCGTCTCGGCGCAGAGCTACGTCGTCACCGAGCCGACCGTCACCTCGCAGGTGGAGCAGCTGCACGCCTCCGGCGCCGACACCTTCGTCATCTTCGCGCTGCCGTCGCAGGCGATCCAGGCGTTCGTCGCGGCGGCGCGGCTCGGCTGGAACCCGACGGAGTACGTCACCTCCGTGTCGATCGACCCGGCGGTGATGCAGATCGTGAAGCTCACGGCGGGGAAGACCGTCGGCGACGGCGCGATGTCGACGGCGTTCCTCCACGACCCGACGAACCCGACGCAGCAGAACACGCTCGGCGTGAAGCTCTACAAGGCGATCATGAAGCAGTACCTCCCCGGCGAGGATCCCAAGGCGGTCGCGCACCTCTACGGGATGATGGCCGCGTACGCGATGGTGGACGCCCTGAAGCACGCCGGCAAGAACCCGACCCGCGCGAGCCTGCTCGCGGCGGCGACGCATATGAACGAGACGAACCCGTTCCTGCTGCCGGGCATCCCGCTCTCGACCTCGCCGACGAACTACTTCCCGATCCGCAAGACCTACCTCGTGCGCTTCCAGCAGGGGTACTGGCACGTCCTCGGCAAGCCGATCCCGACCAGCTGACAGTGCAGGACCGACGAAAGGACCGCTGCAGATGAGAACTCGCACCCGCGCGGCGATCGTCGCCGCGCTCGCGGCGGCGACGCTGGCCCTCGCGGCCACCGCGCTCGGCGCCAACACGGCGACGGTCGCGGTGTCCACCGCAGGGACCGCGACGACGCTCCACATCGCCGTCCCGCAGGCGACCGACCCGATCGCCGCGATCACGATCATCGTCCCGAACGGGTACACGGCGAACCTCGGGCAGGCCGCGAACTCGACGATCGGCCAGACGAACGCGACCGCGCTCGGGCACGACGTCGGGCTGACGCTCCCGCTCTCCGGCACGGTCACGACGACGAATCCGGTCGCGCCTGCGAACGACCCGTGCGCTCCCGGGCCGCATGCCGCGATCTGGCTGCTGAACCTCACCGTCGCGGGCCAGCCCGTGACGCTGACCCTCTACGTCGATCCCACGAGCGGAGCGCTCGCGCAGCTCGGCGCCTACGTGATGAAGATCTGCCTGCCGCCGTGGGACACGCCGGTCGGCTCGCCCGGCCGCGCCGTCGAGGGCGCGCAGCTGCTCGACGCGCAGTTCACGGTGAACAGCATCTTCACGGCGCCTTCGGCCGGGTCGGTGAACGTCTGGCACACGCTGTTCACGCCCTACAACCCCGGCGTCGGGACGGTGAACGCCGCCGGCACCTTCGAGGCGCGCTCGCTCGTCGGCGCGCCGGCGCTCACGCTCAAGGCGGCGAAGAAGAACGGCAAGTACGCGCTCGGCGGGAAGCTGACCGAGGGCGGCATCGCGCTCTCCGGCGTCGGCGTCACCGTGCTGCGCGGCACCACGGCGACGCGCCTGCTGAAGGTGGCGGGCACGAGCACGGGGCCGGGCGGCGCGTGGGCGTCGGCGGGCAAGCTCGTCGGCAAGAAGCCGGTCTACTTCAAGGCGCACGCCTCGGTGGGAGAGCGCGACGCGACCGCGACCGGTTGCGCCCAGCCGCTGCCGGCGACGATCGCGCCCGGCGGCTGTGTCAGCGCGACGCTCGGTGCGTGGGCCGTCGACAGTCCCGTCGCGAAGCTGGTGCCGTAAGGGAGTCGCTGAGGTCGGGCCCTCGGTTAACGTCGGGGGCCTGACCACTCCCATCCGCATCGGCACCTGCTCCTGGGCCGACGAGGCCCTCTCGAAGTACTTCTACCCGCCGAAGCTGCCGGCGAAGGAGCGGCTCGCCTGGTACGCGCAGTTCTTCGACACCGTCGAGGTCGACTCGACGTACTACCGCCTGCCGGACGAGTCGATGGTCGAGGGCTGGGCCGAGCGGACGCCGCCCGGGTTCACGATGCACGTGAAGGCGTACGGCCTGATGACGCGCCACCCGGTGAAGGTCGAGACGCTGCCGGAGGATCTGCGCGCCGCGATGCCGGTGGACGAGCGCGGGCGGGTCGACCGGCCGTCGCGCGAGCTGCGCGGCGAGGTGTTCCGCCGCTTCCTCGCCGCGCTCGAGCCGCTGCGCCGCGGGGGGAAGCTCGGCGGCATCCTCTTCCAGCTCCCGCCGTACGTCGTCTACAAGGACGCGTCGCTCGACTACCTCGAGTGGGCGCGGGCGCAGCTCGGCGGCGACGAGATGCTCGTCGAGTTCCGGCACCGCTCCTGGCTCGACGACGAGCACCGCGCCGAGTCGCTGTCGTTCCTCGAGCGGATCGGCGCCTCGTACGTCACCGTCGACGCGCCGCGCTCCGACACGGCGAGGAACCTCGTCCCCACGGTGGTCGCGGTGACGTCGGGCACCGCGTACGTCCGCTTCCACGGCAGGAACCTGGCGACGTGGAACAAGCGCGGCGGCAGCGCGGCCGAGCGGTTCGACTACCTCTACACGGACGAGGAGCTCGGCGAGTGGGTCGAGCCGCTGCGTGAGCTCGCGGCGCAGTCGCAGCAGGCGTTCGCGTTCTTCAACAACAACGCGTCGTCCGTCGATCCGGAGAATCCGCTCGGCCGGGTCGCGCAGGCGGCGACGAATGCGGCGCAGCTGCGCCGGCTGCTCGACGTCAACCGGATCGCCGCCACCGGCGGCACGCGGGCGTAAGCTGCGCCGATGCACGTTCTCTCCGTCGTCCACGGCCGCGAGGCGCGCGCGGAGCTGTTCGAGCCCGTGGTCGAGGAGCAGGGCCACCGCCTCGACGAGTGGAGCTTCGCCTGGCGCACGCCGCCGCCGCGGCCGCTCGACGCCTACGACGCGGTGCTCGTATTCGGCGGCGCGATGCACGCCGACCAGGACGCATGGCATCCGTGGCTGCGGGACGAGACGGTCTGGCTGCAGCAGCTGCTCGGTCGGCGCGTGCCCGTGCTCGGCATCTGCCTCGGCGTGCAGCTGCTCGCGCGCGCGGCGGGCTCGTGGGTCGGGCCGACGGACGAGCCGGAGATCGGCTGGTACGACGTCGAGTTGACGGACGCGGGCGCTGTCGATCCCGTGCTCGGCGCGCTCCCGCGCGAGTTCGAGGCGTTCCAGTGGCACTACTACACGTACGGCGTCCCGGCCGGCGCGGTCGAGCTCGCGCGCAGCCGCGCGTGCACGCAGGCCTTCCGCCTCGGCGACGCCTGCTGGGGCGTCCAGTTCCATCCGGAGGTGACCGCGACGCAGCTCGCGGGCTGGACCGAGGACACGGCCGATCCGCCGCCGGACCGCGAGTGCCTGCGCGCGGAGAACCCGGTCAAGATCGGGCGCTGGAACGAGCTCGGCCGGGCGCTCTGCGCCGCGTTCCTCGCCGCCGCCGAGAGCGTGCCGGCGCGCGCCGCGTAGTGCCGATCGACGCGCTCGGCCTCGCGCTCGCGGCGGCCGTCCTGCACGCGGGCTGGAACGTGCTGCTGCACGGCTCGGACGACGTCGAGGCGCGGACCGCTGCGGTCGTCGCGTTCGCGGTGCTGATCTTCGCTCCGATCGCCGCGCTGACGTGGTCGGTGCAGGGCTCGGCGCTGCCCTACATCGCGGCGTCGGCCGTGTTGGAGATCGGCTACTTCACGCTGCTCGTCTCCGCGTATCGCCGGCGCGACCTCTCGGTCGTCTATCCCGTTGCTCGCGGCTCCGCGCCGGTGCTCGTCCTCGTCGGGAGTGCGGTCGTGCTCGGGACGCACGTGTCGGCGGGCGAGGCGCTCGGCGTGTGCGCGGTCGCGGCGGGCGTCCTGCTCGTGCGCGGCGTCCGGCGAGGCGCGGCCGGACTGCCGATCGCGCTCGCGATCGGCTGCTCGATCGCGGCGTACACGCTCGTCGACAAGCAGGGCCTGCACCATGCGTCGCCGATCCCGTACCTCGAGCTGACGATGACGCCGGTTGCGATCGCGCTCTGCACGTTCGTCCTCGTCCGCCGCAGCTCGGCGCCGCTGCGGGCGCAGGTCACGGGGCCGACGATCGCCGCCGGCGCGGGCTCGTTCGGCGCGTACTGCCTCTTTCTCTTCGCGCTTCGCCTCGCCGCGGCGCCCGGCGTCGCGGCGGTGCGCGAGACGAGCGTCGTCTTCGCCGCCGCCTTCGCCGCACTGTTCCTCCACGAGCGCGTCACGCCGAGCCGCCTCGCCGGGGCCGGGGTCGTCGCCGGCGGCGTCGCCCTGCTGGCCCTCTCCTGAACCGACACGTCCCGGTGCCAGGCACCGGGACGTGGCTCGAGGTGACACGTCTGTGCGGGACTGTCCTAGCGCTCGAGCGGGAGCTCCGGGTGACGTGACCACTCGTGCCAGGAGCCGGCGTAGTTCCTCGCGTCGTAGCCGGCGCTGCGGAGGGCGAAGGTCGCGAGCGCCGAGCGCGAGCCGGAGTGGCAGTATGCGACGATCTCCGCCCCCTCCGGCAGGCCGACGAGCTCCCGGATCCGCTCCGGCGGCTGCGGCAGCCCGGGTCCGGCGAAGAGCTCGCCCACCTCGACGAGCCGCGCGCCCGGGATGTGGCCCTGCCGCGGGTCGCACTGGTTGCCGCGCCGCCCGGTGTACTCGTCGGGCGTCCGCACGTCGAGGATCGCCAGCGTCTCGTCGTCGAGACGGGACGCGAGCTCCTGCCGCGTCGGCAGCGCGCGGAGGTTCGGCTCGAGCGACGCCTCGCGCACCGGCTCCAGCTCGACCGGACCTGCCTCGAGCTCGCCCGGCCAGCCGGCGATCCCGCCGGCGAGCACCGCCACCTGCCGGTGCCCCGCGAGCTCCGCCATCTGCGCGGCCGGCATCGCGCCGACGGCGTCACCGCGGTCGACGAGCACGAGCCGCTCCTCGCCGGTGATCCCGTGCCGCCGCAGCCGCAGCGCGACCTCCGTCGCCAGCTCGCGCGCGGTCGCCTCGTCCGCGCCGGGCGGGGGCGAGCCGAGCACGAGCGGGCGCGAGCCCGGGATGTGGCCGCGCGCGTGCGCGTTCGGGCCGCGGACGTCCCCGACGACGAGCCCGTCCTCGCCGAGACGTGCGGTGAGCCACGCCGCGTCGACGACCCGGGGGAAGCCCGTCGCGGTCAGAACGCCGCCACCACCGCCGACTCGGCCGCGACCGCCGGCCGCTGCTCGAGCCGCTCGAGCCAGTCGAGGACGGCCGGATACGGGTCGAGCTCGACGCGGAGCAGGTCGCGCGCACGGAGCAGCCACGGCACGGACGCGATGTCGGCGAGCCCGTACTCGCGGCCGCCGAGCCACGGCGCGGCATCGAGCATGCCGTCGAGACGCGCGAGCGCGGCGTCGAGCCGCTCGCGCGCGCCGTCCTCGCCGCGCCGGAGCGCGTAGTACGGCGACGTCAGCTCGTCCTGCCGGAAGATGCGCAGCCGAGCGAGCGCACGGTCGGCCGGGTCGGCCGCGAGCAGCGCCGGCTCCGGATACCGCTCCTCGAGGTACTCCATGATCACCGCCGACTCCGGCAGGGCCCAGCCGTCCTCCTCGATCACCGGCACGCGTCCGGTCGGGTTCTTCTCGTAGATCCACGCCGGCCGGTCGGCCAGGTCGATCTCGACGACCTCGTACTCGATCCCCTTCTCCGCAAGGACGATGCGGACGCGCGCGCAGTACGGGCAGCGCGGCGCGTCGTACAGGACGAGCGCGCTCACGCGCCCGTCCATCCGTGGTCCGCGTCGGCGACGCCCATGATCTCCGCGATCTGGCGGACGAGGTCGAGCGCCGGCGGCAGGTCCGCCGGCGACGCGGCGGTGCGCGCGACCGCCCGCACCAGCTGCGCGTCGGCACCCGTCAGCCGCGCGACCACCGTCGGATTCGAGCCGAGCGCGACGACGTCGCCCGGCGGCAGGGGCCCGTGGTACTCGGGGACCGACGCGTACTGGTCGACGTCCCCGCCCAGGTCGTAGAGCGTGTACCAGACGTTCGCCCCGTCCTCGACGCCGATCGCGAGCACGACCGCGGGCAGCGCGTACGACATCTCCTTCGCGAGACGGCGGCAGAGCTCGGGATCGCGGTCGCAGAGCTCGTCGTGGACGGCGACCCAGCCGTTGCGCGGCCCGCTGACGCTCGTGCCCGCCGACTGCCCGATCCGTGGGAGGAACTTCTGCACCGCCCGCTCCACGGCGCCCGTGTCGTCCGTCTGCAGGTGGATCGAGGCGAACGTCGGACCGGTCGGCGCGTCGAGCCGCTCGACGAGCCCGTCGAGCGGCGCCGCGAGGACGTGCTCGACCGGGGAGAAGCCCCAGCGCTCGTAGATCCGCTGCGCGTCGTCGTTCGACGCGAGCACCTCGAGCTCGAGCGTGTCGACGCCGAGCGCCCGCAGCCGCGTGGCCGCCTCCTGGAGAAGCGCCCGCCCGACGCCGGCGCCGCGCGCCTCCGGCCGCACGTAGAGCACGTCGAGGAAGCCGAGCCGCGCCCCGCGGCGCGACGCGATCGCGAGACCGGCGCCGTCGTCCGCCAGCAGGACGATCTCGTCGCTGATCTTCCCCGGCAGCGCGGCGACGTCCTCGTCGGAGTCCGAGTCGCGCCACGGCGCGTCGGGGATCTCCGCCTCGAAGGCGAGCCAGAGTTCCGTCACGAGCGGCAGGTCGTCGGGAGTGGCGGGGCGGATCACGGGACGCGCGACGCGGTGAGGAGGTAGTGGGCGGTGAGGTTCTGGAAGGGATGGACGCGGGCGCCTGTGTCCCGCACGTCGACGTCACCATAGAACGAAGCGACCGCCTTCCGCAGGGCGAGGTCGCCCCATGGCCACGCGTGCGGGCGCGCGAGGTGGCGCGCGAGGAACCAGTCCGCCGTCCACTCGCCGATCCCGCGCAGCGCCGTCAGCCGCGCCTTCACCTCGTCGTCCGGGAGGTCGGCGAGCCCGTCGAGGTCGAGCTCCGAGCGCGCGAGCCCGACGACGGACGCCGCCTTCGCCCGGGAGAAGCCGACCGCGAGCAGCTCGTCCTCCCGCGCGGCCGCGAGCCGCTCCCGCGCCGGGAACGCCCACGCGACGCCGTGAGGCTCGCCGAACCGCTCCACCAGTCGATTCCGGATCGCCAGAGCGCTGAAGAGCGAGACCTGCTGCGCCGTGATCGAGCCGACGAGCGCCTCGAACGGGTCGAGCGAGAGCGGCGGCCGGAAGCCGGCAAGCCGCCGCGCGACCGGCGCGAGCACCGCGTCGCCCGCCGCCCACCGGTAGAAGCCGTCGAGGGCGAACGGCCCGCCGAGCATCCGCAGCACCGCCGGCTCCGTCGTCGCGTCGAGCGGCTCGACGTCGACGCCGCCGGGGGCGGCCGCGACCCGCACCTCGCGACCGGCGACGACGCGGTGGAGCGCGCCGTCCTTCCACGCATTCGCGCGGTCGACGCCGAACGCGCGGAACCGCTCCGTCGTCAGCGCGAAGTCGAACGGCTGGGGGAGCGGCAGCAGCGCCATTCCGAGACGCTAGACGCTGGCGGCGGGCCGGGTCTCCACGACGGCCCGCCGCGAGCATCGGGGAACTACGGCTTCGTGCCGCCGACCTGCTGCGTCAGCTGGCCGAGGCCGGCCGCCGCCTGGTCGAGGCCCGACTCGCTCGTCGACGAGCCGCCGCTCGTGCTCGACGACGAGGACGAGGAGGAGCCGTTCAGCCACGCCTGCACCTTCTGGATCAGCGTCTGGAGGCGCGTGTCGACCTGCTGCAGGAGCGCGACCTTCTTGTCGGCGTTCTTGCAGGACGGGTCGGTGCTGCTCGACGTGCACGACTGCAGCGTCTGGATCTTCGCCTGGACCTTCGAGTCGAGCTTCTGGAGCCCCGCCTCGACCTTCTGGGCGAACTGCACGCACTGCTGCCCAACACCCTGCTGCGCAGGGCCGCTCGCGCCGGAGCCGCAGTGCCGCGCGAACCGCAGCTCGACGAGCTGGAGCCGGTCGCGGAGGATCTGGAGCCGCAGCCGGACGGCATTGCCGGCCTGATCCTGCGCCGGCGCCTGCCCCTGCGTCGCCGTCGGTGTCGTGCCGGTCGGCGGCGGATTCGTCCCGCCGTCGGCGAGCGCGACCGGGACGGCCGCGAGCGCGAGGACGACGAGTGCGAGGGGGACGAGCTTCGTTGCCATCGGGGATTCCTCCAAGGGGAGTGATCGGGACGGCCGCACTGTGTGTGCCTTCCGTAAGCCCGACGGCTGGCGAACGTAACGCGCGCGTAAACCCGGGCGACGATGCCCCGGACGGGTCAGCGCGAATGCACCCGGAAGGGGGTCACCGCGGACGCGGCGACGCTTCCGTCGAGCCCCCGCACGATCGCGACGAGCGAGACGCGCTCGTTCTTCCCGAACCTCGCCGGGTCGAGGAAGGCCCGGTACGGCGGCGAGTCGTCGACGTCGAGCCGCCTCCACGTGCTCGAGCCGGCACGGCGTACCGCGAACGCGACGGTCACCGGCGCGCGCCCGGGCACCGCCGCCGAGACCGCCCAGAGGCTGCTGAGCGGGTCGCCGGCGACGGCCAGCGTCGGCTTCGACACGGGCGCGACCGGGATCTGCGCGTCCGCCCGCAGCAGGACGGCGCCCACCGCCGGCACCTGCACGGTCAGCGTCCCGGCGGCGTCGCTCGTCACGCCCGCCGCGCCGCCGAGCAGCGTCGTCCACGTCGACGACGGCGTCGCGGTCGTGACCGTCGCCGCCGCCGGCGCGGCGCCGTTGTTGAACAGCTCGAGGTACTCGCGCCTCCCCGCCTCGTCGACCCGGCTGACCGCGAGCAGGCCGCCCTTGGCGACCCGGACGATCGTCGCCCCGGTGGCGAGGACCGGGTACGACTCACGCAGCGCCGCGAGCTGCTTCAGCTCGAGCTCGATCGGGTTGTTCGTCACGTCGAAGGAGGAGCCGGTCCCGATCGGCGGGCCGCCGACGCGCGGCTGGGTTTGCCAGTCCGGCACCTGCGTCGGGAACATGTCCTGCCGCGCCGCCTGGTCGCCGCCGGTGCCGATCATCCCGACCTCGTCGCCGTAGTAGACCACCGGCGCGCCGCGCAGCAGGTAGAGGAGGTCGTAGCCGAGCAGCACGCGCTGGAGCAGCGCGTCGCCCGTGAGCCCGTTCCCGGCCTGCGCGATCTCGAACGCGGCGCGGCCCATGTCGTGGTTGCCGAGGAACGTCGGGAAGGCGGGGTCGGAGCCGTCGGGCAGCCGGTAGTAGTCGTCGTCCTCCATCCGGTGAAGCACCCCGAGCGCGCTCGAGCCGCCGGACGCGTAGCCGGCGACGGCGTCCTGGAACGGGAAGTCGAGGACGCTCGGCAGCCCCCGGTCGCGGACGTAGACGGACTGCTCGATCGTGTCGGTGATCGGCACCTCGCCGAAGATCTGGAAGTCGCTCACGCCCGCCGAGCGCGCCGCGGCGAGGATCTGCGGCACCCAGAGCCCGAAGAAGCCGGCGTTGACGTGGCGCGCGGTGTCGACGCGGAAGCCGTCGAGCTTGTACTTCGTGACCCAGTCCGCGTAGATCTGCGCGAGCCCCTTCTCGACGTTCGGCTTCTCGGTGAAGAGATCGTCGAGCCCGTAGAAGTCGCCCTGCTCGTAGCACGCCTGGTCGCACGACGAGAAGTCGATGTCGCCGCGGTCGTGGTAGTTCAGCGGGTCGTTGAGCCAGTCCGGCTTCTTCGCCGTCGCGCCGCCGGGGAAGAAGAACGGGATGTGCGGCATCGTCTTCACGCTGAGGCACGGGAACGTGCTCTTCCCGACGTAGCGCGCCGGGTCGAAGACCTTGCCGTGACAGTCGCGGTACGGCGCGGCCGAGTACGTCGAGCCGCCCTCGAGCTGGACGATGTCGCCGGTGTGGTTGACGACGACGTCGAGGATCACCTTCATCCCGAGGCTGTGGGCGCACGAGACGAAGTCGGCGAAGTCCTGGTCCGAGCCGAGGTGCGGGTCGACGCGCGTGAAGTCGAGCCCCCAGTAGCCGTGGTAGCCGCCCGAGTCCCCCTGCGAGACCTGGTTGACCACGACGGGCGTGATCCAGATCGCGTTGAAGCCGAGGTTCCTGATCCGCTCGAGCCCGTGCACCGGGTCGGTGCAGCCGCCGGTGAGCCCCTTCAGGTCGCCGCCGTGCCACCACGCGGTCGACGTCGGGTCGTAGCCGGTGGTCAGGCGGCCGCCGCTGAGCCCGCCGGTGTCGTTCGCCGGGTCGCCGTTCGCGTACCGGTCGGTCATGACGAAGTAGATGCGGTCGGTCGCGAGCGACGACGGCGCGCCCGGCTGCGCGAGCGCGGTGAGCGCCGCTCCCGTCGGCGGACCGGCCGTCTCGACCGCTCTCGCCGCCTGCGACGCTCCGCTCAGCGCCACCAGCGCAAGCGCGGCGACAGCCGCGATCGCGCTAGCGGAGCGGCTCACCGCTGTCCGCGTCGAAGAAGTGCAGGCGCGCCACGTCGACGGCGACGGGCACTGTGGAGTTGAGCTTGAGCACGACGTGCGCGGGGAACTGCGCGACGAGGTTCGGACGCGATCCGACCGCGCCCGCCGGAGCTTCTCCCTCGGCCGTCTGCCCGACCTCGACGTCGCGGATCGCGC
>DATKNT010000035.1:0-15605 GCA_035541175.1 Gaiellaceae bacterium
CGGGACGAGACCCTCGCGGCCGAGCGCGAGCTCCGCGTCGATCCGCAGGTGGGTCGCCTCCCAGCGCAGCTCCTCGAGCCGCGCGATCTCCGCCTGCGCGAACGGCTCGTAGGCGAAGTCGGCGAGCGGCGGGCCGCGCCACAGCGCGAGCGCCTCGACCGCCAGCTGCTCCGCCCGCTCGGGCGCCGCCGCGCGTGCCTCCGCCAGCAGCCGCTCGAAGCGGACGACGTCGAGCGCGTCGGACTCGACCTGGAGCGCGTAGCCCGGCGGCTGCGCGAGGAGCGTCGCCGCGTCGCCGACCGCGCCCCGGAGCCGGGAGGCGTGCGCCTCGAGCGCGTGCCGCGCCCCGGCCGGCGGCGACTCCTGCCACAGGTCGTCGACGAGCCGGTCGACCGAGACGACCTTGCCGCGGTGCACCAGCAGGTCGGCGAGCAGGGCCCGCTGCTTCGCCGCCCGGAGCGGCACGGATTCCCCGTCGCGCAGCACCTCGAGCGGTCCGAGGAGCCTGAACTCGATTCCCATCCCAGCTCGAAGCTTCGCACCGCGCCCTGACTGTTGCCAGAGGGCGGCGTGAGCGATGCGTGAGCGGCCCGGCCGAGAGTCCGGGGCAAGGAGGTGGAACATGCTCGAACACCACACGCGCGCAACGCTCGCCCGGCTCGTCGCCGGCGTCGCGCTGCTCGCGCTGCTGGCCTTCGCGGCCGCCGGGGCCGCCCGGGCCGCCGGCACGCCCTACGTCTACACCGACAAGGCCGGCGACAGCGCGTCCGCACCGGACATCCAGAAGGTCGTGCTCACCGACAACGGGAACGGGACGGTCGGCGTCGAGATCGACGTCGCGGCCGTCCTCCCGGACGACGGAGACTCGATGGTCCTGTTCGGCATCGACGCGGACAAGAACCGCCAGACCGGCGACCAGATCGGCCTCGAGTACGGCGTCGGCATCGACGCCACCGGAGCCTGGATGATGAAGTACGACGGCGGCGACTGGACGCCGTACAACCACGCGCCGGCGTCGCCGACGATCATCGGCGGACGGCTCGGCTTCACGCTGACGCTCTCCGACTTCGGCGTGACGAGCTTCAACTTCATCGTCCTCTCGTTCCACGGTGACGACAGCGACGCCGCTCCGGAGTACAACTCGTTCGCCTATCCGGACCAGGCCGCGAAGCCCGCGATCGACGGAATCGTCGTGAGCGCCGCCGCGCTCTTCCCGAAGGCCGGGTCGACGTTCTCGATCGCGACGCCGCAGGTGAAGCTCACGACGGGCGACATCGTCGCGGCGGACTCGGTCACCTGCACGCTGTCGTACAGGGGCCAGGCGATCACGCCCGTCCGCCAGTGCGCGTGGAAGATCCCGAAGGCGGACAAGGCGAAGCATCTCGTGCTGAAGGTGACCGCCGTCTACGGGGCGAGCACGAAGTCGGTCTCGCTCACGGTCACCCCGAAGTAGACAGGAACGTCTTCTCGTTCCCTCCCCGACAGGGGCCGCCCCAGCCGCAGGGCGGCCCCTCGTCGTCGGACCCTCGACTACGCTTGGCCGGACAGCGAGATCGAGGAGCGGGAACGAATGGACGTTGACGTCGCCGTCCTGGGAGGCGGCCCCGGCGGGTACACCGCCGCGATCCGCGCCGCGCAGCTCGGCGCGAAGGTTGCGTGTGTCGAGAAGGAGCCGGAGCTCGGCGGCACCTGCCTGCGCGTCGGCTGCATTCCCACGAAGGCGTGGGTGCAGACCGCGTTCGCGCTGCGGGAGGCCGAGGAGAGCTTCTCGAAGTTCGGCGTCCGGGTGGGCGGGGCGACGCTCGACTTCGCCGCCTCGAACGCGTGGAAGGCGCGTGTCGTCGAGCAGATGACGAGCGGCGTCGCCCAGCTCTTCAAGGCGAACGGCGTCGAGTGGGTGAAGGGCGCGGGCCGCTTCAGGGACGCGCACTCGATCGCGGTCGAGGGCGGGGAGGACGTGACCTTCCGCTCGGCGATCGTCGCCACCGGCTCGTTCCCGCTGCGGCCGCCGATCCCCGGGATCGACTCGCGGCGCTGCGTCGACTCGACCGGGCTGCTCGCGCAGGAGACGGTGCCGAGGCGGCTCGTCGTCCTCGGCGGCGGGATCATCGGCTGCGAGTTCGCTTCGATCTTCAGCCGCTTCGGCTCCGAGGTGACGATCATCGAGATGCTCGACACGCTCATCCCGCAGGAGGACGCGGAGGCGGCGAAGGAGCTGGCGCGGCAGTTCGGCAAGCGCGGAATCACGCTCCATCTCGGCAAGCAGTGCGCGTCGGTCGACGACGACGGCTCCCGGCTGACGGTCCACTTCGGCGAGGGAGAGTCGGTCGAGGGCGACCTGATGCTCGTCTCGGTCGGCCGCGCCCCGCTCGTCGAGGGGCTCGGGCTCGAGGAGATCGGCGTCCTGCTCGACCGGCGCACCGGCATCGCCGCCGACGACCACCGGCGGACGAGCGTCCCGCACGTCTACGCCGTCGGCGACTGCGCCGGCTACTGGCAGTTCGCGCATACGGCGTTCCGCGAGGGCGAGGTCGCCGCCGAGAACGCGTGCGGCCACGACGCCGTCGTCGACAACCGGGCGGTGCCGCGGCCGATCTACACCGATCCCGAGATCGCCGGCGTCGGGCTCACCGAGGCGCAGGCGCGGGAGCAGTACGGGGACGACGTCGCCGTCGGCCGCTTCCCGTGGGCGGCGAACGCGCGCGCGGTGATGCAGGACGCGACCGTCGGCTGGGTCAAGTCGATCCACGAGACCCGCTACGGCGAGCTGCTCGGGCTCGTCATGGTCGGCCCGCACGTCACCGACCTGGTCGAGACCGGCGTCGTCGCGATCGACGCCGAGTCGACGGTCGAGACGGTCGCGGACGGGATGGCGCCGCATCCGACCCTGTCGGAGGCGATCAAGGAGGCCGGGCTCGTCGCCCTCGGCCGCCCGATCCACGTCGCCCGCCGCCCGTCCAGGGCCGCGACGACGGCCTAGAAAGAGAAATCTGCAGGGCCGCGCAAGTTTCTCCCGGCGGCGGCATCTCAACTCCCAAGGACGTGCCCTCGTCCCTATCCCCCGGGGTCATGCCGCCCGCGGGCCCCGGGGGAACTTGCCTCTTCACGAGAGACGAGCCGCCGTCGCAGGGCGGCTCTTCTCGTTGGACCGGCCCCCGTTCGGGTAGCCTCGGCGGGAGAAGGGAGGCCGTATGGGGATCGTCAACACGCGGAACGCCGTCGTCGGCTACGCGGTCGTGAAGGGCGGCAAGTACGCGCTGAAGCACAAGGCGAGGGAGTCGGCGAGTCCGCGCATGGGCGCGTGGGCGGCCGGCACGCTCGCCGCCGCGGGGTTCATGCTCTGGAAGAAGCGCCGGCGCCGCGCGAAGACCGCGGCGGAATGAGCCCGGGGCTCTTCCGCGACGCGATCGCGGACCTCGTCCCGTACGAGCCGGGCAAGCCGGTCGAGGAGGTGCAGCGGGAGCTCGGCCTCGACCGGGTGGTCAAGCTCGCCTCGAACGAGGGGCCGTTCCCGCCGTTTCCGGCGGCGCTCGAGGCGATCGAGCGCGCCGGGCACGAGCTGAACCGGTACCCCGACGGCGGCGTCTACGCCCTCCGGTCCGCGCTGGCCGAGCGGCACGGCGTCCGCTTCGAGGAGGTCGTCGTCGGCGCCGGCGCCGACGGGGTGATCGACCTGCTCTCCCAGGCGACGCTCGACCCCGGCGACGAGATCGTCTGCGGCTGGCCGTCGTTCGCGAGCTACGTGATCGACGCGGCGAAGCTCGGCGCCGTCTCGCGCACGGTGCCGCTGCGGGACCACAGCTACGACCTCGACGGGCTGCTGGCGGCGATCGGGCCGCGCACGAAGCTCGTCTACGTCTGCCATCCGAACAACCCGACCGGCACGGCGAACGACCGGGCCGAGCTGCTCCGCTTCCTGGACGCCGTCCCGGCGCACGTGCTCGTCGTCCTCGACCAGGCGTACTTCGAGTACATCGACGACCCCGAGTACGCGGACGGGATCGAGGAGGCCTTCAAGGCCGGCCGTCGCGTCGTCGTCCTGCGGACGTTCTCGAAGATCTACGGCCTTGCCGGGCTGCGCGTCGGCTACGGCGTCGCGCCGGCCGACGTCGTCTCGGCCACGAGCAAGGTGCGCCGCGCCTTCGACGTCACCGCGACCGCGCAGGCGGCCGCCCTCGCCAGCCTCGGCGACGACGCCGAGATCGGGCGGCGGCGCCGGCTGAACGCGGACGGGCGGGCCGCGCTCGAGGAGTCACTCCGCCGGCACGGGCTCGAGCCGGCGGGCCCCGCCGTCGGGAACTTCCTGTTCGCCGAGGTCGGCGACGGGCGGGCGCTGTTCGAGCGGCTGCTGCGGCAGGGCGTGATCGTGCGCCCGCTGGCGGCCTTCGGCGCGCCCGAGGCGATCCGGGTCACCGTCGGCACGGCCGAGGAGATCGCGGCCTTCGACGCGGCGCTCGGCCACGTGTTGACGGAAGTACCGTCGGCCCCCCGGTAGCGCTGTTACCCTGGCCCGGATTTGGCCGGGCGACTCTCCGGACGGCAGCTGGCCCCCCTTCGCGGCTCCGGCTTCCGGCTTCTGTTCCTCGCGACGCTCGGCTCGAGCCTCGGGACCCTGCTCGCTGCGATCGCGCTCGCGATCGACGTCAAGGACCGGACGAACTCGGGGCTCTGGGTCGGCGCGGTCCTCCTCGCCGAGTTCCTGCCGGCGATCGTCATCGGGCTGACGCTCGGGCCGCTCCTCGACCGGCTGGAGCGGCGCCGGCTGATGGTCGGCGCCGACCTCGTCCGGGTGGCCGTCTTCTGCCTGCTCCCGTTCGCGACCAGCCCCGGGGCGATCGTCGCGCTCGCTGCCGTCGCCGGGCTCGCCAACGGCTTCTTCCGGCCCGCGGTCTACGCCGGCGTGCCGAACCTCGTCCCCGAGGAGGAGCTGGCCGAGGCGAACGCGCTCCTCGTCGGCGTCGAGAACGTGAGCTGGATGGTCGGGCCGCTGCTCGGCGGCGTGCTGACCGCCGCGGCGGGCCCGCATGCGGCGTACTGGATCAACGCGGCGTCGTTCCTCGTCTCCGCGGCGCTCGTCGCGCGCATCCCGGCCAGGAAGCTCCAGTCGGAGACGGCGCTCTCGCGCGGGCACTGGCGCGACCTCCGCGAAGGGTTCGCCGTCGTCGTGCACTCGCGCGCGCTCCTGGCCGTGCTCGTGGCCTGGGGGATCGCCTGCTTCGGCGTCGGGGCGGCGAACGTCGCCGAGATCTTCCTCGCGAAGAACGTCTTCCACGCCGGCGACTTCGGCTACGGGCTCCTGTACGGCGCGATCGGCGCCGGGCTCGTACTCGGCAGCTTCCTCAGCAGCCTCGTCGTCGAGCGGATCGGGATCGCGCGCACCTACGGCGCCGCGCTCGCGCTGATGGCGGTCGGCCTCGGCGGCGCGGCCGTGAGCCCGAACGTCTGGGTGGCGGCTGCCTTCTGCGTCGTCCACGGCCTCGGCGACGGCGCCGCGATCGTGTGCAACGCGCTCCTCGTGCAGCGCGGCGCACCCGACCGCGTGCGCGGGCGGGCGCTGACGCTCGTGATGAGCGCGACGTATCTCCTGACGGCGATCGGGACCGTGGTCGCGGGCGTGGTGCTCCACGCGAGCGGCGCACGCTGGCTGTGGGCCGGCGCCGCGATCCTGTACGGCGTCGCGGCCGTCGTGGGCTACACGCTCGCGCGCGGCGTGCCGGCGCCCGTCGAGGCCGCGCCGCCGCGGACGGATCCCGGCCCGCCGCTCGAGGCGTCGCTCTAGTGGCGGGACGCCGTGACTGGACGCGCGAGACGCTCGCCGCGGGCGTCCGCAGCGGCGACCGGCGCGCGCTCGCCCGCGCGATCACGCTCGTCGAGAACGGCGACCCGCTCGCCTACGACGTCGTCGCCGACCTCTACCCCGAGACCGGCCGCGCCTACGCCGTCGGGCTGACCGGCCCGCCCGGGGTCGGCAAGTCGAGCCTCATCTCGGCGCTCGTCCACCACGTCCGCGCCGACGATCGCAGCGTCGGCGTCGTCTCCGTCGACCCGTCGAGCCCGTTCTCGCACGGCGCGCTGCTCGGCGACCGGATCCGCCTCGCCGACCACTTCCTCGATCCGGAGGTCTTCATCCGCTCGATGGGCACCCGCGGCCATCTCGGCGGCCTCGCCGAGGCGACGCTCCAGGCGATGCTCGTGCTCGACGCTGCCGGCAAGGAGCTCGTCTTCCTCGAGACGGTCGGCACGGGACAGAGCGAGGTCGAGGTGATCGCCATCGCCGACACGGTGCTGCTCGTGCTCATGCCCGGCTCCGGCGACTCGGTCCAGGCGCTCAAGGCCGGGATCATGGAGATCCCGGACGTGATCGCGATCAACAAGATGGATCACCCCGCCGCGAAGACGATGCTCAACGAGGTGCGGTCGATCATCGCTCTCGACGGGACCCGCGAGTGGACGCCGCCGATCGTCCTCACCGACGCGACCCGCGGCGAGAACGTGCCCGAGCTGTGGGAGCGGATCGAGGAGCACCGCGCCTACCTCGTCGAGTCCGGGCAGCTCGAGGAGCGGCGGCGGCGGAACCTCGCGCGCGAGGTCTTCTCCGTCGCCTCGGGCCGCGCGAAGGAGCACCTCGAGCTCGCGGTCTCCGGCGACTCCGAGCTGCGGCGCCTGCTCGACGAGGTGCAGCGGCGGGAGCTCGACCCGCTCAGCGCCGTACGGGAGATACTGGAGAAGGTCTTCCGGATTGAGCGTGGCGAGAACGGCACCGGGGCTTCCTGAGATCGAGGCGGCGCGCGCCCGCCTCGAGGGGATCGCACGCGTCACGCCGGTCTACCGCTCCGAGACGCTGTCGGGCCTCGTCGGCCGCGAGCTGCACCTGAAGGCGGAGAACCTCCAGCGGACGGGCTCCTTCAAGATCCGCGGCGCGTACAACCGCATCTCGCAGCTCGGCGACGAGGAACGCGCGGCGGGCGTCGTCGCCGCGAGCGCGGGCAACCACGGCCAGGCGGTCGCGTGGGCGGCCCGCGAGGTCGGCGCGAAGGCGCGGATCTTCATGCCGCAGGACGCGCCGATGACGAAGGTCGAGGCGACGAGGAGCTACGGCGCGGAGATCGTGCTCACGGGGCCGGCGCTCGAGGAGGCGATCGAGGCGGCGCTCGCGTACGTCGCGGAGACCGGCGCGACGTTCGTCCATCCGTTCGAGGACACGCTCGTCGTCGCGGGCCAGGGAACGATCGGGCTCGAGCTCGCGGCGCAGGTCGACGAGGCGGACACGGTGGTGATCCCGGTCGGCGGCGGCGGCCTCGCGTCGGGGATCGGGCTCGCCCTGCGCGCCGTCCGGCCCGGCCTGCGGATCGTCGGCGTCCGGGCGGCGGGGACGCTCCCGGGCGGGTCCGGGTTCACGATCGCGGACGGGATCGCGGTGAAGCAGCCGGGCGCGCTCACCTCGGGGATCCTCGAGCGGGTGCTCGACGACGTCGTCGCGGTCACGGACGAGGAGATCAGCGAGGCGATCGTGCTCGTGCTCGAGCGGACGAAGCTCGTCGTCGAGGGCGCGGGCGCCGTCGGCGTCGCCGCGATGCTCACCGGGCGCGTCGGCGGCTCGGGGCCGGCGGTGTCGATCCTCTCGGGCGGCAACATCGACGCGACGCTGCTCATCTCGGTCATGCGGCACGGGCTGTCGGTCGCGGGCCGGTATCTCGTCGTGCGGACGCGCGTCGGCGACCGGCCGGGCCAGCTCGCGCGGCTGCTGACGCTGCTCGGCGACGCCCGCGTCAACGTCGTCGAGGTGCGGCACCAGCGCGAGTCGGCAGACGTGCCCGTCGGCGAGACGGGCGTCGAGCTGACGCTGCTCACGCGCAACCGGGCGCACTGCCACGAGATCCTCGAGATGCTCGCCGACTGGGGCTACCCGGCCCGCGAGCTGTGACGCTGCGGATCCCCGAGTACGGGACGCGCTGCTTCGACGCGCTGCCGGGGACGATCGAGCGGCTCCTGACCGGCGCCGGAGACGGGCTGAGGCTCGGCGCGCCGCTGCTCGAGCAACGGTACGACCACGTCGTACTCGTCTATCTCGACGGCTTCGGCTGGCGGTTCGCGGAGCGCCACGCGCACCATCCGCTCCTGCGCGGGGCCGACCTCGTCGAGCGGCTGACGAGCCAGTTCCCGTCGACGACCGTCGTCCACACGGCGACGATCCACACGGGGCTCCCGGTCGGCGCGCACGGGCTGTACGAGTGGTTCGTCTACGACCCCGGGCTCGACCGGCTGATCTCGCCGCTGATCTTCGCCTTCGCGGGCGACGACGCGCGCAACACGCTCCTCGCTGCCGGGCTCGGGCCGGAGGACGTCTATCCCGCGGAATCGCTGTACGCGCGGCTCGCCGCCGAGGGGGTCGCCTGCCACGTCGCCCATCCCGCGCCGATCGCGCACACGCCGCCGAGCCGGTGGCTCCTGCGCGGGACGACGGTCCACGGCTTCGACGCGGCCGAGGACGGGCTCGCCGCGGTCGGCGCCGCGCTCGCCCGCGAGGAGCGCGGCTACGGGCTCGTCTACCTCCCGGAGGTCGACACGATGATGCACCTCGCCGGGACGGACGACCCCGCCGCGGTCGAGGCGTTCGACGCGGCGCTCTCGGCGGTCGAGCGCGCGGCGCGGAGCAGCGTCTTCCCGCCGGGGACGCTCGTGCTGCTGACGTCGGATCACGGCATGGCCGATATCTCGCCCGAGCGGACGACGTACGTGAACGTCGTCTGGCCGGGGATCGCGGAGCTGCTCGTCCACGGCGCGGACGGGAAGCCGCTCGCGCCGGCCGGATCGTGCCGCGACCTGTTCCTCCACGTCCGTCCCGGGTGCGTCGACGAGGTCGTCGCGCGGCTGCGCGTGCTGCTCGCCGAGACGGCGGACGTGTACGCGGTCGACGACCTCGTCGCCGCCGGCGTCTTCGGGCCGGAGGTGACCGCTGCGCTCCGCCGGCGGCTCGCCGACGTCGTCTGCCTGCCGCGGGAGGGCGAGGCGGTGTACTGGCTCGAGCCGGGCCGCTTCGAGCAGACGTTCCTCGGCCAGCACGGCGGCCTCTCCGCGGACGAGCTGGAGATCCCGCTCGTCGCGCTCGTCGCGGACTAGTTTGCGCGAGCGCCGGAATCCGCTCGCGCGAATTCCGGCACGCGCGAAGACCCCTGAAGCCGGCCGCGTTCGCGGCCGGACGTTTCACCTCAGGCCGAGCATCGCAGCTACGCGGCCGGGGCGGCGTTGCGGCTGCGCCAGGCGGTGACGCCGCCGTCGAGCACCGGGCGCGCGTCGACGCCCTCGGCCCGGAGGACGCTCGCGGCGATCGCGGCGCGGGGGCCGGTCTCGCAGACGGTGACGATCGGGCGCCCGCCGTTCGGCGTGTCGGCGCGGATGAGGCGGTAGGGGACGTTGCGGCTGCCGGGAATCGAGCCGGCTGCGGCCTCGTCGGGCTCGCGCACGTCGACGAGGTCGATCTCGCCCGCCGCGAGCCGCCGCTCCAGCTCGTCCATCTCCACCGGCTCGAGCCGCTCCTCGCCGCCGGCCTCGCGCCAGCCGGCGAGCTCGAGCAGGCCGACGGAGTGGAGCGCGCCGGCCGCGCGCAGCGCCTGCGCCTCGTCCGCCGCCTCGAGCACGATCGGCCCGTCCGGCAGGACGAACGCCGCCTTCGTCCCGAAGCTCGAGCCGGAGACCGGTACGTTGACCGCGCCGGGCCGGTGCCCGGCGGCAAACGCGCGGGCGGGCCGCACGTCGAGGAGCGCCGCGCCCGCGGGCGCGTCCGCGAGGCGCGCGAGCGGCGGCGCCGCGCCGACGAACGGTCCGCGGTTGAGCTCGACGATCCGGTTCATGTTCGGCGGCCGCGGCGGCTGCGGCCCGGCGGCGGCCGCGAGGAACGCGTCGTGGTCCTCGAGCAGCGCGTGGTTGAACCGCCGCTCGAAGCCGATCGTCGTCGAGGCCTTCGAGCTCATCGCCGCGCCGCAGAGCGAGCCCGCGACGTGTCCCGGATAGACCTCGACGCCGTCGCCGAGCTCGACGAGGCGGCGCAGGCTGTGGAACAGCCCTTCCGCGCCCTCGAGCGCCTCGACGGCGAGATCCGGCCGCGCCGCGTCGCCGACGAAGAGCGAGTCGCCGGTGAGCACGAGCCACGGCTCGGGCCCGCGCGAGCGGTCGATCACCGCGAACGCGCAGTGCTCGGGCCGGTGCCCCGGCGTGTGCAGCGTCCGGATGACGACCTCCCCGAGCTCGACCTCGTCGCCGTCGGCGAGCGGCTCGTGCGGGTACGCCGCTCCCGCCGCCTCGTGGACGTACACCGGCAGCCCGTGCTCGAGCGCGAGCCGTCCGTGACCGGAGACGTGGTCGGCGTGCGTGTGCGTCTCGAGTACGCCGACGAGGCGCACGTCGCGCCGCTCGGCCTCCTCGAGGTACGGCTCGATCCGGTAGGACGGGTCGACGACGACGGCGACGCCCGCGTGCTCGTCGCCGACGAGGTACGAGCCGCAGCCGAGGTCGTCGTCGACGAACTGGCGGAACAGCACGCGGCGACGGTACCAGCCCCGGGCTCAGCGCGGTGCGGGCGACCCGTCCGGCGGCGCCAGCCGCCCGCGCTCGTCCTCCTCCTCCAGCAGCCGCCAGACGAACCAGCCGATCGCGAGCAGGAAGACGAGCGTCTGCTCCGCGTTCATCAGGATCCCGCCGAGGTTCTGGTCGCGCACCGGGCTGAGCCCCCACAGCCGCGGCGCGTGCTCGTAGAACGAGTAGAGCGGTCGCGTCGAGAAGATGAGCGCGAGCCCGAGGAACGACGAGACGATGAACGCGGCGCCGAGATACGCGAGCGCCGCCGGCGTCGACAGCCGGCCCGAGACGATCGGCCACCAGAACACGAGCCCCGCCGCGATCAGCACCGCGTGCTCGAGGTTCAGCGCCCAGCCGGTGCGCAGCGCCCAGTCGTAGAAGCCGGCCGCGTGCGTCCCGTACCAGGCGACGAGCCAGAACGGGAGCGCGTAGCGCGCGCGGAGGCGCCGCGCCCCGCGCCGGTCGAGCGCCGCCTTCATCCGCGGCGTCAGCCCGAGCAGGATCAGGAGCGGGGCGACGTCGGCGATGAGCGCGTTCTGGAGCAGGTGGATGAGCAGGAGGTAGTGCGCGGCGATCGTCTCGAGCGGCGAGTTGAGCGGCGCCGCCACGAGCACGAGCCCGACGGCGAACGACGCCGCCCGCCATCCGGACGGACGGTCGCCGCGCGCCGCGCGGACGTACGCGACCGCCGCGAGCACGGGCAGCACGAGGTAGAGCGGCTCGAACGAGACGCGGTACGGGCTCACGCGCGCGACGGCTCGAGGCGCGGCGCGCCCACGCGCCGCAGCCGCGGGCGGAGGAGCAGTGCGACGCAGATGCCGAGCATCAGCAGCTGGTCGACCATCATCACGACGCCGGACAGCTGCTGGTCGGTGAGCGCCGAGATCCCGTAGGCGCCGGGGTACGCCGGGTAGAGCGGGACGAACGAGAAGACGAGCACGTCGGTGAGGACCTGCCCCGAGGCGAACAGGATCGCGGCGAACGCGACGCGGCCGGGGACGCTGAGCCGTCCGTGTCGCGCCGGGTCGACGAGGATCGTCCACACGAGCGTCCCGGCGACGAGCCAGCAGACGTGCTCGAACTCGTGCAGCAGCGGGCGGGTCAGCACCGCGTCGTAGACGACGGGGACGTGCCAGATCGCGAGGTTCAGCGCCCAGAGCCCGAACACGACCGCCGGCCGCGTCAGCGCGCGTGCGACCGCGCGCACGCCGCGGCTGCGCGCGAGCGGCCCGAGCACCGCCGCCGGCAGCACGAAGAAGAGGAGCGGGCCGCGCACCGCGAGGACGAGCAGCGCCGGGGCGACGTCGCCGATCAGCACGTGCTGGAGCATGTGCGCGGAGAGCAGCTTCTCGTCGGCGACGCGGTCGAGCGGCGACTCGAGCGCGACGAACATCGCGGCGAGCCCGCCCGCGAACAGCGCGACGCGGTCCCAGCCGGCGAGGTCGGCGCGGCCCCGCGACCGCAGCCGCCGGACCGCCTGCCCGAAGAGAGCGGAGGCGACCACGGCGCCGGCGACCAGGACCACCCTGGAATTCTGCCCGTTCTACAGGCCCAGGAGGCGGGCGATCACCATGCGCTGCACCTCGTTCGTGCCCTCGCCGATCTCGAGGATCTTCTGGTCGCGGTAGAGCCGCGAGATCGCGTAGTCGTCCATGAAGCCGTAGCCGCCGTGGATCTGGAGCGCCGCGTTCACGGCGCGGTTCGAGAGCAGCCCCGTGAACAGCTTCGCCTGCGCGGCGGCGAGCCCGTACGGCTGCCCCGCGTCCTTCAGCCACGCGGCGCGGCGGACGAGCTGGCGGCCGGCCTCGATCTCCGTCGCCATGTCGGCGAGCGCGAACTGCACCGCCTGGAACTTCGCGATCGGCCGGCCGAACTGGTGCCGCTCCCGCGCATACGAGGACGCGAGGTCGTATGCGCCCTGCGCGAGCCCGACGCCCATCGCCGCGACCGAGATGCGGCCGCCGTCGAGGATCTCGAGGAACTGGTGGAAGCCGCGGCCGCGCTCGCCGAGCAGGTTCGCCTCCGGCACCGCGCAGTCGACGAACGTGAGCGCGCGCGTGTCGGACGCGCGCCAGCCGAGCTTCTGCAACGGCGGCGACATCTCGTAGCCCGGCGTCCCGTTCGGAACGATGATCGTGGAGATCTCGTCGTCGCCGGTGCGCGCGGTGATCGTCACGCACGCGGTGATGTCCGTGCCGGCGTTCGTGATGAAGATCTTCGAGCCGTTGATCACCCAGCTGCCGTCGCGCAGCTCCGCGCGCGTCAGCGTCGCGGCGGCGTCCGAGCCGGCGCCCGGCTCGGTCAGCCCGAAGGCGGCGAGCGCCTGTCCCGACGCGAGGCGCGGCAGCCACTCGCGCCGCTGCTCCTCGGTGCCGTACAGGTGGATCGGCATCGTCCCGAGCGACGTGTGGGCGGCGACGGTGATCGCGACGGAGGAATCGACCCGTGCCACCTCCTCGATCGCGATCGCGTACGAGACGGTGTCGGAGCCGGCGCCGCCGTCCTCCTCGGGGAAGGGCATCCCCATCAGGCCGAGCTCGGCGAGCTCGGCGACGAGCTCGTACGGGAAGCGTCCGTCGCGGTCGAGCTCCGCGGCGACCGGGGCGACCCGGGTCGTCGCGAACTCCCGTACGGTGCTGCGGACGAGCTCCTGCTCCTCCGAGAGCTCGTAGTTCACGCGAGGCCCGCTGCGAGCTCGGCGATCAGCCGCACGCCGAAGCCGGTGCCGCCCGGGACGCGCATGGAGTCGCCGCGCGAGCGCTCGAGGAAGCCGGGCCCGGCCATGTCGACGTGCGCCCACGGCCCGTCGCCCGCGAACTCGTGGAGGAACTCCGCGGCGAGCGCGGGGGAGGCCTGGCGGAGGATCGAGCCGTTCTTCAGGTCGGCGTACGCGGAGTCCACATACCGACGGTAGCGCGGGTGGAGCGGGAACGGCCAGACGAGGTCGCCGCTGCGCCGCCCCGCCTCGACCACCCGGTCGCGCCAGTCGTCGTCGTTGGCGAAGACGCCGGCGTAGAGATCGCCCAGGGCGAGCTCCATCGCGCCGGTGAGCGTCGCGAGGTCGAGCAGGTGCGTCGCGCCCTCGCGCCGTGCGTACCAGAGCGCGTCCGCGAGCACGAGCCGTCCCTCCGCGTCGGTGTTGACGATCTCGATCGTCTTGCCGTTCGCGGCGCGGAGGATGTCGCCGGGGCGGAAGGCGTCGCCGCCCGGGAGGTTCTCCGCGGCGGCGAGGACGGCGACCGCGCGCACGGGCAGCCCGAGCGCGGCGAGCGCGCCGATCCCGTGCAGCGTGCCGGCGCCGCCGGCCATGTCGCCCTTCATGTCCTCCATCCGCGTCGACGGCTTGATCGAGATGCCGCCCGCGTCGAAGGTGATCGCCTTGCCGACGAGGCCGAGGAGGAGGTCGGGCCGCGACGGCGCCGGCGGCTCGTAGCGGAGGACGATGAGCCGCGGCCCGTGGCGGCTGGCGCGGCCGACGGCCGCGAGCGCGCCCATGCCCAGCTCCTCGATCTCGGCCGGGCCGAGCGCGAACGCGGTCAGGTGCTCGTGCTCGTCGGCGAGGAGCTGCGCGTGCTCCGCGAGCCGCTGCGGGTCGAGCTCGTTCGGCGGCATGTTCGCGAGGTCGCGGGCGCGGTTCGCGCGGCCGGCGAGGAGTGCCGCCCGCTCGGCTGCGCCGCGGATGGCCGGATCGTCGAAGGTGCCGAGCACGATCCGCTCGAAGCCGGGCGGCGCGCCGTCCCCGTTCGTCTTCCAGCGGCCCGGCGAGTAGGCGCCGAGGATCGTCCCCTCGACGAGCGCGGCCGCCTGCTCCGGCAGCGGCACGGGCAGGCTCTCGTCGAGGAGCCAGACGATCGTGCCGCCGACGCGGGCGACGCTCTGCGCGGCAGCGGCGGCTCCGGTCCGGAGCGCGTCGGCGTCGGCGGCGTCGTGCGGGCCGACGCCGGCGGCGACGAGGCGCGGCGCCGACAGCTCCCCGTTCAGGTGGAGGACGACCGCCTCGCCGCGCTCGCCGCGGAGCTCGCCGGTCTCGGTCAGCCGGGCCAGGAGCCCGTGCAGCTTCTCGTCGACGATGCGGGCGCCCTCGCCGCCGAGGGGCTGCGCCACGGGCAGCGCGAGGGTGTCCGCGCGCTCCTGCCCCGGGAGCGAGATCTCGATCGACGGCTCCATCGGCGGGCGATGGTACCGCCCGGCGGCCGCTCCCGGCCGGAGTGTACGCTCGCGGCCTGATCCGACCCAAGCAAGGAGCTTCATAGATGACCGAGACAGTGCAGGAGTTCTTCGCGAACCTCGAGTCCCGCGCCGATCCGGCGAAGACGGCGGGGATGACGAACTCGTACCTCTTCGACATCGAGGGCGCGGGGCAGTGGAAGGTCGACGTGGACGACGGCTCGATCAACGTGAGCGAGGGCGAAGGCGACGCCGACGCGACGATCAGCGCCTCGGTCGAGACCTTCGAGAAGATCGTCGCCGGCGACCTGAACCCGACGAGCGCCTACATGACGGGCAAGCTCAAGATCAAGGGGGACATGGGCGCCGCGATGAAGCTGCAGAAGCTCTTCTAGGTCCGCGCGAGAAGCTGCGCTGCTCGCGCGGGTGGGGCTCGCGTGGCGGGGCGCAGTGGCGCTCCGCCGGGAGCGCGGTCCCGGCTCCGCGGGTCGTGGGCGGTCCACCCACAGCGATCTGGGCGAGTTCGCGATCCCGCGCGGCCCGTGGTGGCCGGGACCGGCCATCCCGGGCCGCTTCCTCCGGCCCTCGCTAACGCTCAGCGCTGGCTCGGGCCTCTGGTGGGGGTCAAGCTTCACGCCGCTCGGGCCGATGCGGCAAGCATGAGCCTGCTCCGTGCCCTCGGTCTCCGGCCACGGCCGACGCACCGGTCCGTGCCCGTACGAACGCTCCGCCGCTGGAAGACGCTCGTCCGCGCGTAGCCTGCGGTCTTACTCGTCCAGCTCGACGAGCACGGCGCCGCCCGCGATGCGGTCGCCCTCCGCGACGTGCACCGCGCGCACCGTCGCGTCGTACGGGGAGACGAG
>DATKNT010000036.1:0-3490 GCA_035541175.1 Gaiellaceae bacterium
ACACGACTGACCCGGAGACCTCGTGCGAGGCTACTTCCTGAGGAAGCTCGGCATCTACGCCGTCACGTTCGTCGTCGCCGTCACGGTGGACTGGGCGATCCCGCACCTGATGCCGGGCAACCCCGTCCTGACGCTGGTCGGGCGGATCCAGGTGCAGGATCCCCGGGTCGCGCAGAACCTCTACCACCACTACATGCGCGCGTTCAACCTCGACCTGCCGCTCTGGAAGCAGTACTGGTACTTCTGGGTCTCCCTCTTCCACGGCGACCTCGGCACGAGCATCCTCCAGTTCCCGACGCCGGTGACGACGATCATCCTGCACGCGCTTCCGTACACGCTCGGGCTGCTGATCCCGGCGACCCTGCTGAGCTGGTACGCGGGGAACAAGTTCGGCGCACTCGCCGCGCGCAGGAAGACGCTCGACAACACGCTGCTGCCGTTCGGATACGCGCTGACCGCGACGCCCTACATGTGGCTCGCGATTCTCCTCTCGTGGGTGTTCGCCGTCGTCTGGCACGTGTTCCCGGTCGGGTTCGCCTACGACCCGACGGCCACGCGAGAGTGGTCATGGGCCTTCGTCTCGAGCCTGGCCTACCACTGGTTCCTGCCGTTCCTCTCGCTCTTCCTCGTCGCGTTCGGCGGCTGGGCGATCGGCATGCGGAACCTGATCATCTACGAGCTCGAGGCCGACTACGCCCACTACCTGGAGGCGCTCGGAGCGCCGCAGCGGCTCATCCGCAAGTACGCCTTCCGCAACGCGCTGCTGCCGCAGATCACGGGCCTCGCGCTCACGCTCGGCGCAGTCATCGCCGGCGCGCTCGTGACCGAGATCGTCTTCTCGTATCCCGGTCTCGGCTACCAGATCTACCGGGCGATCACGAACGAGGACTACTTCGTGATCCAGGGCATCTTCCTCTTCATCATCATCGGCGTCCTCATCGCCAACTTCGTCGTCGACATCGTCTACATCATCGTCGACCCGAGGACGCGCATCGGGATGCAGGGGAGTGGGTCGTGAGCACCTCCGGCAAGCTCGCCGAGCCGCCCGATCTCGTCTCGGAGCTCGAGCCCCCGGTCGAGCCCGACGCGAAGCACATGAGCGGCTTCCGCGAGACGCTTCACTTCGCGCTGCGGAACCGCAAGCTCGTCTTCGGGCTCAGCGTCACCCTGACCATGCTCCTGTTCGCGATCGTCGGGCCGTTCCTCGCGCAGCATGGACCGCTCGACTACGGCGGCGTGCTCTCCTCGGCGCCGACCACGAAGGACGGCTACTGGTTCGGGACGACGATGCAGGGCCAGGACGTCTTCGCGCAGTTCGTCACCGGACTGCGGCTGCTGTTCATCGTCGGCGCGCTCGGCGGCGGCATCGCGGCGGGAATCGGGATGGTCGTCGGATTCACCGCGGGCTATCGCGGCGGCGTCGTCGACGACATCCTGAACATGATCACGAACGTCGTCCTCGTCATCCCGACGTTCGCGCTCCTGCTCGTGATCGCCGCGTACCTCCAGGTGCGCGGAATCCTCACGGAGGCGGTCTTCATCGGGCTGACGTCGTGGCCCTGGGCGGCGCGCGCTCTCAGAGCGCAGACCTTCTCGCTCGTCTCGCGCGACTTCGTCGACATGGCGCGCATGAGCGGGCGCAGCAGCCGGCAGATCATCTTCAAGGAGATCGCGCCGAACATGAGCTCCTACCTCTTCATGATGTTCATCCTCCTGTTCGGAGGCGCGGTCCTCATCGCCGCGACGCTGGACTTCATCGGCCTCGGTCCGTCGGGCACGATCTCGCTCGGGATGATGATGCAGCTGTCGGTGCAGAACGCGGCGCTGCAGCTCGGGCTCTGGTGGTGGTTCGTTCCGCCGGGCCTCGCGATCATGGCGGTCGTCGGCTCGCTCTACGTCATGAACGTGGGGCTCGACGAGGTCTTCAACCCGAAGCTGCGCGAGCTGTGAGCCGATGAGCCTCCTCGTCGACGATCTCAAGGTCTACTACCGCACGCTCGCCGGCGACGTGCGCGCGCTCGACGGCGTCACGTTCTCGGTCGCGGACGGAGAGATCATGGGGCTCGCCGGCGAGTCGGGGTGCGGCAAGTCGACGCTCGGGAACAGCCTGATCCGCTTCGACACGCGCATGCGCTACGTCGGCGGTCACGCCACGCTCGACGGAACCGAGCTCCCGATCTGGGACACGCTCGGGATGAACGCCTTCCGCTTCAAGAAGATCTCGATCGTGCCGCAGTACGCGATGAGTGCGCTCAACCCGACGCGGAAGATCGGCGACCTGACGGCCGACCTCCTCACCGCCCACGGTGTGAGCCCGAAGCAGGAGCTCCCCGAGCTCCGCCGCCGGCTCGAGCTCGTCGGGCTCGATCCCGCGGTGCTGGGAATGTTCCCGATGGAGCTCTCGGGCGGGATGAAGCAGCGCACGGTGATGGTGCTCTCGACCCTGCTGGACCCGTCGCTGCTCATCGCCGACGAGATCACGTCCGCGCTCGACGTCTCGACGCAGAAGGCCGTCGGGGAGACGCTCGTCGGCTTCCGCGATCGCGGCTTCGTGAAGAGCCTGATGGTGATCACGCACGACCTGTCGATCCTCTACCAGATCGCGGACACGATCCTGATCATGTACGCCGGCCGTCTCGCGGAGAAGGCGTCGGGCGAGACGATCATCTCGTCGCCGCGCCACCCGTACACACGGCTGCTGATCTCGTCGCTTCCCGAGGTGGGAATCCGCTACGCGGAGAAGAAGCTGACCGGCATTCCGGGCACGCCCCCCGGACTGCTGAACCCGCCACAGGGCTGCCGGTTCCGCGACCGGTGCCCGCTCGCGTCGAAGAAGTGCCTCGAGGCGCCGCCGTTCGTCGAGGTCGAGGACGAGCACTTCGTCGCCTGCTGGGAGGAGGCCGCCTAGCGCCATGCCGGTGCTGAAGCTCGACAGGGTCTCGAAGGTCTACAAGGTCGGCGCGTTCGGCGGCAAGGAGCTGCTCGCGGTCCGCGACGTCAGCTTCGACGTGCAGCCCGGCGAGGTGATCTCGCTGATCGGGGAGAGCGGCAGCGGCAAGAGCACGATCGGGAAGATGATCCTGCGCCTGTCGTCGGTCACGCGGGGGACGATCACGTGGGACGGGGTCGATATCGCCGGGCTGAAGCGCGGCAGCCTGAAGACGTACTACCGGACGACGCAGGGCGTCTTCCAGGATCCCTTCAGCTCGTACAACCCGATCTTCAAGGCCGACCGCGTCTTCAACCTCATCCGCCAATCGTTCTTCCCCGGCGTCCCACGCGCGGAATGGCAGAGCAAGGTCGCAGCGTCGCTCGAGGCGGTCTCGCTCGATCCGGTCCAGGTGCTGAACAAGTTCCCGCACCAGCTCAGCGGCGGGCAGCTGCAGCGGCTGCTGATCGCGCGCGCCCTGCTGCTCGACATCAAGTTCCTCGTCGCCGACGAGATCATCAGCATGCTGGACGCGTCGACGCGTATCGACGTCCTGAACCT